>DATCOE010000071.1:0-19468 GCA_036564885.1 Gaiellaceae bacterium | reverse complement strand
GGCGACGTCCTTGAAGCTGGTCTTCGGCGCGTCCGGCGTCATGCGCTTCGCGCGCGACTTGCCGAAGCTCATCACCTTCGAGCCGCCGCCCTGCATCTGGTTCATCAGGAAGATCCAGAAGCCGATCAGCAGCACGAACGGAAGCAGGCTCGTGAGGATCGACCACCAGGGCGACGAGCCGACGCCCTTCGAGTCGAACGGGACGTTGTGCTTCAGCATCGCCTGCTCGAGCGCCGCCTCGGACTGGGCCGTCGCGTAGTGCACGACGATCTTCTTTCCGTCGGTGAGGGTGAGCGCGAGCTCCTGCTTGCTCGGGTTGATCTTCACCGGTCCGTCGATCTGGCCGGGGCCCCCAGGAGTGCTGACGAGGTTGTAGACCTGCGACGTCGTCTCCTTCACGACCTTCGCGTTGCGGTTCCCGAGGGTCTGGAGAGCCAGCCAGACGAGCGCTGCGATGATGATCAGCGGGAAGAGCGCGCTACGGAAGAAACGGTTCACAGCTTTTCTGGAAAAAGGGTAGCTGACATGGGGTGATTACCCAGGTTCGCCCGGGGATCAACCCCGCTTCGATGCGGGGGGTCAGTGCCCTTCCGGAATCAGCCTCGGATCGAGGACTCCGACGTAGGGCAGGTTGCGGTATCGCTCCGCATAGTCGAGCCCGTAGCCGATCACGAAGCGATTGGGGATCTCGAAGCCGATGTAGTGGACGGGCACCTCGGTCTCGCGCCGATCGGGCTTCGTCAGGAGCGCGCAGATCTCGAGGCTCGCCGGCTCCCGAGCCTCGAGGTTGCGCATCAGATAGGAGAGCGTGAGGCCGGAGTCGATGATGTCCTCGACGATGAGCACGTCGCGGCCTTCGATGTTGATGTCGAGGTCCTTGAGGATCCGCACGACGCCGGACGAGTCGGTCGAGTCGCCGTAGCTCGAGATCGCCATGAAGTCGATCTCGCACGGGATCGTCAGGTTGCGCATCAGATCCGCCATGAAGAAGACGGCGCCCTTGAGCACGCCGATGAGGAGCAGGTCGCGCCCCGCGTAGTCGGAGGAGATCTCCTCGCCGAGCTCGTGGATGCGCCGCTGGAGGACGTCCCGGTCGATGAGGACCTCGGTGACGGCGCGCTCGAGCTCGGCGGCGCTCACCCACTCACCTCGCGCGTCGCCTGGATGCCGGGCGCGTCGAGGATCCCGGGCACGGCTACGACGACGTCGCCGCGGACGACCAGCGGCCACGACTCGCGCTCGGAACGGGGGATCTTCGCGTCGACGAACAGGTCCTGGATCTTCTTTTTCCGCCCGGCGAGCCGGTCGCCGGGCCTCCAGCCTCGTACCTTAAGCCCTGCCAGCTCCGAGCGAATGCTCCACTGTCCCCAGCGCACCTCGCCGGCGAGGTCGACCGGCCCGTCCTCGAGCCAGAGCCGGTCGTACTCACGCACCGCCTGGATGCCCCCGCCGAGGTCGACGCGCTTCGAGCCGGCCGGCGAGGAGAGCAGCTCGGCGAGCGCGGGCGGGAGCGTCGCCCGCACGTCGAGCGCACGCAGGACGTTGTCGTCGGCGGCGGGATGGAGGCGCCGCAGCAGGGGCAGGATCTCGTCGCGGATGAGGCCGCGCTTCGTGTCGGCGTTGCTCGCGTCCAGCCGGAACTCGAGCCCTTCGGCGCTGCAGTACTCCTCGGTCTCGGCGCGCCAGACGCCGAGGAGCGGGCGGACGACGCCGTCGGCACGGCGAAGCTCGATGCCTGTCGCGGTGCCGCGCGAGACGAGCCGGTAAAGGATCGTCTCCACCTGATCGGAGGCTGTGTGCCCCGTCGCCCGGGTTGTCTCCCGGTCGAGCGAGTACCGCTGCTCCCGCAGCTCGGCCTCGGTCAGGCCGCTGCCGTCGAGCTCGACGACCTCAGCGCCGAGCGCCTCCGCGCAGAAGCGGGCGTCCGCCTCGGAGTCGGCGCCGCGGAGCTTGTGATTCACGTGCAACGCCGAGACCGGGTAGCCGAGCGCACCGAGGGCGTGCCAGAGGCAGGTGGAGTCCGCGCCACCCGAGACGAGGCAGCAGACCCGCCCACCGGGCTCGATCAGCTCGTGCCGGCGAACGTGCTCCTCGATCCGCTGTCGCAGGGCGTCGGCGTCCACATGCCGATTGTGACTCCTCAGCGGAGAAGCGGCGCCGGATCGCACCCGCGCGCGGCGAGCGCGGGCTGAGCGCCCGCGAGGAGGTCGTGCACCCCATTTGCCAGCAGGTACGCCGTTCGCATCGGGGCGCCCGCGTTGCCGCCGTGCATCTTCGCGGCGATCGCATGCGCATATGCCGTGAGCATCGCCCGCAAGAGCCCACGCGTCTGCTCAAAGGTCGGATCGGTAGGACGTGTGGCGTCGACCTGTGCAGCCTCCGCGCGCGCCTGCTTGACCACGACACCGGGCGCGACGTCGTCGTGCACGAGCGCGTCCGACCAGTACGCGAGCTGGAACATGTTCGTCGAGACCGTGTCGAGGAACTGCCGATCCGGTGCCGAGCAGGTGTGGGTCACCTGGCGCTGCCCGGCCTGCGCGCGGCCGCTACCGAAGAGGAAGGTGACCCCGAAGACAACGGCTGCACAAGCCAACGTCGCCGCAATGAGACGTCGGATCTGCACTGACACCAGCATCGGCGGGCGCACGGGTGGGCCGATCACTCGATTGGGGTTGACTTCCGTACTTCACCAGCCGGGAGCGGCGCACCATGCCTCCAGAACCACCACTGCATCGCGGAGCGCTTCGGCCTCGACGGAATATGCGTCGGCGTACTCGATCGTGCGACTCATTCGCGGGGCCGGCGCCGCTCCCTCGAGCGCGCCGAGCAGATAGGCGAGCGGCAGCGCATGCAGCACGACGAGGATCGTCGGCTCCAACCGCTCCAGCAGTGCCCGGTACGCGCGGGCGCAGCGCGTCACGACCGCGTGCCGGCTCTGCCCGCCTCCCGGCACCGGCTCCGCCGAGTCGGCGAGCCGCGCCCAGACGAGGTAGTCGGCAATGGGCAGTCCCTCGAACGAGCCCGCGTGTGGGTCGTTTAGATCGGGCCAGATCTCGAGCGGGACCTCACGGCCGCCGAGAACGAGCTCTGCCGTGCGGTGCGTGCGGCCGAACTCCGTCGTCACGCAGAGGTCGATCTGCGTCTCGCGCAAAGCCGCTCCGAGTGCGCGCGCCTGCGCCTCCCCCGCTTCGGTCAATCCCACCGCGACCGACACATCGCCGTTCAGCAGGCCGCGGGCGCTGTACTCCGACTCGCCGTGGCGCGCGAGGATCAGCGTCTGCATCAGTGCGGCGCGCAGGAGATTGCGCCGGTTCGAACGGCGGCGATCGCCTGGAGGTACGACGCGTATGCCGGCTTGGAGCTCCAGTCGGGGCGGAGCAGGCCGGACTGCCACCCCGAGAGCTCCGGCTCGTCTCGCAGCTCGAAGTTGAAGAAGCCTCCCACCGCAGGCTGACAGTACGCGAGCTCCACCGCGGCCGTGAGCTGTGCGGCCTGCACGTCCTCCGACACGGGCTGCCTGTCGCTCTCGCTGCCCCTGACCATGGGTCGGTTCGGTAAGGCCCGCCGACGCCCGCGTGTAAGTCGCCGGTAAAAGCGTGCGGCTTGTGGTCTGACCACGCTAGAAGATGAGCGAGCGGTACGAGATCGTCCGGCGCATGCCGATCCCCTCGTAGACGCTGATCGCCGCGGCGTTCTCCGGCCGGACGAAGAGGCACACGGCTGGCACCTGCTCGAGCAGCAGGCGGCAGAGGTCGCGCATGGCGCGCTTCGCGTCGCCGCGGTTACGCGACACGGGGTCGACCCACACCTGTTGCAGCTGGACGGCCACCGGCGTCCAGGCCGACGCCTCCGCCTTGAAGCGGATGACACCGTCCTCGAGCCAGATCCACGACCGGCCCTCCTCAACCTGCGCCCGGGTGCGCCAGCGAAACCCTTCGGGGTCGCGCTGCAGCGGGTCAATGCCGATCTCCTCGCGGTGCGCCGCCGCACAGGCGGGTACGAGCAGGTCGAGGTCTCCGGAGGTCGCCCGGCGCAGGCCCGTGCCGCCGGGCTCGGGAGGCTCGTCGAGCACGTACACGGGTTGCCCCGGCCGGTCGTCGCGCGGCGCCGGCATCCGCGCCCGCGCCGCGTCCCAGAGGTCGCCGACCGCCCGCTCCTCGCCGATGATCATCCGCGCCTGCCCGCGAACGGTCGCGTCGGCGAAGGACGCCGTGCCCTCCCCGGAAGGAACGACGTTGGCCCCGACGTGGCAGAGCGCGATGAGCCGGCCGTCCTCCTCGAGCGCCGAGAAGCGCCCCAGGCCCCGCCGGGCGATGTCTTCGAGGAAGACGCGCTCGATCGGCTGCTCCGCGCAGAAGACGAGCACCTGGTCGAGCGTGGGCGTGACCGACCGCACCGTCGGATCATCTCAGGCGGACGTAGAGGCTTGGTGTGGATCAGCCAAACCTCTTAGTCGTTAGGGTTGCCGCCATGCCTATTCACGTTCGCGCCGAGCCCGGCGACTACGCAGAAGCAGTCCTGCTTCCCGGCGACCCGCTGCGCGCGCAGTACATCGCCGACACGTATCTCGAGGATGTCGTCCAGACGAACTCCGAGCGCGGGATGCTCGGCTTCCGCGGCACGTGGGAGGGAAAGCCGGTCTCGGTGCAGGCCACCGGCATGGGTTGCCCGTCGGCCGCGATCGTGATCGAGGAGCTCGTGATGCTCGGGTGCAAGAAGCTCCTGCGCGTCGGCACGTGCGGCGGCCTGCAGCCCCACCATGCGCTGGGCGACATGATCGTCGCGCTCTCCGCCGTGCCGCAGGACGGGACGACGAACACGTACGTGAAGGAGCCGCACGCCCCGACGGCCGACTGGGGGCTCGTCCACGGCGCGGTGCACGCGGCGAAGGAGATCGGCCAGCCGATCCACGTCGGCTCCGTCGTCTCGAGCGACGTCTTCTACAACCCCGACGCCGAGCAGTACCAGCGCTGGTCGGACCGCGGCGTCCTCGCCGTCGAGATGGAGGCCGCGATCCTCTTCACGCTCGGCGGGCTGCGCAAGGTGCAGGCCGGCTGCCTGCTCATCGTCAGCGACATCGTGGTCGAAGGCGAGTTCACGCGGATCACCGACGACGAGATGCGGGCGGCGGTCGACCGGATGACGCGCGTCGCGCTCGCGACGGTCACCTCGACGTAGTTCAGCAGCCCTGCGTAGTCCGGTCGTCTTCCTCGTCAATCCTGCGTCGAGCAACGGCTCGACCGGGAAGCGCTGGCCCGAGCTCGTGCATCGCGCGGACCAGCTCGGCCTCCAGGGCGAGACGCTCTTCTCGGAGCGACCGGGGCACCTGATCGAGCTCGCGGAGCGTGCCGCGCGCGACGGTGCCGAGCTCGTCGTCGCGGTCGGCGGCGACGGGACGCTCAACGAGACGGTGAACGGGTTGATGCGGGCCGGCGCGGCGGCGGAGCTCGCGACGATCCCGCTCGGCACCGGCGTGGACTTCGTCCGCACGTATGCGATCCCGAATCGCTTCGAGGACGCCGTTCGCACGGCGCTCTCGGGCGCGACGCGCACGATCGACGTCGGCCGCGTCTCGTATCGCACGTGGGACGGCCGGGACGCGGAGCGCTACCTCGCGAACGTCGGCAGCGTCGGGATGAGCGCCGCGGTCGCACAACGTGCGAACGGCATGTCGAAAGCGCTCGGCGGCAAGGCGACCTTCTTCTATACGCTCGTTCGCGTCTTCCTCGAATGGCAGAACACGCTGGTGCACGTGGAGCTCGACGGCGGCGAGCAGCGCGAAGCGCGCATGCACGACGTGATCGTCGCGAACGGGCGCTGGCACGGCGGAGCGATGCTGCTCGCACCTGAGGCGGAACCCGACGACGGCCTGTTCGATGTCGTGCTGATCGGCGACATCAACAAGCGCGACTTCGTCACCACCGCGCCGAAGATCTACAAGGGCACCTACCTCGCGCACCCGAAGATCGAGCTGGTGCGGGCGAAGTCGGTCACGGTCGACGCGCCGGAGCGGCTGCCGATCGAGCTCGACGGCGAGCAGGTCGGCACGACGCCTGCCCGCTTCGAGATCGTGCCCCGCGCCTTACGCGTGCGTGTCCCGGCGTAATCGTGTCCCGGCGTAAGGGGGCGCTCGCGGTCGCTCTCACGGCGGCGTTCGCAACGCTCGCCGTGCTCGTCGCGACGGGGACGCTGAACGGGCTCGACCAGTGGTCGGTCGACCACCTGATGCCGGGCCTCACCGACGGCAGCCGGAGGCCGTCGTTCGCCGACGCGGCCGTCCCACTGCGGCACGCGAGCTGGGCGACTTGGCTCGACGTCGTCGCGAACGTCGTGACGCTGCCCGCGCAGGCGCTCGTCGCGTCGGCCCTCGCCGGCTTGTGCTGCCTCGCGCTCTGGCGGCGCGACCTGAGGCGGGCGGCGCTTGCCTGGGGCGGCACGTGGCTCGCCGGCAACGCGGTCGAGGTGCTCTGCAAGGCGACACTGGCGCGGCCGCTGCTCCACGCGCACGGCGACGCGCTGATCGCCTTCCAGTCGTCCTACCCGAGCGGGCACACCCTGCGGTCGGTGCTCCTCGCCGCAGCCGTGGCGGCGGTCTGGCCGCTCGCACGCCGGTGGATCGCAGCCTGGGCGGCCGCGTCGCTCGTGCTGCTCGAGCTCGGCGGCTTCCACGTCCCGAGCGACATCGCGGGCGGCTTGCTGCTCGCCCTGCTGCTCTGCCTGCCGATCTGGGCTGTGCGCCGCGCCGGGCTCTAGAGGCCTGATGTGAATTGGCCGCACGCACGGCTGGTGTGCCAGACACGGCGCGTCTCGCCCGGATCCGGCTTGCACGTAGGACCGCTATGCACTGCGCCGGATCCGACCGAACCGCTTGGTCTGGCCCATCCCCGCACGCACGTCTAGTCCACATCAAGCCTCTAGCTCTTCTTCGCCGCCGTCCCGCCCGAGCTCTTCGTGCTCGTGGCCTTCGTGCTCTTCCTCGTCGTGCTCGAGGCCGTCGAGCCGCCGCTCTTCACGAGCTTGTCGACCTTGCGCTCGAGCGCCGCGAGCCGCTGCTCGAGCGTCTCGACGCCGCGGACGCGCTTCTGCAGCTCGTCGGTGCGATCCCGCAGCGCGTTCATCGCGCCGAGCACCTTGTCCGCTCCCGGCGTGTCGCTCAGGCGCTGAATGGCCTCCTCGCTCATGTCGGCGAGACGTCCCAGCAGATCGGTCCTGCGCTTTCCGGCCATGGGCCCTCCTCGGGTTGCTACCCGCACGATATCCCGTGCGGCGCTTCCGCTAACGCAGATGCTTCGCGCGCGAGAGCTCGTCACGGACGAGCGTCACGGTCCACCACAGCCGGTAGCAACCCTGCTTGTTCGACGGCGGGCACGTCGACGGAGGCTCGAGACTGCCGTTCGCTGCGTGCGCGCCGACCGCCTGGACGCCGCGGTAGCCGACGACGATCTCACCCGGAACGTCGTCGCCGCTGAAGTTCCCAAACTCCCTCGTCTTGGGGCACGGCGCCATCGGCTGGTCGGGATTGCTCCACGTCGCAACGCCGAAGTCGCACTCGTGCGGGAAGACGAAAAGGCGCCACGCCCGACTCGGCTGGACGTACACGTCGGTCGAGTAGGCGAGCTTGAACACGCGTCCGTCCTGCGCGGGAAGCACGCGCGGCCAGAGCGTCCAGACGCCCGCCACGTCGGTGTAGACGAGCAGCTCGCCCGGACCCTTCGTGATCTGGTCGCCGAGCATCGTCTGGACGCTGCCGCACGCCGACTGGCTGTTCGGACAGCCGGGGTCCATCGCACGGCGGGTCAGCAGCTTCGTGAACGTGACGCGCAGGTGACGCGGCAGCGCCGCGGCGCGTAGCGGCCGCCAGCCGAGGAACACCTGCTTCGCGACGACGAGCCGCGTGCCCGCCGTCGCATCGAGGTGGAAGCGCAGCGTCAACTTCCCGCCGGCGATCGTCGAGACCCAGCTCGGGCTCTCGGTCGAGCCGCGATCGACGACGCGGATCGCGAGGTGCGTCGCTCCCGGCGGCCGCGGCGGCGCGTCGAGAGTGAGCGCGTAGTCGCCGCTCACGTCGAGCCAGTTCGAGTTGGAGAACGAACACGCCTTGTACGCCGCGGGGTCGCCCTTCGTCGTGTGCGCGCACTCCGCGGACTGCCCCGCAGGCGTCGCATCGGTCGAGACGTATAGATCGCCCTCGGACTCGCCGTACGGGCTACGCGGCGACGGTGTGCGCGTGTCCCAGATCGCGCGATAGGGGTGGATCTCCGTGCGCTCACCACCCGGGTCCCAGTGGCCGCAGTCCCAGACCCACGACCCCATCACCTGCACGTGGTCTCCAACCTCCGGCCACGACCACGACGGCAGGGAGGCGGACTCGCGCTCGAGATGAATGCGGCCCTTCTCCTCCCCTTCGCCTTCGAAGTTGCCGGTGTCGGCCTCTGCGAGCCCGCCCAGCAGCTGCTCGTACCCCGGATCGGGCACGACGTTGAAGTTCAGGTCGAATGAGTCGTGCGTCGTCGGGTCATCACCGCCGGAGGGATGCGACGCGTCCGGCAGGTTGCGATACGCCTGGACGAGGCCCGAGAGCCACTGCGTCGGAGGCGCCGGCCCGCTCGCCGGAAACTCCTTGTCGTTGACGTAGACCCAGCCCGGAGATTGGCGCGTGAACTCGAGCTGGCGGCTGCGCCCGCACCCGTCGGTACGCGACTGCTTCTCCGGGTCCGGCCCGAGCACGCCGAACGCGACGACGGCGACGATTGCCGCAATCACGGCGACGATGCCGACGATCGCAATCCGCTTCACGGACGGATGATGACGGGTGCGCCCACGGGTGTCGCCGCGAACTGGCGTTTCAGCACGTCATCGCCCGCCCTGCGCCTAGCCGGTCAGCACCGGGAAGAACGCCGAAATGCCGACGGGTGACACTCATCGCAGTGAGATCTCTCAACTTTTCCGTCGTCCTGGCGACTCCATACAGTGCATGGAGATGCATGGTCGTCGTGTGAGGCTTCCCCACCGGCATCGCGCCGTGAGCACGCATGTCGTCGTCCGCCGGGCGGGCATCCCGTACGAGCTCGAGCGCACCGTCTGCAGCGGCTGCGACCGCGTGCTCGCCGAGCGGCCGCTGCGCCGCGCGGCGGCGTAGTGAGCGGTTAGCCGGGGCTGAGCGCCTCTTCAGGCAGCGCGGGAGACCGCGGTGCCACCGGCTCGATGCGCTCGTAACGCGTGCCGAGCGGCGGGCGCGGATCCTGCTCACCGCGGTTCGGCCAGAAGGCGAGCGCCCGTTCGGCCTGCGCCGCGATCGTCAGCGACGGGTTGGCGCCGAGGTTCGCGCTTACCGCCGCGCCGTCGACGACGTGGAGCCCCTCTTCCGCCCAGACGCGGTGCCAGGCGTCGAGCACGCCCGTCTCGGGCGAGTCGCCGATCGGCGCGCCGCCGAGGATGTGCGCGGTGAACGGACGGTTCAGCAGCACTTCGTTGAGCCCCGAGCCGGGGAGCCCACCCATCACGTCGGCGGCGATGCGCGCGGCCGCGTTCGCCTCCGGGATCCAGGTCGGCGTCGACTCGCCACGGGGGTCAGAGCCGCGCTCGGTGCGCAGCCGCCGCCCCGTCCACCGGACGCGCACCGAGTTGTCGCGCGCCTGCATCACGAGCAGCAGCACGGTCCGCTCCGCCCAGCGCCGCACCCAATGGGAGCGCAGGAACCGCCACGGGTGGCGCGCGCCGGACGCGACCCAGCGCAGCGGCCGCGGCGTTCGCCCCCCACCGTCCACGAGAATGGTCGAGAAGAGACCCATCATGCTCGAGCCCTTCGGGTAGCGCACCGGCTCGATGCGCGTGTCGGCGCTCGGCCGGAACGACGAGCCGATCGCGATGCCCTCCGAGTAATCGACGGACGCGTCGCGTGCGCTCGCGCCGACGATCGCCTCGGAGTTCGAGCGCACGAGCATGCCGAGATTCGGACCGCCCAGCCCGGACCGGAAGAGCAGCTTCAGCGTGCCGAGCACGCCGGCCGCGAGCACGACCTGCTCGGCCCGGAAGAGCTCGCGCCGCTTACGCACCCAGGCGCCCGGGTGCACGGTCTCGACCTCCCAGCCGCGGCCGGCTTTGCGCAGCAGCGTCGCCTCCCGCTCCGGGTGCACGACGGCCCCGCCCTGCTCGGCGAGGCGCAGATAGTTGCGGTCGAGGGTGTTCTTCGCCTCGTAGCGGCAGCCGACCATGCAGCCGCCGCACAGGGTGCAGCGGTCGAAGTCGACCGCGACGACGGTGCGCCGAAATGTGTCCTCGACGTCCATGCGGCGCGCGACCTCACGCACGACGTCTTCCGCGTGCGACTCGAACGGCGTCTCGACGCCGCCGAGCATTTCGCGGGCACGCGTGTAGCACGGATCGAGCTCGTCGCGCCAGTCGGCGATGCCGACCCACTGCCGGTCGTCGAAGAAGGGGTCGAGCGGCTCGTAGAGCGTGTTGGCGTAGCCGAGCGACCCGCCGCCCACGCCCGCGCCGGAGAGCACGAGCAGGTCGTCGAGCAGCGTCATGCGCTGGATGCCGCGCAGGCCGAGCTTCGGCATGAACAGGTAGCGGCGCAGGTTCCAGTTCGTGCGCGCGAAGTCGTGCGGGCCGAAGCGGCGTCCCGACTCGAGCACGGCCACGCGGTAGCCCTTCTCGGTGAGTCGTAGCGCGGCGACGCTGCCGCCGAAGCCGCTCCCGACCACGAGCACGTCGACCTCGTGCACCCTCACACGGAGTGAGGATACTCCGGGCGCGCTCGGGTACTGTGGCCGGCCGATGCGCCGTCTCGTCCTCCTGCTCGCGCTCGTCCTCGCCGCGCCGGCGGCCGCGGCGACGATCCACGGGACGCTGCGAAGCGAGCTGCTGCTCGGGAGCCCGTCCCCGGACCGGATCACGGCGGGCGGCGGCAGCGACTTCGTCCAGGCGGCGTTCGGCGGCATCGACCAGGTCGACTGCGGCGCGGGCAACGACGTCGTGAGCGCCGACCTCGGAGACCGCGTCGCGAACTGCGAGACGGTCGTACGCCGCCTGTCCGTCGACCCCTATCTGAGCTCCGACAGTCAGCACGAGACGGCGGTCGAACCGGACAGCTTCTCCTTCGGCTCGACGATCGTGACCGCGTTCCAGCTCGGACGGCGCGCGGCAGGCGCGGCCACCAACATCGGCACGGCTGTGTCACGCGACGCCGGCCGGACGTGGCAGCGTAGCGCGCTGCCGAGCGTGACGATCGAGTCTCAGCCCGCGGGGCCGGAGACCGCCGCCTCCGATCCGACCGTCGCGTACGACGCGCTACACGGCGTATGGCTCGTCGGCACGCTCACACTCGAGCCCACGAGCTCGCACGTCTACGTTGCGCGCTCGACGGACGGCGCGCACTGGTCGCCGCCGGTCAACGTGGCGAGCGGCCCGCTGCTCGACAAGGACTGGGTCGTCTGCGACAACGGCGCCGCGAGCCCCTTCCGCGGCCGGTGCTACGCCGAGTACACGGACGACCAGCTCAACGAGACCGTCAGCCAGTTCAGCAACGACGGCGGGGTGACCTGGTCGCCGCCGATCCGATCGACGTCGACCCTCGTCGGCACGCAGCCGGTCGTGCGCGCGGACGGCACGCTCGTCGTCGTCGCGGGGGATTACAACGGAGAGGCCGCGCTCATCGGGTCGATCGTCGCAGTCAGGTCGACCGACGGCGGCGCGACGTTCACGCGCACGACCGTGTCGAGCCTCCAGGCGCACGACAACGACCCGATGCGGGCGATCGCTCTCCCGTCGGTGGACATCGACTCCGCCGGGACGATCTACGCGTCGTGGCACGACTGCCGCTTCCACGCCGGTTGCGCCGAGAACGACATCGTCATCTCCACCTCACCGGACGGCGGCCTGACGTGGGCCGCACCCGCTCGCGTGCCGATCGCACCGGTGTCCTCGGCCCTCAACGTGTTCATCCCGGGCCTCGCGGCGGATCCCGCCCGGCCTGGGCGGCTGGCGCTCGTGTACGCGTACGACAGGCCGACCGCGTGCCCGAAGGGCCCCTGCACGCTCGGCATCGGCTTCACGACGTCATCGGACGGCGGCTCGACCTGGTCGGCGCCGCGGCGGCTGCACGCGCAGCCGTTCTCGACCGACTGGCTGCCGCGCGCCGAGGGCGGTCGAATGGTCGGCGACTACTTCTCGACCTCGTTCGCAGGCGACCGCGTCGTGCCCGTGTTCGCGCTGGCGACGTCGCCGCTCAAGGGCAGGCTGCGCCAGGCGATCTTCGCCGCGTCGCTACCCGCGGGCGGGTAAGAACGCCGCGAGCGCACGCAGCGTCTCGCCTGCGCCGCCGTCGATCGTCAACGCTGCGCGCCCGTCGAGCGGCGTGCGCCCGCGGTTGACGATCGCGAGGCTCCCGCCCGCTGCGAGCGTCTCGAGCGGGAGGCCCGCCACGGGGTAGACCTCGAGCGTCGACCCGACGACGAGCAGCAGCCCCGCCTCCGACGCAAGCTGCGACGCGCGCGCGATCGCGGCGCCCGGGAGCAGCTCGCCGAACATGACCACGTCCGGCTTGAGCACGCGGCCGCACGACGGGCACGCGGGAGCAGGCGCGTCCTCGAGCAGCTGGACGACCTCGTCAAAGGGCACGACGGTGCCGCAGTCGAGGCAGCTCGACGTGCGGATCGAGCCGTGCACCTCGACGAGCGCGCGCGTGCCGGCCCGCTCGTGCAACCGGTCGACGTTCTGGGTGATCACCGCGCTCACCCAGCCGCGACCCTCCAACTCGGCGAGTGCCCGGTGGCCGTCGTTCGGCTCGGCGTCACGCAGGACGTGCAGTCGCTTGCCGTAGAAGTCCCACACCTTCACCGGATCGGCGAGGAACGCGTCGATCGTCGCGTACTCCATCGGGTCGTAGCGCGCCCAGATGCCGGTGCGCGAGCGAAAATCTGGGATCCCCGATTCCGTGCTGATCCCGGCGCCGGTGAGGACGACGCACGGCTGCCCCTCCTCGACGAGCCGGGCAAGGCGCTCGACGCTCACCTGCGGCGCAGGGCAAGTCCAGCCGCACCGATCACCGCGGCCGCCGCGAGCACGAGCGCGAGCGTGACGAGCGATCCGTGCCGAGCAAAGAAGCTCCGCGCGTCGACGACCGCGTAGTCGGGGTTCGGTCGCTCGGCACCGAGCGTCCCGGGACGCGAGCGGTCGAGCGCGAGCGCCGAGCGCGGGAGACGCGCGTAGTCGTACGACGGCGCCCGCACGGTCCCGCCGTAGTAGATCGTCAGCGGGCGGGTGCGACCGCCTTCGACGAGCAACGTGCGCGGCCTCGCCAGCGCCTCGACCTTGATGCCGCGCAACGGCGGGTCGTCGCCGTTCTCGATGCGGATCCGGATGATGCGGGCACGCGTCGAGAGCGGCACGATCGTCTGGCGCGCGCGGCCGACTCGCACCAGCTCCCCGGCGGCTACGACCGCACCGCCCACCTCGACGGTGAACCGCCGCGCGTAGCGGGGCGTCGACGAGGAGATCCGGAGTTGGTCGATGGGCACGTTGCGGTACCGCAGATCGACGACAACGACCTCGTCACCCGCCTTCACGCGCGCAGGCAGTCGGTGCAGCGGCGGTCTGCGCGGCGTGCCGGTCACGGTCGCGCCTTCGATGCGCGTGACGTGCATCGCGCGCACCTCGAGGTACCGGAATGTCGTCGGCGGCAGCACGAGCGTCGTGCTACGGGCGGGCACAGCGCCGCCGACCGCGTAGATCTGCGTCGTCGAAAGGCGCGTCCACGTGCGACGATCGTCGCTTCCCGCCGCCGTCGCGCTGCCGACGAAGCGCGTGTCCGGCACCTGCAAGGTCACGTGGTCGACCGGGGCGTGACCCGCGCCGAGATCAAGGCGCGCAACCGCGACGCCGTCGCGGCGGCCGCTGTCGAGCACAGGCAACGGCCGCGTCTGAGCCGCCGGCGGTGCCGGTAGCGGGCGCCATGGCACCTGCTCACCGCGGGAGTCGACGATGCGCAGATCCGGGAAGCCGGGCCTTGCGTGCGCGAACATCGGCCCGTCCGGCTCGAGCTGCACAGGACCGTGCCCCGCCGGCCGGAGCTGCCGCTCGAACGCGAGCTGCTGCTGCACCGGCGCAGCGACGGCGACGAGCGCTGCGAGCAGGACGATCACGTCCGCTCCGCGCCCCGGACGCGCTCGTACGCGAACGCGCCCGCGAGCAGGAGGAGGCCGAGCGCGAGGAACGACGCGACGCGCCAGATCGACTCGAGCGCGGCAAGGTCGACGATGAAGACCTTGCCGACCGCGAGCGCGAGCAGCCCGAGCCCGGCGAGCCGCAGCGGCTTCAGGTCGCGGACGAGCCCTCCGACGAGCGAGCCGAAGCCCAGCACCGCCCAGAATGCCGATAGCGCGAGCTGCGACGTCTGCGTGACGCCGTGCGGGTGCGCTCCGGCCAGGTCGACGACGAGCTGCGACGCAAGGTAGAGCCCGAAGACCACGGCGACTCCGCGGAGCGTGCTCACCTCGCGGGCCCGCTCCTCCGTGGGGAGCAGCCGCGAGATCAGCGCGAGTGCCGCGACGACGAGGGCGACCGCCGCGACGGCGCGCGGCACCGAGTCGAGCCCGAACGCGAGGGCGTCGGGCCGCGCCTCGAACCTGAGCGTGTGCCCGGCGGCGAGTGCGAGGAAGACCGCGCTGCCGAGATACGCCCGTGCGTCTCCGGTACGTCGCCCGACCCAGGCCATCAGAACCGCCTCCGCCGACCAGGCGGCGACCAGGGCCGGACCGTCCAGCGCGAGCGCGAGCCCGACGGCGGCGAGGGCCGCGCCGACGGCCGCGAGGAGTGCGCCCACCTCCCGGCTGATGCGTCCGCGCAGCGCCGCGATCCCGAGCGCGGCATAGGCTGCGGCGACGGCGAGCACCCAGGCGGTCGCGCCCAGACCGTTGCCCTCGTCGTGGAGCATCCCCCAGCCGCCGCCGGCCGTCACGGCGGCATTGGCGAAGAGCAGCGACGCCGACGACACCCGAAGGGTCGCCGTCGGAACGCGCAGCTCGTAGCCGAGCGCCGCGACGACGTAGAGCGCCCAGAACGCCCCGGTGACACCGAGCGCGAGGCCGAGGTGGCCGTGCCGCTCGCCGTCGATCCAGTCGGCCGCCTGCGGCAGGCTGATCACGTACGCGGCGACGGCGAGCCAGCTCCAGCGCCGCCAGATGAGGACGCCCACCGCCGACCAGAGCGCCACCACCATGAATGCCAGGCTCGCCGTGCTCGTCCCCGCGTCGACGAGCACCGGCGCGAGCAGCGCGCCGACGATGCCGATCGCGGCGACGACGATCGAGTCCCAGCGCACGGCGATCGCCGTCGCGGCGACGCCGATCAGGCCGGCGAGCACCAGCCCGACCGTGGGCGAGACGAGTCCGTAGACCGTCGTCGCCGTCGTGTCGCTGGCGTACAACGCAGCGATCGCCGCCGCGACAGCCGCGACCGCCGCCTCGGTCTGGCCCTTCCGCTCGTACAGCCAGAGACCGACGACGAGCAGGGCCGTCGAGCCGGCAAACGCGAGGACGGCGCGGGTCGCCTCGTCGATCCAGCCGTTCCGCACCGCCATCACGAGGAAGAAGATCGCCGCGAGGGAGACCGCGAGGCCGCCGACCCAGGCGAGGACTCGGCCGCCGAGCAACGCCTCGAGGTCGAATGGCTGCGACTGCGGCTGCGGCTGCGCCCGCGGGGGCGCAGCCGGGCGGGGCGGGAAGGGCAGCCCATGCGAGGGCGCCGACGCGGGCTCCGGCGGCGGCTGCGCGGCGACGAGCGCCTCGAGCGTCCCCACGCGCTCCTCGAGGGCCTGGAGACGAGCCTCCATCGGATCTCCTGCTCCGTGCGTGGTCATAGCGTTCTTGCTATATCCATATAGCACGATTGCTATGCACGTCAACCCCCTGGCGATCGCATGCGAGACTCGGCACATGGAGGGTTACACGTTCTCGACCGACGTGCGGGTTCGCTTCGCGGACACCGACGCACAGGGCATCGCGCACAATGCGTCGTACCTCGTGTGGTTCGAGGTGGCTCGCGTCGAATACCTGCGCGCGTATGCCGGCGGCTATCAGGCGCTGCGCGACCTCGGGATCGAGGCGTTCGTGCTCGAGTCGTTCTGCCGCTACCTCGTGCCGGCCCGCTTCGACGACGCGCTCCACGTGTACGCCCGCTGCGTCGGGCTGCGCGGAGCGCGGTTCCGCTACGAGTACTCGATCGTACGAGACGACGGCACGCAGATGGCGGAGGGCTGGACCGCGCACGCGTGCGTCGACGCCCGGACGTTCAAGCCGACACGCATGCCAGGCTGGCTCGCCGACGCTATTGCGTCGGCAGAGTCGTCGTCTGCGTCGTCTGCGTCGTCTGCGTCTGCGTCGTAGCCGGCTTGTTCTTCGCCGGCTTCTTCTTCGCCGGCTTGGGGCCGACCCGCACGAGCTCGGGGTCGGCGCGGTAGGACGAGTACCAGGTGTCGTGGTACAGCAGCTTTCCGTCCCTGTCGTACACGTCGCGCGTGACGCTCGTCGACATCGCGGGGACGCCCGCGTAGTCGACGACCTTCTCCCCCCGCTTCAACGACGGATCGACGGTCTTCTTCACCGGCGGCACGCCGTGCGGGGTGAGCGGCGCGGTCGAGCTCGTCACCTTCCGCCCGGTCGGCGTGCCGTAGAGACCGACCGTGAGCGACGACGAGCCGACGAACGTCCGGAGCAGCAGCCAGTGGCCCGTGTCGTTCACGAACTTCAGGTCGGTGCTGGGATAGTCGACGGTCGCGTCGCGGCCCTGCGGGTAATGGCTGATGTAGAGCGCGTGGTTCGTGCGGTCGGTGATCTTCAGCCCTGCGTCGAACGCGGCGTTGAACACCGTGGTCGAGACCTGGCAGACGCCGCCGCCGAGCCCGGTTGTGACCTCGCCGTTGACGATCACCGGCGCCTCGAGGAAGCCCTTCGCTGCGTTGCGGTCGCCGGTCGTGCCGTTGAACGAGAACGTCGCGTCGGGCTCGATCAGCTTGTCGTCGACGAGGTGCGCCACAAGCTGCACGTTGTGGATCCGATTCGGAATGCCGCCGTAGATCGTCGTATAGCTCGACACGACGCCGCTAATGCCCATGGCCTGCGCCCGCGCGGTGGAGAGCTTGGCGGGGGCGTCGTCGACGACGAGCCGTGCGACGCGCAGACGCCGGCGCAGCGCCGCCTTCAGGATCGCGTCCGTGCTGGCGAGCGCGTCGAGCTGGATGCCCGGCTTCGCGGGCACGACGTGGACGTGCGGCCCGTCGACAGCGAACGTCGCGTCCTTCGCAGGCTTGGCGACGCGCTTCCCTAGGCGCTGCAGCCACTCGTCCGCCCCGGGGCCGCCGATCCGGAGCGACGTGCGCCCGCCGGACGGGAGCTCGATGAGCTGCGCGAGACGGTAGCGCGGCACGATCCACCGCGTCTCGCCGAGCACGAGCTTCACGGGGGCGGAGAGGGCGAGGCGCGCCTGGGCGGCCGCGCGGGCGAGCGCCGCGGCTCGGACGCGCGGCTGCTGCGTCCGCAGCGGGAGGGACACCGGGCCGGACGACCGGTCGAGCGACGCGAGCTCCCGGACGAGCGTGAGCGCGGCGGCGGCGCGGTCGAGCACGTATCCGGGCCGGGCGGGCACGACGACGAACGTCGACCCGCGACGGACGATCGCCGCGTCGCGCGGGCGGCGATCGACCCGCTGGGCGATCTGCCCGAGCTCGTACTGGAGCGAGCCGTTCAGGACGCCCGTGGGCGGCGTGACGTCGGCGCCGAAGAACGTGACGTCGAGGCGCTTGAACCCGCGCCACGGGCCGAACCCGTCGCCCTGGCGCTGCGCCGCGTCGATCGCGGCCTTCCAGTTCGGCTCGACCCCCAGCTCGCTCGGACGGATCGGGAAGCGCCGCCCGGCAGCCGTGAAGACCACCGGCCGCTCGGCGAGGCGCGCCGAGCGGCCCTCGAGCAGCCGGCGGGCGACCTTCGCATCGAGGCCGCCGACGTCGACGCCGTCGATCCGGACGCCGTTCGCGATCGTCGTCGGCGAGCCGGCGAACACGAGTCCGAGCACGATCGAGGCCGCCGCGAGCGAGACGGTGAAGAAGACGAGGCGGCGAAGCACCTGACGATGGTAGCGGGGGCACCGGAAAGGGCCAAGGTGGGCCCCAGACGATTTGGTGCAGCCCGCTAGAACACGAACAGCTCGACGCCGCCGGCGACGTTGAGCTCGATGCCCGTGATGTACGAGGCGAGGTCGGAGCAGAGGAAGGCGATCGCGTTGGCGATCTCCTGGGGCTCGCCGGGACGCTTCAGGACGGTGCGGTTGACGATCCGCTCGTTCATGGCCGCGTTCGCCATGTTGAACGCCTCGGTGCCGATCACGCCGGGCACGATCGCGTTGCAGGTGATGCCGTGCCGGCCGCCTTCCAGCGCGAGCGTCCGCGTCAGGCCGAGCAGCCCGGCCTTCGTCGTCGAGTAGCTCGCCTGGCCGAAGCCGCCCAGGGTTCCCGCGACCGATGCCATGTTCACGATCCGCCCCCAGCCGCGCTCCTTCATGTGAGGCCACACGGCCTGCGCGCAGTTGAACGCGCCGGTGAGGTTCACCTTCAGGTCGCGCTCCCAGAGGTCGGGCGACTGCCGGTCGAACTGCGCCGCGTGGTCGAGCGTGCCGGCGTTGTTGACCAGGATGTCGACCGACCCGAGCTCCTCCACGGTGCGCGCGACGGCGGCGTCGACCTCGTCCCGGTTCGTGACGTCGCAGCGCACCGCGAGCGCGCGCCGGCCCATCGCCTCGATGTCGCGCACCGTCTCCTCGGTGTGCACGAGCCCCTGCTGCCGCGCGACGGTCGCAAGCGCACCGTAGCGGTCCGTCTCCTCCGAGAGCTGCGACTCGACGAGCAGGTCGGCGACGACGACGTCGGCGCCCGCGCGCGCGAACGTCAGCGCGTCCGCGCGGCCGAGGCCGCGCGAGCCACCGGTGACGAACGCAACGCGCCCGCTGAGGTCGATCTCGATTGCCACGCCCAGAGCCTAGCCCGACGCAGAGCCTAGTCGGACTTGGGCAGGAAGATCTCCTTCGCGATCACGAGCCGCTGGATCTGCGAGGTGCCCTCGTAGATCTGGAACAGCTTCGCGTCGCGCATGAGCTTCTCCACCGGGTACTCCTTGATGTAGCCGTAGCCGCCGAAGACCTGAACGGCGTCGGTGGCGACCTTCATCGCGGTGTCCGCGGCGAAGCGCTTGGCGAAGGACGAGTAGAGCGTCGCCTTGCGCCCGTAGCCCTGGTCGAGCATCCATGCGGCCTGCCACGTGAGCAGGCGCGAGGCCTCGATCTCCGTCGCCATGTCGGCGATCATGAAGTTGACGCCCTGGTGCATCGCGATCGGCACGTCGAAGGTGACGCGCTCCTTCGCGTATGCGACCGAGTGCTCGTACGCCGCCTGCGCGACGCCCACCGCGCCGATCGC
>DATCOE010000070.1:0-15719 GCA_036564885.1 Gaiellaceae bacterium | reverse complement strand
TTCATGCCGGCGATGGTCTTCCCGCAGATCCTCCTCTGCGGCCTCTTCGTCGGCCGCGATCAGATGGCGACGTGGCTGCGCTGGATCTCCGACGCGCTGCCGCTCACCTACGCGTACGACGCTCTCGCGCACACCGCGAGCGACACGCTCGGCACGCGCTTCGCCGTCGACGTCGCAGTCGTCTGCGGCTGCATCGTGCTCGCGCTCGCCCTCGGCGCGGTCACGCTGCGGCGCCGGACGGGCTAGATGATCTAGAGGTTCTTGACGTCCTGCGCGAGCTGGACGATCGACGCCTTCGCATCACCGAAGAGCATCACCGTCTTCGGGTTGTAGAACAGTGGGTTCTCGATGCCGGCGAAGCCCGGGTTCATCGACCGCTTCAGGACGACGACCGTCTGCGCGTCGTCGACGTTCAGGATCGGCATGCCGTAGATGGGACTGCCCGGGTTGTTGCGCGCGTCCGGGTTGACCACGTCGTTCGCACCGACGACCATCGCGACGTCCGTGCGCGAGAACTCCGGGTTCGCGTCGTCCATCTCCTTCAGTTGCGTATACGGGACGTTGGCCTCCGCGAGCAGCACGTTCATGTGGCCGGGCATGCGGCCCGCGACGGGGTGGATCGCGTACGACACCTCCACGCCTTTCGCCTCGAGCAGGTCGGCGAGCGCACGCACGTCGTGCTGCGCCTGTGCAACCGCGAGCCCGTAGCCCGGCACAAAGACGACCTTGCGCGCATACGCGAGCATCACGGCGACGTCCTCGGCGCTCGCGCTGCGCACGGTGCCGCCGCCCGCCCCCGCTGCGACCGCGGCAGCCTGCTCCGAGACCTGGCCGAACGCGCCGAAGAGGACGTTCGTGATCGAGCGGTTCATCGCCTGCCCCATCTTCATCGTCAGCAAGGTGCCGGACGCGCCGACGAGCATGCCGCTCACGATCAGCACGTTGTTCTCGAGCTCGAAGCCCGTCGCAGCCGCAGCGAGGCCGGTGAAGGCGTTCAGGAGCGAGATCACGACGGGCATGTCGGCGCCGCCGATCGGCAGCACGAACAGGACGCCGAAGACCAACGCGCCGGCGACCAGCGCCCACAGGAGCCACTCCTGCTGCACGCCCGCGACGAGCGCGACGCCCGCCGCCACGCAGGAGAGGAAGAGCGCCGCGTTCACGTACTGCTGGCCCGCGTACGTGATCGGCCTGCCGCCGATCAGCTCCTGCAGCTTCGCGAACGCGATCATCGAGCCTGCGAACGAGATCGAGCCGATCAGCGCCGAGAGGACGATCGAGAGCCCGATGTCCACCTTCGGCGTCCCGGGATCGGGAAGGATCCGGTGCAGCTCCGCGAGCGAGACGAGCGCCGCCGCGCCGCCGCCGACGCCGTTGAACAGCGCCACCATCTGCGGCATCGCCGTCATCTTCACCCTGCGGGCGGCCACGGCGCCGAAGCCGCCGCCGATGAGCATCCCGAGCGCGATTTCCCAGTAGCTCGTGAGGCCGCTCTGCGCGAACGTCACCGCGATCGCGACGAGCATGCCGGCCGCGCCGATCTGGTTGCCGCGCCGCGCGTGCGCCGGGCTCGAGAGGAAGCGCAACGCGAGGATGAACGTCATGATCGTGACGAGGTAGACGAGGTTCGTGATGTTGTAGCCCACTAGGCCGCGTCACCCTTGCCGTTCTGCGCCGCGTCGACCGGCTTCGCCGGCTCGCGCTTCTTGAACATCTCCAGCATCCGGTCGGTGACGACGAAGCCGCCGACGACGTTCGCGGACCCGAGCACGACCGCGACGAATCCGATCACCCAGGTGAAGGTGCCCTTGCCCGGCAGTCCGAGCACGAGCATCGCCCCGACGATCACGATCCCGTGGATCGCATTCGTGCCCGACATCAGCGGCGTGTGCAGCATCGCCGGCACCTTCGAGATCACCTCGAAGCCCAGGAAGATCGAAAGCACGAGGATCGTCACCTCGAAGACGAGCAACGTGTTGTGGCTCATGCGGGCGTAGCCTCCTTCTTCTGCGTGACGCACGCGCCCGCGGTGATCTCGTCGTCCCAATCGAGCTTCAGCTCGCCGCCGGGGGCGAGATGGAGCAACAGCGTCTGGATGTTGCGCGCGTAGAGCGTCGACGCGTGGTACGGCATCGAGCTCGGGAGGTTCGTGAGCCCCACGAGCGTCACGCCTTCCCGCACGACCACCTCGCCGGGCTCGGTCAGCTCGCAGTTCCCGCCCGTGTCGGCCGCCAGGTCGACGATCACCGAGCCGGGACGCATCGCGCCCACCGCCGAGGCAGGAATGATGCGGGGCGCTGCACGCCCAGGCACCGCCGCGGTTGTGATCACGACGTCGAACTCGCCGATGCGCGCCTCGAGCGCCTGCTGCTGCGCCTGCATCTCTTCCGGCGTCAGCTCGCGCGCGTAGCCGCCCTCCGCCTCCGCGCCCGCCACGCCGAGATCGAGCCAGTTCGCGCCGAGGCTCTCGATCTGCTCCTGCACCGCCGGGCGCACGTCGAAGCCCGTGACCATTGCCCCGAGCCGCCGCGCTGTCGCGATCGCCTGCAGCCCGGCGACGCCGGCGCCGATCACGAGCACCTTCGCGGGCGGCACCGTTCCCGCCGCGGTCATCAGCATCGGGAAGAAACGGGGGACATGCTCGGCCGCGAGCAGCGCGCCTTTGTAGCCGCCGACCGTCGCCTGCGACGAGAGCGCGTCCATCGACTGTGCGCGCGTGATCCGGGGAATCGACTCCATGGCGAAGGCGATTACGCCGCGCGAGGAGAGACGCTCGACGCCCTCACGGTCCGCGAGCGGGTCGAGGTAGCCGAGCAGAATTTGGCCGTCGCGCAGGCGTGCGACCTCCGTCTCGTCCGGCTTGCGCACCTTCACGAGCGCATCCGCCTCCCACGGCGACCCGAGCGTCGCGCCTGCCTCGCGGTACGCCTCATCCGGGAACGACGCAGCCTCGCCCGCGCCCGGCTCGACGACAACCTCGAACCCGGCGGCGATCAGCTTCGCGACCGCTTCGGGCACGAGAGCAACCCTGCGCTCGCCCGGCGCCGTCTCGCGCGCTACACCGACTCTCATCGCCGCCAACTCTACGGGAGCTGTGCCCTGGAGGTCGGGGGGAACCCGCGCGCCTGCCGGTCCGCGCCACCGCATGCGACCCCTAGTAGAGGCTTGATGTGAATCGGCCGCACGCACGGCTGGTGTGCCAGACGCTGCGCGTTTCGCCCGGCTCCGGCTTGCACGTAGGACCGCTATGCGCTGCGCTGGATCCGACCGAACCGCTTGGTCTGACCCATCCCCGCACGCACGTCAAATCCACATCAAGCCTCTAGACTCGCCGCCGTGACGCATTTCTTCATCACGCACGGCCTGCCCCTGCTCTTCATGGTGGTCATGCTCGAGTCCTTTGGGCTGCCGCTGCCGGGCGAGACCGCGCTCATCGCGTTCGGTGTGCTCGCCTCCCAGGGCCACTACTCGATCGTCTGGGTGATCGTGCTCGCGGCCGCCGGCGCGATCATCGGCGACAACCTCGGCTACTGGCTCCTCGGCCGCCTCGGGGGTCGCGCGCTCTTCCGCCGCTGGAGCTGGCTTCGCCGCTATTCCGACCGGATCCTGCCGCCCGCCGAGAGGATCATGAGGCGCCACGGCGGCAAGACCGTGTTCTTCGGGCGGTTCGTCGCGGTGCTTCGCGTCGGCGCTGCGGCCGTCGCGGGGCTCGCGCACATGAGGTGGTGGAAGTTTCTCTTCTGGAACGCGAGCGGCGGCATCGTGTGGGCCACCGCCGTCGGTCTCGCCGCGTTCTACGGCGGCAAGGCCGTCGGCGACGCGATTCAGCGCTACGGGCTCTACGCGGCCGGGGTACTCGCGGTCGGGCTCGTCGTCGGCGGGCTCGTGCTCCGCTTCGTGAAGCACCGGGTCGAGGACAGCCTGTGACCAGCGCGATGATGCGCGCGGAGGAAACCGCCGCCGGCCGCGGAATCTGGTTCGGGCATGCTGGCGATGATCTATCGCGCGCTCGAGGAGCGCGATCAGACACAGGGGCACGGTGCACGGGTCGCGGCCCTCGCCGAGCCGGTCGCCCGGCGTCTCGGCTGGGCTGAGGAGCGCATCGCCGGCCTCCGGTTCGGCGCGCCGCTGCACGACATCGGCAAGGCCACCGTACGCGTCGAGATCCTGCGGAAGGCGGGGCCGCTGACGATTGCGGAGCAGACCGAGATCCGTGTGCACCCGACAGCCGGGGCAGCGCTCGTCGCTCCGTGGCGCTTCGCGCGCCAGGCGCTCCCGTACGTCCTCTTCCATCACGAGCGCTGGGACGGCGGCGGCTATCCCTCGCGACTGCGCGGCCGCGCGATCCCGCTCGAGGCGCGTCTACTCGGCGTCGCCGACGCGTTCGACGCGATGACGTCTGCGCGGCCCTACCGGGCAGCGCTCTCGACCGGCCATGCGCTCGCAAAGATCGCGTCCTGCGCGGGGTCGCAGTTCGACCCGCGGGTCGCCGAAGTCTTTCTCGACGTGTGGGCCGAGCACGCCGACGCGTGGCCGGCCGCCGTCGCGAGCTAGAGCTAGAGCTAGAGCGACGACCAGATTTCCAGCTTGGCCTTCACGCGGGCGATCACTTCGTCCGTGAACTCGCTCGAGCCGAGGTCACCGCCGAGGTCGGCCGTGCGGGCACCGGCGGCGACCGCCTCGAGGCACGCCTCGCGGATCGCGCGGCCTTCCTGGAGCGCGGTGTCGCCCCCGTATGAGAGGAGCGCGGCGCCGGCGAGGATCATCGCCATCGGGTTGGCGACGTTCTTGCCCTCGAGCGAGGGCGCGGTTCCGTGCGCAGCCTCGGCCATGATCGCGGCCGGCTCGAAGTCGTCTTCGAACGCGACGAGGAGCGACTCGGACCCGGCGATCGAGCCGAAGAGCGGCAGCACGAGGTCGGAGAGGATGTCTCCATCGCGGTTGAGCGTCGGGATCACGAGCGGGTCACCGGCCGAGGAGAGCAGCAGCGCGAAGGTCGCGTCGATCAGCTGCGGCTCGTAGGGGACGTCGGGGTGCCGCTCCGCGGCGGCATCCATCTCCTCCTTGAGCATGCCCTCGTACGTCGGGCTCACGGTGTACTTCGGCCCGCCGAAGACCTTCGCGCTCGTCCGCTCTGCCTGGCGGAACGCGAACTCGGAGACAGCGCGACAGATCCTGCGCTCGATCCGCTCGGTGCGGAACGCGATCTCGTCGTCGCCCTCGCCCTCGCGCCACTCGGTCGCCCCGTACGCGTCGCCGACGGCCATGCGGACGATCGAGATTGGCGCGTGCACTCCGCCGATCGGCGAGACACCGGGGATGCGCCGGCCGGTGCGCACGATCACCTTGCCGCCGATCTCCTCGCGGAGGATGCGGTTGGGCGAGCCGACGTCGCCGCGCGCCTCGGGGGTTACGGTTGCGCCCTTCAGGCCGAGCCCGTGCTCGCGGATCGCCGTCGCCGCCTCGTACACGACGGCGTTCTTCGTCGCGCGGCGGTTCTCGAGCGAAAGGTCGTAGCGGATGAGCTCGAACTCGACGCCGATCACGTCCGGCGCGAGCACCCGGAGGCCCTCTTCGAGCAACTCCTGCCCGGTCTGGTCGCCTTCGAGGACGACGATCGTGCTCTCGTCGCGCATCGGCGGGCAGTGTAGTGCTCCTCCGGCGCGGGATTTCCGACCGCGCTATTTGCGGGTCGGATTTCGGCTAGGATTTACGCCATGGCACGTAAAACAATTCTCGTATGCGACAAGTGTGGCAAGGAAGTCGAAGAGGCCAAAGGCGCCGTCCTGCGCGTGACGTATTCGGACGCCCGCCGGATGGGCAAGCAGGCGGATCTCTGCGAACAATGCGCAGGCTCGATGCCGGGCCAGCCCGCTGCCCGGCGCGGCCGCAAGCCGAAGTCGGCCGCGACCGCCTAGGACACTGGGTCGGAAGGGCGGCGCACGCCGCCCTTCTCGATCTCCGCGACGGCGTAGCGGACGCGTTTCCCGCTCTTTGCGGGGACGTCCAGAAACACTCTCTGGAGACATCGGGACCCCGCTCTACCATGGAGTGGTGCCGCTCAGTCTGATCGCCGGACCCGCGAACGCAGGCAAGGTCGGGCTTCTGCTCGACCGCTATCTCGACTCGCTCGAGAGCGAGCCGGTGCTCATCGTGCCGAACCGATCGGACGTCGACTTCGTCGAGCGCGAGCTGCTCGCGCGGCGGCCGGCGCTCCTCGCGGGGACGATCGGAACGTTCGACGACGTCTTCGAGCGGATCGCACGGGCCGGCGGCGAGGGTCGCAGACCGCTGCCGGACGTGCAGCGCGCGTTCGTCGTCCGCCGCGCGATCGCCGCGGCCGCGCTGAACGGCCTGTCGGCGTCCGCGCAGTCCGGCGGTTTCGCGGACGCGCTCCTCGAGACGCTCGCGGAGGTGGAGTCGGGCCTGCTCGAGCCCGGCGATCTCGACGGCGACGTGTCGAGGCTCTACGCGGCCTACCGGGCCGAGCTCGACCGCCTCGGCCTGGTCGACCGCGAGCTGCTCCAGCGCATCGCGGTCGGGCGCCTCCAGTCCGATCTCGGCGCGTGGCACGGCGAGCCCGTGTTCGCGTACGGCTTCGAGGACCTGACGAGCGCGCAATGGGCGCTGCTCGAAGCACTCGCCGCGCGCACGGAGGTGAGCGTGTCGCTTCCGTACGAGCCGGGGCGGCCGGGCTTCGCGTCGCTCCGTCGCACGGCCGAAGATCTCTCGCGCCTCGCAGGCGCGCGCATCGAGGAGCTGCCGCCGTGCTACGGCGACTCCGCGCATCCCGCGCTCGCGCATCTCGAGCGCGCGCTGTTCTCCGACTCGCCGCCCGCGCCGGAGCGGATCGACGGCGCGGTCCGCTTCTTCGAAGGAGCGGGGGTGCGCGGTGCGCTCGAGCTCGTCGGCGAGGAGCTGCTCACGGTGCTTCGCTCGGGCACGCCGCCGGAGAGCATCGGGCTCGTGCTCCCGAGCGTCGAGCGCTGGCGCGCGCCGCTCGAGACGGCGCTCGGCACGCTCGGCGTTCCCTACGCCGTCGACGGCAAGGTGCGGCTCGCGCAGACGCCGTTCGGCCAGTCGCTCACCGCCATGCTGCGCTTCGCCTGGCTCGGCGGCACGCGGCGCGACCTCTTCACGTTCCTGCGCTCACCCTTCTCCGGGCTGGAGCGGCGAGCCGTCGACTTCGTCGAAGGGCGCCTGCGGGGGCGCGCGATCCAGACGCCGGAGCGCGTCGTCGAGGAGTCGGAGAAGCTGCGCGGCGGGCCACTTCCGGCGCTCGCAGAGCTGCGCGACGCCGAGGACCCCGTCGAGGCGGTGCGCCGGCTCGCGGCTCGGATGCTCCGCAGCGCCTACGGGCTCGACGGCCCGCCGGTGGGCGAGTCGTCGCGGCTCGACCTGCGCGCCTACGAGACGGTGAATCGCCTGCTGGCCGAGCTCGAGCGGTGGCGCGCGCTCGGCGAGGAGCTGTCGCGCGACGACGTCGCCGGCGCGCTCGAGCGCCAGACACTTCGCCCGACGCGCGGAGACGAGGAGGGCCGGGTCGCCGTCGTCGATCTGCTGCGGGCGCGCACGCGCCGCTTCGACGTCGTGTTCGTGCTCGGCCTGGAAGAGGGCAGCCTGCCGCGGCGCGGCAGCTCCTCGCCGTTCCTCGACGACGACACGCGGCGCGCGCTCGACGAGCGCGGCGCGCGGCTGCAGCGGCCGGACTCCGTGAGTCGCGACCGCTACCTCTTCTACACCGCGTGCACGCGGCCGCTCGAACGGCTCTACCTCGTGCGCGAGGCGGCGACCGACGACGGCAGCCCGCGCGAGCCGAGCCCGTTCTGGGAGGAAGTGCAGGCCGTCTTCGACCCGGACGACGTTCGCCGCTGGACGCGACGGCGCCCCCTCTCTGCGCTCACGTGGAAGCTCGAAGAGGCGCCGACGGAGCGCGAGCGTCTGCGCGCCCTCGCCGAGCTCGCGGCGCGCGACCGCGCCGGTGCCGATGCGCTCGCGCTCGCCAACGGCTGGGAGCGCCGGCTCGAGCGCGCGGTTTCCGCGTTCCGGCGGCCCACGAAGCTGACGCACCCGCTCGTGCTCGAGCAGCTCGGCTCGAAGACGACATTCAACGTCACCGAGCTCGAGCGGTTCGCCGACTGCTCCTCGGCCTGGTTCGTCGAGCGGTTCCTCGACCCGCGGTCGATCGACGCCGAGGTCGATGCCAAGCTCAAGGGCTCCGTCGCGCACTCCGCGCTCTTCAAGTTCTTCACACGCGTCCCGAAAGAGCTCGGCGTCGAGAAGCTCGAGGAGAGTGTCGCCGACGCTGCGGTCCGCCTGATGCGCGCCTGTCTCGACGAGGCGCTCCAGGGACAGCGCATGGAGATGACCGAGATGGAGGCGCGTGAGCTCGACTCCACGCTGTGGCGCGACCTCGAAGCTGTCGTCCACGAGGAGTGCACCAGCGAGCTCGCGCTCGTGCCGCGCCGGTTCGAGGTCGCATTCGGCAGCGAGCGCGCGCCGCAGGAGCTGCAACGTGGCCTCGACCTCGGCGGCGGTCTCACGCTGTCGGGGAAGATCGACCGCATCGACGTCGACCCCTTCGGTGCACGCGGGATCGTGCAGGACTACAAGTCGGGCAAGCACGCGCACTCGGCACGCGAGATCGAGAGCGAGCTGCGCCTCCAGATCCCGCTGTACATGCTCGTGCTGCGCGATCTCGTCGGGCTGGAGCCGCTCGGCGGCGTCTACCGGCCGCTCGCCGGCGAGCGCAAGGCTCGCGGCCTCCTGCGAGCCGGCGAGGGGGAGACCCTGATCGGCTACTCGAAGCACGACTACCTCGACGAGGACACGTTCTGGAACGCTGTCGACAACGCGAAGGCGACCGCGCAGCGGCTCGCGCGACGCATCGGCCAGGGCGATGTCGTCCACGACCCGAAGGGCGGCGACTGTCCCGCCTGGTGTGACCTCTGGCCCATGTGCAGGGTCGAGCGCGGATGAACGAACAGCAACTCGCGGCGGTGGAGGCGACCGGCGAGGTCTTCGTCTCGGCAGGGGCCGGCACGGGGAAGACGGCCGTGCTCGTCGAGCGCTTCGTGCGCGCGGTGTGCGATCGCGGGCTCGATGTCGACTCGATCCTCGTCATCACGTACACGCGTCGCGCGGCCGGCGAGCTGCGCACGCGCATTCGCGCCGCGCTCGCCGAGCGCGGGCGGCAGGATCTCGCACGTGAGCTCGACGGCGCCTGGATCTCCACGATCCACGGCTTCTGCCTGCGCCTGCTGAAGAGCTATCCGTTCGCGGCCGGGCTCGACCCGCGCTTCCGCGAGCTCGACGACGCGCAGGGCGCTGTGCTTCGCAGCGAGTCGTTCAAGCAGGCGCTCGCCGAGTTCTGCGCCGGGGAGGAGCCCGACCGGCTGCGGCTGCTCGCGACGTACGGCGCCGGCGGGCTGCGTCGCATGCTCACCGGTGTCTACGAGACGCTACGCTCCGCCGGACGCGACCTCGACCTCGCGGCGGAGATCGTGCCGCAGCTCGAGGGCCGGGTCGAGGAGCTGCGCGAGGCGGCCCGCTGCCTCGCCGAGGACGCGTCCGCGACCGAGCTCCAGCGCGGCAACGCGACGCAGCTGCTCGCGCTGCTCGAGCGCGACAGCCGCCCCGACCGGCTGATGGAGCTCTCCGGCTTCCGCGCGTCGGGCGAGCGGGCGGCGTCGTACGAGGAGGCGCGCCACGCCGTCGAGCAGGCCGCACTCGACGAAGCGGCGATCCGCGACCGCGTGCTGCTCCAGGAGCTTCTCACCCGCTTCGCCGCCGCCTATTCGGAGGCGAAGGCGCGCGAGTCGGCGCTCGACTTCGAGGACCTCCAGTTGCACGCGCGCAACCTCCTGCGCGACAACGAGTCGATCCGCGAGCGCGAAGGACTGCGTTTCCGCTCGATCATGGTCGACGAGTTCCAGGACACCAACGCGCTTCAGTGCGAGCTCGTCGAGCTGCTGCGCGTGCCGGAGGCCGAGCTGTTCTTCGTCGGCGACGAGTTCCAGTCGATCTACGGCTTCCGCCACGCAGACGTCGGCGTGTTCCGCGAGCGGCGCGCACAGGCCAAGCAGCTGCTGCCGCTCACGCGCAACTACCGCTCACGCGCCGAGGTGCTCGCCGCGGTGAACGAGCTCTTCGGTGCGCATTTCGGCGACGAGTTCCAGCCGCTCCACGCGGGCGCGGAGTTCCCCGACCCGGTCTTCGGCCACCCGGTCGAGCTACTCGTCACCGAGAAGGCGAGCTACAAGGACTCCGGCGTGCACTGGCGGCGAGGCGAGGCGCGCTCGGTCGCGAGCCGGGTCCGCGAGCTCGTCGACTCGGGTGCGGCGACGCCCGGCGAGATCGTGCTGCTCTTCGCCGCCGGCACCGACGCGGAGTGGTACGAGGACGAGCTTCGGAAGGCGGGCCTGCCGACGTACCGCGCGACGGGCAGGGGGTACTTCGGCCAGCAGCAGGTCGCCGACCTACTCGCGTATCTGCGCCTGCTGCAGAACCGCTACGACGACCGTGCGCTCCTCAGCGTGCTCGCCTCGCCGTTCGTCGGGCTCTCGAACGACGCGCTCGCGCTGCTGCGCCGCGCCGCGTCGAAGCGGCCGCTGTTCGCGGGGCTCGAGCGGACGGTGCCACCTGGACTGGCGCAGCGCGACGAGCGCCTGCTGCTCGCGTTCCGGCAGCGGTACGACAGGCTCGCCGCCGTCGTGCCGCGGCTGTCGCTCGAGCGGCTCTGCGAGCGCATCGTCAGCGAGCACGACTACGACCTCGCGGTGCTTGCGCAGTGGGACGGCCGCCGCCGTTACGCGAACATGCGCAAGCTCGCGCGGCTCGCGCGCTCGTACGAGGAGCTGCGCGGCCCCGACATCGAAGGCTTCGTACGGTTCGTCGCCGAGCAGGAGGCGGTCGGCGCACGCGAGCTCGAGGCGGTGGCCGAGGAGGAGGGCGCCGATGTCGTGCGCCTGCTGACGATCCATGCCGCCAAGGGGCTCGAGTTCAAGGTCGTCATCGTCGCCGACGCAGGGCGCGACAAGGCGCCGCCGTCGCCCGACGAGATCCTCGCGCTCTCGGACGGTCGCTTCGGCTTCCGCGTCGCCGACCCGGTGACGACGAAGCGCCGCGGGGCCTTTGACTACGACAAGGTCCGCGAGGCCCGCCGCATCGAGGAGCAGGCCGAGAAGTTGCGCCTCTACTACGTCGCGATGACGCGCGCGAAGGAGCGGCTCATCGTCTCGGGGTCGATCGACCGCGAGAAGGCCGTGGACGCGTTGACGCCGATCGGCTGGGTGCTCGGCCGCCTCGACGCCGACGAGGAGCTCACGGCGGCCGGTGACGCGCCGCTCGAGATCGAGCGCAACGAGGCGCGTTTCGTCGTGCGGATCGACCGGCATCGTGAGAGCGACTGGGTCGATGAGCAGCGAGAAGCCGACGACGCCGAGGAGCTCGACGATGTCGGCCAGCTGGCGCTCTTCGCGGCGCTCGAAGCCGTGGCGTCTGGGCCGCCCGCGCCGCAGCTCCCCGCGCTGATCGCGCCTCCCGAGCCGCCGCTGCATCGCGTGCGCCGCCTCTCGTTCACCGCGCTCTCGACGTTCGAGCAGTGCTCGTACAAGTACTACGCGATCCGCGTCGCGGGCATGAGCGAGCGCCGGCCCGACCGCCGGGGCGACGGCGAAGCGGGCCTGCGCGCGACGGAGATCGGCGACGCGGTGCACCGCCTGCTCGAGCAGGTCGACCTTCGTACGCCTGCCGCGCCCGACTTGGAGCAGGTGCGCGAGTGGTACCCCGCCGTGAGCGAGGATGAGCTGGCGCGGATTCGCGCCTTCGTCTCGTCCTACTGCGAGTCCGAGCTCGCCGCGCGGATCGCGCAGCTGCCGAAGGTCGAGCAGGAACGCCACTTCACGTTCGTGCAGGACGGCGTCCTCCTGCACGGCTACCTGGACGCGCTGCATCTCGACGGGCCGCGAGCGCTCGTGCTCGACTACAAGACGAACGTGATCGGCGAATCGACGCCTGAGGAGATCGTCGAAGACGACTACCGGCTTCAGCGTCTCGTCTACGCGCTCGCCTGCTTCCGCGCCGGCGCCGAGGAGGTCGAGGTCGTCTATCACTTCCTCGAGCGGCCGGATGCCGTCGCGTCGACGACCTTCACGCTCGCCCAGGTCGCGGAGCTCGAGGCCGAGCTCTCGGCCGGGATCGCCCGGATCCACGCGGGTGAGTTCCGGCCGACGCCGAGCGACTTCGCGTGCTCCAGCTGTCCGGCGCTCGACCTCGTGTGCGCCGGCTCGCGCCTCTGGGACGGCGGCGACCCCGCCGGCGCGCCGCTCGCCGCCGTCGGTTGATCGTCTACCGTCGGTCAATGCCGCGGAGCTACGTTGGGGAGGCCCGCAAGCGCGTCGGGCCGAAGAGGCAGCGCGTCCGGCCGGTGATCGAGCGGCTCGCGCTCGAGCACGCGGACGCGACGATCGCGCTCACGTTCTCGAGCCCGCTCGAGTTGCTCGTGTCGGTGATGCTCTCGGCGCAGACGACGGACGTGAACGTGAACCGCGTCACCGCGACGCTCTTCCAGAAGTACCACGCGCCCGAGGACTATCTCGCAGTGCCGCAGGAGGAGCTCGAGCGCGACATCTTCGCGACCGGCTTCTACCGGCAGAAGACGAAGTCACTGCGCGGGATGATGCGGATGCTGATCGAGGAGTTCGACGGGGAGGTGCCGCGCACGCTCGAGGAGCTCGTCCGGATTCCCGGCGTCGCGCGCAAGACCGCGAACGTCGTGTCGGCCGAGCTCGGCCACGCGCAGGGCGTCGTCGTCGACACGCACGTCCGCCGTCTCTCGCAGCGGCTCGGCTTCACGAAGGAAGAGGATCCCGTGAAGATCGAGCGCGGCCTGATGAAGCTCGTGCCGCGCGCGGACTGGGCGCGGTTCCCGCACCTGATGATCTGGCACGGCCGCCGCGTCTGCGACGCGCGCCGGCCGCGCTGTGAGGACTGCGTCGTCAACGACCTCTGCCCGTCGAGCCGTGTCTAGGGATCGCTACCGGCTCAGCTTCGACGCGGTGGCAGACACCTACGAGCGCACGCGGCCGCCATACGCAGCCGAGGCCCTCGCGTTTGTCGCGCAGCGGCTGCCGCTGAGCCGAGTGCTCGACCTCGCCGCAGGAACGGGCAAGCTCACCCGCCAGCTCGTGGCGCTCGGGGCCGACGTCGTGGCCGTCGAGCCCGGCGACGCGATGCGCGCCGTGCTCGAACGGGTCGTCCCCGAGGCGCAGGCGCTCGCCGGCAGTGCCGAGCAGATCCCGTTGCCGGACGCCTCGGTCGACGTCGTGACCGTCGGCCAGGCCTTCCACTGGTTCCGAGCCGAGGAGGCGCTCGCAGAGATGCACCGGGTGCTGCGGCCCGGCGGCGGCTACGCGCTGCTCTGGAATCGATGGGACGACGACGACCCGCTCCTGCACGAGCTGAACGACCTCATCGAGCGCCTGCGCCCCGACATGGCGCACGACGGCCCGGCGCCGTGGGAGGAGGCGCTCGCCGTCTCATCGCTCTTCGGCGCACCCGAGGAACAGAGGTTCCGGCACGCGGAGCGCCTCGACGTCGACACGATCGCCGGCCGGGTCGCTTCGGTAAGCGCAGTCGCCGCAGCATCGCCGGAGGAGCAGGCGCGCGTCGAGGCGCAGGTGCGCGCACTCGTCCGTGAGCCCGAGATCGACTTTCCGATGATCACAGGTGTGATCGTGGCCGACCGTGTCTGATCTGCATCCCGCGACGCGCGGCTTCGCGGGCGCCGACGTCTACGAGCGTGGACGGCCCGGCTATCCCGCGGCGGCCATCGAGCGTCTCGTCTCGCGTCTCGACCTGCGTCCGGGCCGCACCGTGCTCGACCTCGCTGCGGGAACCGGCAAGCTGACGCGGTTGCTCGTGCCGAGCGGCGCCAACGTGATCGCGGTCGAGCCCGTGCGCGAGATGCGACAGGAGCTCGAGCAGCGCGTGCGCGGCGTCGTCGTCCTCGCCGGCACCGCCGAGCGGATGCCGCTCACGGATCGCTACGTCGACGCCGTCACCGTCGGCCAGGCGTTCCACTGGTTCCGGCAGGACGAGGCGCTGCGCGAGATCCACCGCGTGCTCCGCCCCGGCGGCGGCGTGGCGCTCATCTGGAACGCACGCGACGAGCGCCACCCTGTGCAGGCCGCGCTCTCCGAGGTGATCGATCCGCTCGAAGGCGACACGCCGCGCAGGAAGCAGCGGGAGTGGCGCTCGCTGCTCACGGAGAGCGGGCTCTTCGAGCGGTGCGAGCGTGCGCTCTTCGAGCACGAGCAGGTCGTCGACGAGCAAGGGCTCGTTGAGCGCGTCGTCTCGATCAGCTTCATCGCCTCGGCGCCGAAGCCGGTGCGCGACGAGGTGGCGGAGCGCGTCCGCGCGATCGCCCGCCGGTCGGAGCAGCCGATCAGGCTGTCGTACATGACCGAGCTGTATCTCGGGTACGTCAGTTGACGGACGGGTCTTCGGGCATCCGCGCGACGAGCTCGTAGACGCCGCCTTTGCGGTGCAGCACCTCGGCCCACAACCCCTCGGGCGCCTCGGTGAATGCGTCGTCCGGAAGAGCCGGCTCGACGATCCAGTCGTCGCGCTCCAGCTCGCTCTCGAGCTGGCCGGCATCCCAGCCTGCGTAGCCCGCGAACACGCGCCTGCGTGTCGTGGCCGGCAGGACCTCTTCGGGATCGTCGAGTGCGGGGAAGCCGAGCGAGCCGAAGAGCGGCACCGCCGCCTCGTCCGGGTCGACGAACTCCCCGAGCACGAGCACGACGTTCGGCTGCACAGGGCCGCCGAGCCAGACCTGCTCCCCGTCGTCGACGAGCGGCTCGAGCTCCGGAACGAGCTCGGACACGGGAGACGGGGAGGGGCGGTTGATCACGAGGCCGGCCGCGCCCTCGTCCGTGTGCTCGGTGATCAGCACGACGGTCCGCTTGAAGTTCGGGTCGAGCAGCGCCGGCGATGCGATCAGGAGGTTGCCCTGCAGCGTGTCCATGCCCGTACCTGCCACTCTCTAGCTCTAGGCCGTCCGGGGCGTCAGCGCGACGAGCAGGCCGCCGTCGTCGTCGTAGGCCGGGAAGAAGTCGCCCTTCACGGGCTTGCTCAGCCCACCGCGCGTGCGCAGCTCGAGCTGCTCGTTCAGGCGCCGCACACCCCACTCGAGCGCGAGCTTCGCGGGGTTGTGCTCCTCGTCGAACCCGCCGAGCCCGAACGCATCGATGAGGTCGGCGCCGATCAGGTCGGCGTCCGACCAGCCCGTCAGCTCGAAGACGCCGCGCCCGACGGCGAGGATCCGGCCTTGCTGGTCGCACACGACGAGACCGGCGGTCGGCGCGGGGTAGTAGTCGTCCATCAACTCGAAGAGGAAGCCGAAGCCGCACCGCCGGCACGCGACTGCCTCGTCGGAGAGGCCTTCCTTGCCGTCGATGTCGATCGAACGGTCCTTGCAGTTCGGGCAGATGTAGTGGGGCACCCGTTGAGGGTAGCGATGGATCTCAGGCGCGCGGATGCTCGTCGACGCGTTGTGCCCATGCCGTCAAGCGCGGGTAGCGGTCGCCGAGCGGCATGTGGTCGACGAGGACGCGGTGGAAGAGCTCGTCGTCGTCCGCGGGCAGCCCGAAGACGGCGTACTTGAGGAACGGGAACGCGATGCAGTCGGCGGCGCCGAACTCGCCGAAGAGGTAGTC
>DATCOE010000069.1:0-13580 GCA_036564885.1 Gaiellaceae bacterium | reverse complement strand
ACTCTGCAAGCCGCAGCATTTCGCCGCCGCGCTCGGCCGAAAGGTCTCGCTGCGCACCCGCGAACCTCTCGACGGCCGCTCGAAGTTCAAGGGCGAGCTGGAGGATGTACGCGACGACGCCCTGACGCTGGCAGTTGACGGGACACACGTTGAGATTCCGTACGAGACGATCGTGCGGGGCAACTTGATCGACGAGAGGTAGGACATGACCCAGGAAATCATCGAAGCCGTTCGCGAGATCGAGCGCGACAAGGGAATCGAAGAGGGGGCGCTCGTCGCCGCTCTCGAAGACGCGCTGCTCGCCGCGTACAAGAAGACGCCGGGCGCGTCCCGGCACGCGACGGTCGAGATGGACGACCTCGGCGACTTCCGGGTCTTCTCGATCGAGCTGCCCGCAGATGTCGAGGAGCGCCTGCTCGAGGACGCCCGCGAGCGCAAGCTCGACGAGCTCGAGCGGCTCGAGGAAGAGACGGGCGAGCGCCAGCACACGCTCATCTCCGACGACGACCTCGATGTCGACTGGGCCGAGATCCCCGAGGATCAGATCAAGCGTGAGGACGTGACGCCGGAGGGCTTCGGCCGCATCGCTGCGCAGACGGCGAAGCAGGTCATCCTGCAGCGCATCCGCGAGGAAGAGCGGCGGATGATGTACGACGAGTACATCGACCGCGTCAGCGAGGTCGTCACCGGCATCGTCCAGCAGGCTGGCGACCGCAACAATGTGCTCGTCGACCTCGGCAAGGTCGAGGCGCTGCTGCCTCGCTCCGAGCAGGTCGACGGCGAGCGCTACGAGCAGGGCTCGCGCATCAAGGCCGTCATCACAGAGGTCCGCTCCGGCACGAAGGGCCCGCAGGTGATCCTGTCGCGCCGCGACCCCGAGCTGATCAAGACGCTGTTCGAGCTCGAGGTCCCCGAGATCGCCGACGGCCTCGTCGAGATCCGCGGCGTCGCCCGTGAGCCGGGGTACCGCTCGAAGATCGCCGTCGAGTCCCACGCCCAGGGCGTCGATCCGGTCGGCGCGTGCGTCGGCCCGAGAGGCTCGCGCGTGCGCATGGTCGTGTCGGAGCTCCGCGGCGAGAAGATCGACATCATCCCGTGGAACAACGAGCCCGCGCGTTTCGTCGCGAAGGCGCTGTCGCCCGCCCGGGTCCGAGAGGTCTACCTCGACGACGACGGCAAGGAGGCGACGGTCGTCGTCCCCGACGACCAGCTCGCGCTCGCGATCGGCAAGGAAGGCATGAACGCACGGCTCGCCGCGCGCCTCACCGGCTGGAAGATCGACATCCAGTCCGACTCCGAGTTCGCGCGCGCCGAGGCGGACGTCGCCTTCGGCGGCGGCGGCGGCGAGGAGGAGCTCTCCGGACGCTGCTCCGCGATCCTCGCGAACGGCAAGCGCTGCCCGAACGCGTCGCTGCCCGGCTCCCGCTTCTGCGGCGTGCCGGCGCACCAGGCGCTCGAAGGCTCCGGCTCCGACTATGTCGGCGGCAAGGCCGCCGAGGAGGCCGCGCAGGCCGCGAAGGAGGACGAGGCGGGTTCGGAGCCGGCCGAGGGCGAGGCAGCCGAGTCGGCCGAGGTGAGCGAGGTGAGCGACGAGATCGTCGCCGCCGCGGCGCCGGTGACCGAGCCCGCCGAGACCGACTCCGAGGAGACGCACGTCGAGGCCGTGGTCGAGACTGGGGCCGAGGTCGCGGAGCCGGCGGAGGTTCCTGCGGGCGTTCCCGTCGAGGAGGCAACCACGGACGAGGCGTAGATGAGCGAGCCGCTGCGGCACTGCATCGGCTGCGGCCGGACCGCGCCGCAACGCGACCTGCAGCGCTTCACCGCCCGGGACGGCGAGCTCGTCTCAGGCGCGGAAACGCCCGGGCAGCGAACGCAGGGGAGGGGGGCGTACACCTGCCGGCAGCTCGCCTGCTTCGAGCGGGCCAGAGCGCAGCGGGGCTTCGCCCGGGCGTTACGACAGCGAGTGCGGGTCGATCCAACGCTCTCACGTCTTTACACTTACGAGGAGGCAAATGGCTAACGGAGGCAAACCGAATCGCCCGCTCCGCCCTCGCGGCGGCAGCGGCCCGGGCAACCGCAGGCGTCGCGTCGTCATCGACAACGCGGCGGCGCGTCCGCGCGACCCGCGCCAGGGAGGCCGCGGCCGTGACGACACGCCGCGCCGCGACGGTCCCCGCCAGGCGCCTGTAGCCCCAACCGGTCCCGTCTCCGTCGAGTCCGGCGTCAGCGTCCGCGACTTCTCGCAGGCGCTCGGCGTCTCGATGCCGAACATCATCAAGATCCTCATGAACCTCGGCCAGATGCGGACGGCGACGCAGTCGCTGACCGACGAAGAGGTCGAGCTGATCGCCGCCGAGCTCGAGCGCGAGGTCACGATCAAGCACGCGGGCGAGGAAATGGAAGAGCCGGAGTCGTACGACGATCCCGAGGAGGCGCTCGAAGCGCGCCCGCCGGTCGTCACGATCATGGGTCACGTCGACCACGGCAAGACGACGTTGCTCGACGCGATCCGTAAGTCGCACGTCGTCGACACCGAGGCCGGCGGCATCACCCAGCACATCGGCGCGTACCAGGTCGACGCCGGCGGCCGGAAGGTCACCTTCCTCGACACGCCGGGCCACGAGGCGTTCACCGCCATGCGCGCACGCGGCGCGAAGGTCACCGACATCGCTGTCCTTGTCGTCGCGGCCGACGACGGCGTCATGCCGCAGACGAAGGAGTCGATCGCACACGCGCGCGCCGCGGACGTGCCGATCGTCGTCGCGATCAACAAGATCGACCTGCCCGACGCGAACCTCGATCGTGTGAAGGCGGAGCTGGCGCAGGAGGGCCTGCAGCCGGAGGAGTGGGGAGGCACGACGCAGTTCGCCGAAGTCTCCGCGAAGACGCAGGAGGGTCTCGGCGAGCTGCTCGAGAAGATCCTGCTCGTCGCGGACCTCGAGCTCGACCTGCGCGCCAACCCGAACACCGAGGCGTCCGGACCGATCATCGAGTCCCGTCTCGACATCGGGCGCGGCCCGGTCGCGACGCTGCTCGTGCATCGCGGCACGCTGAAGGTCGGCCACGCGATCGTCGCCGGCGACGCGTGGGGCAAGGTGCGCGCGCTCTACAACTACAAGGGCGAGAAGCTCGATCATGCGGGCCCGGGCGACCCGGTCGAGATCCTCGGCTTCGACAAGCCACCGCCGGCCGGCGAGCTCGGCCGCGTCGTCGACCACGAGCGCACCGCGCGCGATCACGCGCAGCGTCGCGCCGAGCGTCTACGCCGCGAGCAGCTCGCGACCCAGCGCAGCGGCGGCGTCTCGCTCGAGAACCTCTTCGAGCAGATGCAGGCCGGCGAGGTCGCCGACCTCAACCTCGTGATCAAGGGCGACGTGGTCGGCTCGGTCGAGGCGGTCGTCTCGGAGCTCTCGAAGTTCGAGCATTCCGAGGTGCGCCTCAACGTGATCCACCAGGGCGTCGGCGCGATCACGCAGAACGACATCATGCTCGCGTCTGCGTCGAACGCGCTCCTCGTCGGCTTCAACGTGCGCCCGAACGCCGAGGCCCGCGAGCTCGCGCAGAAGGAAGGCGTCGAGATCCGCCTCTACACCGTCATCTACAAGCTGACGGAGGAGATCGAGCAGGCGCTCGTCGGCAAGCTCACCGCGATCAAGACCGAGGAGACGATCGGCGAGGCGGAAGTGCGTGCGACGTTCAAGGTCTCGCGGCTCGGCACGATCGCCGGGTGCATGGTCACGAGCGGCGTCGTCCGCCGTGCAGCGCAGGTACGCGTCATCCGCGACGGCACCGTCATCTACACGACGACGATCTCCCAGCTCAAGCGCTTCAAGGACGACGCCCGCGAGGTCGCGGAAGGATTCGAGTGCGGCATCCTGCTCGAGAACTTCAACGACGAGAAGGAAGGCGACGTGCTCGAGGTGTTCGAGACGCGCGAGATCGAGCGGACGACGCTCGACGAGCTCCCGGCTTAGCTTCGCTCGCCTTCACGGGGGAAACCATGTTTCCCCCGTGGGCCCCCTTTGACGCTTCGCTTCGCTTGCTTCACGGAGGAAACCATGTTTCCCCCGTGGGCCCCCTTCTTCGTGTGCTCACGGCCGGACGGATCGTTGCTGCGCGGAACAAGTTCCGCTCCGCGACGTTAGGTCCCGATCTAGGTGAGGAGCTCGCGGATCTCGTCGTTGGGAGCGAGGTCGGCAGGTGTCCGGCCGTCACTGAGCGTCGCTCCGGCGTTCGCGCCTCGCGCGAGCAGCAGCTCGACGAGCGCGCGGTTGCCGGTCGCGGCCGCCGAGTGCAGCGGCGTGTTGCCGTGGTCGGATGTTCGCTCGGTGTCGGCGCCGCGGTCGAGCAGCAGCTCGGCGATCTCGTTCGCGCCGAAGGTGGCCGCCGTCCCGAGCGGCGTCACCTGGGCGAACGAGGCCGTCGCGAGCTCGTTCGGGTCGGCGCCGGCGGCGAGCAGCGTCCGCACGGCTGCGGCGTTGTGCGCGAAGACGGCGATGTGGAGCGGGGCGAAGCCGTCGGGGCTGCGCTCGCCGGGTGCCGGAAGGCCGTCGGCCTCGCCCGTGACGAGCCGGTCCCAGGGGTCGAGCGGCGGACCCGCCGCGCGAACCGCCTCGAGGATCTCGCCGCCGCCGCGGTAGGCGGCGCGCATGAGCGCGGAGAGCCCCTGCTCGTCGCGTACGGCTGCCACGGCCGGGTCGCGCGCGAGCAGCGCACGGACGCCGTCCAGGTCTCCGTCGTCGATCAGGTCGAAGATCGTCGTCGCCATCGGCCCCGGTTTGGATTGCGACAGGGATCGGATTGAATCACGCTGATGGCGAGCGGATACGTCGGCGTCCTGACCTGCGAGCTCCACTTCCCCGAGGCGCACTCGCTGAAGGAGAAGCGGCACTACGTGCGCTCGGCGAAGGCGCAGCTCCAGAACCGCGTCGGGGCGTCGGTCGCGGAGGTCGACCACCACGACGTGTGGCAGCGCACGCGGCTCACGGTGGCGTGCGTCGCCCGCGAGCACCACGAGATCGAGCGGCTCCTCGACGAAGCCGAGCGCTGGCTCCGGGGCCAGGAGTGGGAGGTCGCGCTCGTCGAGCGATTCCTCGTCGACCCTGAGGACGACTAAACCACCGCGCGGACGATCGTCCCGGCCCCGCTGACGAGCAGGATCGCCCCGATCGCTCGTAGCAGCGCCGTTGCGGAGAGCCTGCCGGTGAAATGCGAGCCGATGAGCGCCCCTGGGATCGACGACCCGGCGCCTACGGCGAGCAGCGTCCAGTCGACCCCCGTCGGGAGATGCCCGAGGAGCCCCGCGGCGCCGACCGCGACGCCGACGACGAGGTTCGTGCCGATCGCCTTCAGGTGGTCCTCGCCGACCCAGCGGATGAGCGCCGGCACCCGCAGCGTGCCGAGGATCAGCCCGATCAAGCCGCCGATCGCTCCGATCGCCGCGCCGGCAAGTACCGCGGCTCGGAGATCAGGCGTGTCGCGAGGCGCCGGGAGGGCCGCACGGCGCGGGCGGAGCAGGTCGATGCCGAAGACCAGCAGGGCGCTGCCGATGACGATCCGCAGGGTCTCCGCCGGCAGCCGGCCGGCGGCATAGGCACCGCCCACCGCGCCGAGCACGGACGGGGGCAGCATCCACGCGACGAGCCGCCAGTGGACGCGCCGGGCCCGGATGTGGGCGATCGACGCGGTGGCTGCGGCGACCCCGGAGACGGCGATGTTGGCCCCCGCGGCAGCCGCCGGATTCGACCCCACGAGCAGCAGGACGGGCAGCCGGATGTTCCCGAGCACGAGCCCGAGGAGCCCTCCCGCGAGAGCCACGAGAAAGCACCAGAGACCGACCCCCGTCAACACCAGCCCGTGCACCGGCTTGAATATCCCCCATGAGCGAGCGAATGCGCCGGGTGAACGCGTCCGTCAGGCAGGTCCTGGCGGAGGCGCTGCCCGAGCTGAAGGACCCGCGGATCGGCCTCGTGACGATCACCGGCGTGGTGACGAGCCCCGACCTGCGCGTCGCGACGGTGTACGTGAGCGTGCTCGGAAACGCCCGGAAGAAGCGGGCGACGCTCGCCGGGCTGGAAGCAGCGCACGGGCTGCTGCAGGGACAGCTCGCGCGGCAGCTCAGGATGAAGCGGACTCCGCAATTGACCTTCGAGTACGATCTCTCGGTCGAGCGTGGCGTCCGGATGACACAACTGATCGACGAGCTCGCCCCCGACGGTGATGGCGCAGAAGACTGACCTGCAGGCGGTAGCGGAGGCGCTTCGCGCGCACGACCGGTTCCTCGTCGTGACGCACGAGAATGCCGACGGCGACGCGCTGGGCTCGCTGCTCGCGACGACCGTTGCGCTGCGCCAGCTCGGCAAGGACGTCGAGATGTTCCTGTCCGGGGACTCGGCTGTGCCGCGCGAGTACGGCTTTATGCAGCTCGACGGGCTCCTGCGCGAGTTGCCCGACGACGTCGGCGAGCGTGTCCTCGTTGCGGTCGACTGCGCGAAGGCCGACCGGATCGGTCCGGACGCCGCGCCGGTCGAGCGTACGAAGTTCGTGATCGACATCGACCATCACCACGACAACACGCGCTTCGGCTCCGTCAACCTCATCGTGGCCGACGCGTCCTCGACCGGCGAGGTGCTCCGCGACGTCTTTGCCGAGCTCGGCGTCGAGATCACACCGGAGGTCGCAGAGCCGTTGTACATCGCGCTCGTCACCGACACGGGACGCTTCCAGTACACGAACACGACGCCGAAGTCGCTGCGCCTCGCGGCCGAGCTCGTCGAGGCCGGCGCCGACGTGCACGCGGTGTTCCAGCAGGTGTACGAGTCCGTCGAGTTCGCGAAGCTGAAATTGCTCGCGCGCGCGCTCGACCGTGCGCGCGTACTCGAGGGCGGGTGCATCATCGTCTCGCATCTTGTGCGCACCGACTTCGCGGAGGTCGGAGCGGTCGAGCCGTACTCGGAGGGGATCATCGATTACCTGCGCGCCGTCGAAGGGTCAGAGCTCGCGGTCCTGATCCGCGAGCCGCCGCGCGACGACGGCCCCGTGCGGCGGGTCTCGCTGCGCGCGAGCGTCGACGAGCTCGACGTCTCCGCGATCGCGCGCCTGTTCGGCGGCGGCGGTCATCGCCAGGCCGCGGGGTTCTCGACCGAGAAGTCCATCGACGAGATCACCGAGCTCGTCCGCCAGGGATTCGTGTCGCAGCGTGCCCCCGCGAGCGCTTGACCCCGCCGGCGTCGCGCTCGTCGACAAGCCCGCCGGCCCGTCGTCGTTCGCCGTCGTCTCGCAGATCCGCCGCCTGACCGGCGCCCGCACCGGGCACGCCGGCACGCTCGACCCGTTCGCGACCGGTCTGCTGCTGCTCCTCTCCGGACGCGCGACCAAGCTGGCGCCGCAGCTCGTCGGGCTCGACAAGCGCTATCTCACCGAGATCGACCTGCGCGCGCGCACGTCGACCGGCGACCCCGAGGGAGACGTCGTCGAGACGCTCGAGCCGCCGGACGAAGCAACGCTCGAGCGCCGGCTCGCGACGCTCCGTGGCGAGATCGAGCTGCCGATCCCTGCCGCCTCCGCGGTCAAGATCGGCGGCGAGCGCGCATACGCTCTGGCGCGCCGCGGCGTCGTGGTGGAGATGCCGCTGCGCCGTTCCACCGTGCACGCGCTCGACGTCGTCTCCACCACGGAGGGGACCGTGACCCTCGACCTGCATGTCAGCTCCGGCACGTACGTCCGTGCAATCGCGCATGCACTCGGCGGGCACTGCGTAACGCTCCGGCGCACGGCGGTCGGGCCGTTCGACATCGCGGACGCGGTGACGCCCGATGCGTTCGAGCCCGCGCTCCTGATCCCCGAGGCGGACGTGCTCGCGCGCATTGAAGCAAGCAAGCTCGCGGGGAGAGCGTGATCGTTGCGCGAAGCCCGGCGGAGCTCGAGCCCGCGCGGCGGGCTGTCGCGCTCGGGACGTTCGACGGCCTGCACGTCGGTCACCGGCGGGTGATCGAGGCCGCGCTCGCCGCGGGCCTGCGGTCGACGGTCGTCACATTCGACCCGCATCCGCGCAAGACGCTCGGCGAGCCGGTCGCGCTGCTCGCGACGACCGAGCGGCGCCTGGAGCTGCTCGCAGATCTCGGCGTCGAGGACGTGCTGCTCCTGCGCTTCGACGAGGAGTTGGCCGCTCTGACGGCCGAGACATTCGCGGAGTCGATCCTCCGCGGCATCGGCGCAGAGGTCGTCGCCGCCGGCAACGGCTTCCGCTTCGGCGAGGGCCGGAGCGGCGATCTCGACCTGCTCGAGCGGCTCGGCTTCGACGTGCGGCGCGTTCCGCTCGTCGACAACGCCTCTTCGAGCCACGTGCGGCGGCTGATCGAGGCGGGCAACGTCGAGCAGGCCGCAAGGCTGCTCGGACGCCCGACCGAGGTCGAGGGGACCGTGATCGGCGGTGACCGGCGCGGAGCGACGCTCGGCTTCCCGACCGCGAACCTCGAGCTGCCGGAGGATCTGCTCGTACCGGCGCTCGGCGTCTATGCCGGGTCGGCGCTCGGCCACCGCGCCGCCGTGTCGATCGGAACGAACCCGCACTACGGCGGTACCGAACGGAGGGTCGAGGCCTATCTGCTCGACTACGAGGGAGACCTCTACGGGCAGCGGCTCGTTGTCGAGCTGTGGGAGCGGCTGCGCGACGAGGCGGCGTTCGAGTCCGAGGCGGCCCTCGTCGACGCGATTGCGAGCGACGTCGAGCGAACCCGCGCCGCCCGTCGCCCCGGCTAGGAACCTCCGCCCGCGGACAAAGTGCGCAAATAGCGCAAGTATTCCGGGCGGCCGGGATCTTCACGTGTGTGGACGCCGCCGTACGTGCCCTGACCCGGCTCCGGGCGCTCGAGAGCGTCTGCTGTCTCGAGTGCGGTGAGATCTACTCGAAGCCGGCCGGCGGCGGCACCGTCCAGAAGAACCCCGGCTGCCCCGAGTGCGGCTACATCGGCTGGATCCCGCTCAGCCTGCCGGCCGAGCCGAGAGTGACGCCCCGCCCCGGCGAGGGTCGGCCGCGGCACCGCTTCGCCCGATCGCACTGACGCCGCCGAAATAGTGGTGGCGCTCCGGCCAGCGCCGGACCGTCCGCCCGGCCGCTTCGAGCGCCTGGAGCGCGTCCTCGTCCGCGCCGGGCTCGGCGTTCACGACCGTGCCGACAGGATGCACGCGCGGCAGGTCGACGGCGGCCTGCGGGTCGAGCCCCTCGTCGAGAATGCCTGCGGCCGTCGTCACGAGCGCCGTGCGCAGGCGTGTGCCGCCGGCCGCGCCGATCGCGAGCGCGAGCCCGTGCCGATCGAGCGCGAGGCTCGGCGCCATCATGCTCTGCATGCGCGCGCCGGCCTCGACCGGGCCGTGGAGAAGGTCGGCCTCGCCGAGCATGCTGTTCAGGTGGAGATCGAGCTCGGGCAGCCAGTCGCCCGAGCCGAGACCGAGGCTCGTCGTCAGCACACACGCGTTGCCGTCGACGTCGACGGCGACGAGGTTCGTCGTGTGCGTCTCCGGCCCGGCGCCTCCGTCGAGCGCCGCGACGAGCGCGAGCAGGCGCTCGGACGCCGAGAGCGCCCGCAGCGGGCGGAGCCGGGGCAGGGTGGAGGGCACGCCCGAGAGGCCGCCGCGGCTGAGGAAGCGCAACCCGAGCCACGGCGTCTCGACCGGATCGCTCCAGCGCGGCTCGTAGGCCGCCAGGTCGTCGCGGGTGAGCAGTCCGCCGCGGTGGTTCGAGAGCTTCAGCAGCGCCTCGCCGATCGTTCCCGTGTACGCGCCGCGGGAGCCCTCCCCGGCAAGCGACTCGAGCGCCGCGACGAGGCCCGGCTGCTCGAGGCGGCCGCCGGGCTCGAGCAGCGTTCCGCCGGGCGCGTACATGCGTGCGCCCTCGCGCATCGTCAGCACGGGCTCGAGCATGCGCAGGCACGCGGCGTGGGCCTCGGGCATCTCGACGCCCTCGCGTGCGAGTCGGAGAGCCGGCTCGACGAGCCTGCGCCACGGCAACCGGCCGTGCGCGCGCCATAGCTCGCCGAGGCCGGCGGGCACGCCGGGCACCGCGCACGACGCCGCTCCGATGGCGTAGCGCACCAGCTCGGCCCCGAACGGCACTTCGACATGGAGCAGCTCCGGCTCGTGCGGGGCCGCGCCGAGACCGGGTACGGCGCAGAAGCAGTCGAGGTTGCGCACGGAGCCGCTCGAGGCGTCGAGCACGATCGCGTGCCCGCCGCCGAGCAACCCGGTCATGACCGTCTCGGCGACGCACGATGCGAGGCCCGCCGCCACTGCGGCGTCGACGGCCGAGCCGCCCTCCTCGAGGATCTCGACGCCGGCCGCAGCGGTCGCGGGATGGCCCGCAGCGACGCCCGCCTTCACTGCTCGGTCCGCGGCATCGCGAGCCAGCCGATGCGACCGATCCCGGCGCGCGGGAAGTCGAGGCGGTGGCTCATCAGCCCGCCGCCCGCATAGCCGTAGACGCCGCCGCCGATCGGCCTCGCGCGCAGGCGCGGCCCGTCGAGCGGCTCGCCTGTCACCGGATCGATCTCCCGCTCCTGGACGAACAGGTCGGCGGCCGTCTCCTCGACGAGCGCGTGCGCGTCGTCGAGCGCGTACCGCCCGGCCACCGTATGCTCGGCCAGCTCGCGCCCGGCCGTGTCTCTTGGTCGTACGCCGGGCCTCGATACAGGCGGCCCGGCCGCGAGCCCGAGCTGCTCGACCACATGCCGCACGAGCCCGCTGCCGCGCCAGCTATTCGTCAGCACCGCGAGCGCGACGCGCTCCTCCGGCACGAGCAGGAGCAGCGACTGGTACCCCGCGACCGACCCTTCATGGTCGAGCGCGGCCCGCCCGCCCGCGTCGCGCACCCACCAGCCGAGGCCGTAGCCCGCGCCGAGCGCCTGCGATTGCGGTTCGCGCATGGCCGCGCGCGTCTCCACGGAGAGCGGCCCGCGCCCGCCGAGCTGGTGTGCGGCGAAGCGGAGCAGGTCCTCCACGGTCGACCAGAGCCCGCCCGACGGCCACCGCGACGCCGGGTAGACGTCGACGCTCACCGCGCGGTGTCCGGTCTCGCCCTCCTGGAGGTGCCCACGGGCGGGTGACGCCGGCTCCTCGTATCCCGTCGCCGCGAGGCCGAGCGGTCCGATGATCCGCTCGCGCATCGCCGCGTCGAAGGTCGTGCCGCACGCCGCTACGCTCGCCTCGCCGGCCGCCCAGTAGCCCGCATTCGAGTAGGAGAAGAGCCCCAGGGCCTCCTCCGGCAGGGGCTCCGCCCGCTCCGTTCGCAGACCGGCCGTATGGCTGAGCCACGCGCGCAGCTGCGCGTCCGCCGGCAGGCACGACAGCGCGAGTGACGCGGTGAACGGCTTCGAGATCGACGCGATGCGAAACGGCGTCTCCGGTCGCACCGGCTCGCCCTTGCCGAGCTCCAGGACGCCGTCCGCGACGGACACGACCTGACCGTCCACGTAGAGCCCGGCGGCGACGCCGGGCACTGCGCCGCTCGACGCGCCGGTTCGGGCGCGCGCGTCGCGGACGATCTCCTCGAGCTCAAACGCAGGAACCATGCGGGATTGCTACCCTACCCGCCGACCCTGTCTCGGCTCGTCGCTGCACTTCCTTGGCGCGGCGGGCGGGGGCCCGGGAGACAACGACACAGGAGGCCCAATGGCCCTCACCAAGGAAGCAAAGCTGGAGATCATCAAGAAGCATGGCCGTGCCGAGGCCGACACCGGCTCGCCGGAGGTGCAGATCGCGATGCTCACGCAGCGCATCAACGAGCTGACCGAGCATCTGCGCACTCACCGCCACGACCATTACTCCCGCCGCGGCCTCTTGAAGCTCGTCGGCCGGCGTCGGCGCTTCCTGAACTATCTCCAGAAGCACAACCTCGAGGGCTATCGCGCCCTGATCAAGGAGCTCGGCCTACGCCGCTAGCTCCGTACTGAAGCCCAGGAGGGCGGAGGTTTGAGTGAGCTCCCCGACGGAGCTGATTCAAACTTCCCGCCCTCCACAAGAACAAGCAGAGTGGAGGACAATCGAATGAGTATCGCGACCGAGCGCCGAGCTCAGGTCTCCGTCCAGATTGGCAATCAGGAGATCACCTTTGAGACCGGCAAGCTCGCGAAGCAGGCGGACGGCGCAGTCGTCGTCCGCAGTGGTGAGACGATGGTGCTCGCCACGGCAGTCGGAAGGTCCGAGGCCCGCGAGGGCGCCGACTTCTTCCCGCTGACCATCGACGTGGAGGAGCGGATGTACGCCGCGGGTAAGATCCCGGGCGGCTTCTTCAAGCGTGAAGGACGCGCCAGCGAGCGTGCCACCCTGACCGCCCGCATGATCGACCGCCCGATCCGGCCGCTGTGGCCGAAGGGCTTCCGCAACGAGGTGCAGGTCATCTGCACCGTGCTCTCCGCGGACATGGTCACCCCGCACGACATCCTGTGCATCAACGGCGCGTCGGCGGCGCTCATGCTCTCACCGCTGCCGTTCTTCGGCCCCGTCGGGGCCGTGCGCATCGGGCGCATCGACGGCGAGTTCGTCATCAACCCGACGTTGCAGCAGAACTGGACCGAGGTCTCTCTCGATCTGATCGTCGTCGGCACGAAGGACGGTCTGACGATGGTCGAGGCCGGCGCCGACGAGGTGCCGGAGGACGTGCTCCTGGAGGCGCTCGAGCTCGCCCACGGCGAGATCAAGCGGCTCTGCGAGGCGCAGGAAGAGCTCCGCCGCGACGCCGGCAAGGCGAAGTGGCTCGACAACGACCTCACCGCCGAGATCGAGTCGTCCCACGGCCACACGATGTGGGAGCGCATCCAGCGCGACGGCCTCCGCGAGGCGGCGGCCGTCGTCGACGAGCTCGTCGCGCAGCTTGCGGGCGAGATCTCGATGGACTCGACGGAGGAGGACATCCAGCGCCAGATCCAGGTGCGGGCGAGCTTCAACATGCTGCTCGAGAAGCAGCGCCTCGTCGCCGTCGAAGGTCCCGTGCGCGAGCAGTTCGAGAGTGGCCTGCGGGCGCTCACGGACGCCGAGCAGGACTCGAAGGAGCTGAAGTCGGCCAAGCGCCACCTCCTCTTCGAGACGATCATCAACACGGTCGAGCTGCCGTTTCCGGTTGGCCCGGCAACCGTCTCCGGCGAGGGCCCGGTCGTGAAGGACAGCCTCACGCGCAGCTACGTCAAGAAGGCCGCCGAGGCGATCTACAAGGACCTCGTCCGCAAGAAGATCGCGGTCGACAAGCGGCGCCCGGACGGCCGTGGCACCGAGGAGATCCGCCCGATCGAGGTCGAGGTCGGCGTCAACCCCCGTGCGCACGGCTCCGGCCTGTTCACGCGCGGCCAGACGCAGGTGCTCTCGACGCTCACGCTCGGCACGGCGAAGGAGGGGCAGCGGATCGACGACCTGTCGCTCGAGACCGACCGCCGCTTCATGCACCACTACAACTTCCCGCCCTACTCGGTCGGGGAGACGGGCTTCATGCGCGGCCCCAAGCGGCGTGACATCGGTCACGGCGCGCTGGCGCAGCGTGCGCTCGAGGCGATGATCCCGCCGGCCGAGGACTTCCCGTACACGATCCGCATCCC
>DATCOE010000068.1:0-12746 GCA_036564885.1 Gaiellaceae bacterium | reverse complement strand
GCTGCGCAAGCTCGGGATCGATGTCTCCGCGAGCTTCGTGCGCAACGTGCTCAGGGCCGCCGGTGTTCCGCCCGCGCCCCAGCGCGGCCAGTTGGACTGGCGCTCGTTCCTGCGCCAACACGGCGAGACGATCCTTGCCTGCGATTTCCTCACCGTTGACACGGTGTTGTTGCGCCGGCTGTACGTGCTCGTCTTCATCTGCACCGGCAGCCGCCGGATTGAGTACGTGGCCTGCACCAACAGCCCCGACGGCGCCTGGATGGTCCAGCAGGCGCGCAACCTGCTGATGGATCTGGACGACCGCGGCCAGCGGCCGCGGTCCCTGATCCACGACCGTGACGCGAAGTTCAGCCGCGCCTTCGACGCCATCTTCCACGGCGAGGGGCTGAGGGTCATCCGGACTCCGGTCAAGGCGCCGAACGCGAACGCGCACATCGAGCGCTGGGTCGGCAGCGCACGCCGAGAGTGCCTCGACAGGCTGCTCATCTTCAGCCGCCGCCAACTCCAGCGTGTCCTCCGGGTCTATGTCCAGCACTGCAACGAGCGGCGCCCACACCGCGCACTCGACCTACAAGCGCCCGACCCGCGCGCGATGCCCTCGACGAGAGGCCAGCCCACCGGATCAGCGACGGCGATCCGCCGACAAGACCTGCTCGGCGGACTCATCCACGAATACGAACCCGTCGCAGCATGAGATCGAGTTAATGCACCCCACGGGATGACGATGGTGCGGGATCTCGCCGTCCCCCGGCGGTGCCGGCTACGGCTGGTGGTCGCCAACGGTCTCACGTGTCGCGACCGCCACTCGGTTCCAGGCGTTGATGGTCGCGATCTGCCAGATCAGGTGGGCGAGCTCCTCCGCGTCGAAGTGGCGGGCGGCTTGCTCGTAGACGTCGGCCGGTACGTGCGTCTCGGCGACGAGGGTAACGGCGTCGGTGAGCGCGAGCGCGGCCCGCTCGCGCTCGCTGAAGAACGGCGCCTCGTGCCAGGCGGCCACGGCGTAGAGCCGCTGCTCCGACTCGCCTGCCTTGCGCGCGTCCTTGGTGTGCATGTCGATGCAGTACGCGCAGCCGTTCAGGATCGAGGCGCGCAGCTTAACGAGCTCGCGCAGGACGGGGTCGATCCGGATCTCCCGCTCGAGGGCGTGCGCTTCGCGGCCGATCTTCATCCGCTCGGTCTCGAAGCCGGTGGCGGTCTCCGTGCTCATCTTGTGTTCCTCCTTCTGTCTGCCGTGTTCAGTCGTTCGGCTGCGCCAGTCGCTGCGCGCGCCGGGCCGAGTTCGGGCGGCGCTGCGGATGCCGGGGCGCGATCATGCCGCTACCTGCTCCGGTGCGACTGCGACCTGGCCGACCTTGTAGGCGACGTTGCCGGCGATCGTTCGGCCGATGAAGCAGCGCTCGTGCGCCGTCTCGGCAGCCTGCTCGTACTCGCGCCGTCGGTCGGGGTCGCCGCCGACGATCGTCGGTGAGACGGTCAGTCGCTCGAAGCGGGCCTGGGCCGGGTAGCCGGTGACGGTGCCGGCCGCGGCGATTCGCACGGCGGTCGCCGGCAGGTTGGCGCGGTGCAGCAGCCCCAGCAGCGTGGCGGAGTAGCAGGAGGCGACGGCGCAGACGAGCAGCTCCTCGGGGTTTGTGCCCTTACCTCTGCCGCCCATCGACTTCGGTGTCGAGTACTCGAGCACGAGGTCGTCGGTGACGATCCTGCCGGTTCCCTCACGGCCGCTTCCCGACCATTCGAGCTCGGCCTCGAATGCGAGTTCATGCATGGTTCTCAGCTCCTTTGTGTCGCGTTATCGGATTGTTCGTAGCGTATCTGTTTTACCTCATGCATAATGGGAGAAATACCGAAAGGAGACGCTCCGATGTCGATCGATCCTTCCCGCAGCCTGGCCGAGCTCGTGCTCGAGCGGCCGGCTCATGTCCGCGTGCTCGAGCGGCTCGGGCTCGACTACTGCTGCGGCGGCAAGCGCAGCCTGGCCGAGGCTTGCACCGAGCGCGGCCTCGACACAGCGACGGTGATCGTTTTCCTTGAGAGCGAGCTCGAGCCGTCGGCGTCCGAGAGCGCCGACTGGACGACCGCGCCGCTCGCCGACCTCTGCGCCCACATCGCGCAGGTGCATCACGGGCGGCTGCGCTGGGAGCTGCCGCGACTGGCCGATCTCGCCGAGCGGGCGGTTGTGGCGCACGGCGCCGAGCGACCGGAGCTGCACGAGGTGCGCGACGTGCTCCTGTCGTTGCGCTCGGAGCTCGAGGAGCACATCGTCGACGAGGAGCAGCGGCTCTTCCCCGCGATCCTGGCGGGCGAGGTGCCAGGCGCGGAGGAGCTGGCGCGGCTCGAGCGGGAGCACGACGAGGCGGGCGCGGCGCTCCACCGGCTGCGCGAGCTGACCGCGGGCTACGACACCGAGCACGGCCTCTGCAACACGCACCGTGCGCTGCTGGACGGGCTGCACGGGCTCGAGCTCGACCTGCACCAGCACGTCCACGAGGAGAACAACGTGCTCTTCCCGCGGGCACGCACGCTCGTCGCGTGAGCCGTGCGGGCGGCGCACGCGTCGGCCGGCCGGCGTTCCGGCTCAGGAGTGCGGCGCTCCGGGCTTGAAGACCATCAGCACGATGATGACCAGCAGCAGCAGCGCCGAGAGGTAGTTGACGGCGAGGGCGGCGCGGTCGTCGAGCAGCGCGCGCAGCTCCGGGCTCGCCGGCGCGCCCTCACTTGCGAGGCGGGTCGCGAGCTTGCGCGCCCGCTTCGGACGCTGGCCGCCGATCCCGCCGAGCACCGCGACGGCCAGGAGCAGCCCGAGTGCGGCGTCGATCCAGCCGGCGCCGTAGCCCCAGCCGCCGAGGTGGACGAGCCAGAGGCCGAAGCCGAGCACGAGCAGCGTGCCGAGCCCAACGAGCAGGACGCCGATCCGGCTCAGCCCGAGCAGCAGCGCGATCTCGGCCGGCGCCTCGCGCCGCCGCGCGGTCTCGAAGGCGACGCCGGCGACGATCGTGCCGGTGACGAACGAGAACGCGCCGAGCAGATGGAAGAAGAGGGCGACGTCCTCCATCAGGTGGCGGCGACCTGGCTCAGGGCGACGAGCAGGACGCGCATCGCCTCGAGCGCCGGGACGATCTCGTCGAGGAACGGGTGCTGGCCGTCGGGGTCGGGCAGCGCGTGGAGACGCTCGTATGCCGCGGCCAGCTCGGGCGACGCGCCGGGGTCGAGTGTCGGCTCCGACTCCTCCTCGGCGAGTGCGGCCGCGCGCACGATGACCTCGGGGCGCTCGGCGGCGAGCGCGAGCGCGTACTCGAAGTCCTCGCGACAGCTGAGGATCATCGGGACGTAGGGGTGCCAGGTCGGCTGCGGCACCGGCAGCCGGGCGCACAGGACACGGAGCTCGTGCAGAAGTTCTGCGGACTCGTCCGTCAACGGCCGGCCTCGGTGGCGTGCCTCGTCGCGCGAGCCGACGCGGTCACCTGCCGGTGTCGGCGCACCTGCTGAAGCACGGCGGAGGCGATCGTCGCGACGAGGAAGAGCGCGATCGCGGTCGCGTTCAGAAGCCCGCCGAGCTGCGCGAGGTCGAAATCGCCGCCGACGTCGCCCGTGATCCGCAGCACGAGCCCCACGTGGAGCAGCGCGAGGTGCGCGTAGAAGACGCGACGGAAGGGGATCGCGACGCCGAGCACGCCGGGAAAGATGACGGGCGCGTGACCGAAGATCATCGAGAAGACGAAGCCGAGAAAGATCGCGTGCAGCTCAGCGTCGTGGGCCGGCCCGGCGAGGACCGCCCCGTGGCGAAGCCAGAGGACGCCGCCGACGGCGAGCCAGACGTAGCCCGGTAGGAGCGCGAGCGCGACGAAGCGGGGGAGACCGGGCCGACGGAGCGTGCGGCGCGCGATGTCGAAGCGGCCCAGCCAGAGCGCATAGCCGACGAGCGCGGCCCCGGCGAGCCGGATCCCGGCGCCCGCGTCGGCGGTCGAGAGCGCGAGCCCGGCCAACAGGACGAGCGTGAGCGCGGCGAAGCTCGTCCGGCCCGCGCGGGTGAGTCTCCCCAGCGCGGCGAGCTCGAGCCGCTCGCCGACGATCGTCAGCACGAGGAAGCCGGCCCACCAGGGCACGACTTGGACGAGCGGGAGCCCGCCGAGCCAGAGCGCGTCGCCGGCGACCCAGAACAGCGTGCCGAGGAAGAGCGTCGCGGCCGAGGCCGTCGCGTGCGTGCGCAGGATGACGACGAAGAGGCCTGCGAGGACGCAGCCCGCGAGCAGCAGCGCGAGCTCGCCGATCCCCTGGCGTACGCCGCCGAGGAGGAGCCCGGCCCCGAGCAGCGTCCCTGCGGGAGCCAGGTAGCCCCAAGGCCGGCGCAGGGCGACGGCCCGCTCGAGCGAAATCACGGTGCCGAGGAAGCCGAAGACCATCAGCGGGCCGTGCAGCTCGATCAGGTTTGCGTGCCCGCCCGGCAGGCTCCAGCCGAAGCGGAGCAATCCCGCCCAGACTCCGGCGGCGAGCGCGGCGAGCCCGAGGGCGAGCAGCGGGAACCGCACTCGCGAGACCTGCTCGATCGCCCTTCCCCGCCGCACGATCTCTTTTATACTATTTCCATGATGTTTTTGCGGACTAAGCGCAATGACGGCTGACGGCCTCGTCGCGGCGATCAGGAGCGCGCTGGCGACGGTCGAGGATCCGGAGCTCGGCCTCGACATCGTCTCGCTCGGGCTCGTCTACGAGATCGAGTGCGACGGCGGCCGCGCCCGCGTCGTCTTCTCGCTCACCTCGATGGGCTGCCCGATCGGGCCGATGATCGAGCGCGACATCGTCGAGGCGGCCGGCGCCGTCGATGGGGTCGACGCGGTCGAGACGGAGCTCGTGTTCGACCCGCCCTGGTCGCCGGAGCGGATGAGCGACGACGCAAAGTTCCTGCTCGGGGTGTATGGATAATGCCCGTGAACGACGACAGAGAGCAGGCTCGCCGGCGGCACCGGGCGCTCGCCGATCCGAGCCGGGCGCGGATCCTCGGCGAGCTGGCCGACGACGGTCCGCTCGACACGCGCGAGCTTGCGCGCCGGGTCGGGCTGCACGCGAACACGGTACGCGTCCACCTGACCGCGCTCGCCGACGCCGGGCTCGTCGCCGCCGAAGCGGTCGCGCCGCACGGGCGCGGGCGTCCCAGGATGACCTACCGCGCCACCGGCGACGCCCCCGACGAAGGCGGCCGCCGCTACCGGCTGCTCGCCGAGATCCTGACCACGCTCGTCGCCCGCTTCGGCGGCGAGGCGACCGCGCAACTCGAAGAGATCGGCGAGGCCTGGGGCCACCATCTCGTCGACTCGCCGCCACCGCTCTCATCGTTGCCGGATGCCGAGGCGGTCGAGCGGTTGATCGCGCTGCTGGCGGAGGTGGGTTTCGAGCCCGAGCTCGAGTCGAGGCCGCGCTCCGGGCGGATCCTGATGCGGCCCTGCCCGTTCCTCGAGCTCGCCCGCCGCCACCAAGAGGTCATCTGCCCGATCCATCTGGGGTTGATGCGCGGCGCGCTCGCCGAGCTGGGGGCGACGACGAGAGCGACGAAGCTCGAGCCGTTCGTCCGGCCCGACCTCTGCGTCGCCCACCTCGCCGCCGGTCGCCGCCGCTAGCGCTCTACGCTTCCGGCCGGCCGATCCGCACCCGCCAGACCTCGGGCCCCTGCTCAAGGTAGTCCCAGGCGTAGGCGCCGGCGTACTCGGCCTCGAACTGGTACCAGAGCGGCTTCGGATCGTGATCGTTCACGAGCACGAACCCCTCGCCCGGCTGTAGGCCGTTGTAGGTGTCGAAGATCAGCTCGTGCCGGCGGGCCGGCGGCTCCGTCCGAACGTCGAGGATCGCGTCAGCGCTGGTGGACATGGCTCTCCTTTTTCGTTGGCGTCAGGGTCAGGTAGTGAAGGGTCGCGTTCAGCCGGCGGGCGCAGCGCGGAGACGGCCCGCGCAGCAGCCACCACGCCTCGGCGGCGATGCGGGCAGCCGCGTCGGCCTCGCCCGCGTCGCCGAGTGCGCGCACCGCGCGGTCGAGCAGCGGGCCGAGACGCTCGAGCGTGTCCCGCGGACCGGCGGTCTCGGTCACGGCTCGAGCTCGACGAGGACGAGGCCGTCCTCGACCCGCACCGGGAACGTCTGGACGGACTCGACCGCGGGCAGGCTGAGCGCGCGACCGCTGCGGACGTCGATCCGGGCGCCGTGGCGGGGGCAGACGGCGACGCCCTCCTCGGCGTCGAGCTCGCCCTCCGCAAGCGGGCCGTCGTCGTGCGAGCAGCGGTCCTCGATCGCGTACAGCTCACCGCCGAGGTTGTAGACGCCGACCGCGAGCCAGCCGTCCCGTACGACCCGCGCCGTCCCTGCGGGCAGGTCGTCGAGCGCGCACACCGCGAGCCGGCGCATCAGCGCTGCCCCTCGATCGCCGGCAGCTCGTGCTCGGCGAGGTAGGTGTCGACGAGCGTGTCGACCGCCTCAACCCCCTCCGTCCAGGCGGCGTTGATCTTCACGAACGGCGCCCATTTGTCGGGCAGTGCGTCCTCGGGGAAGATCGCCTCGACCGGGCACTCCGGCTCGCAGGCGCCGCAGTCGATGCACTCCTCCGGGTCGATCACGAGCATCCGGCCGACCTCGTAGATGCAATCGACCGGACAGACGTCGACGCACGAACGGTCCTTCACGTCGATGCACGGCTCCCCGATCACATACGTCACGGCTGCTCCCTTCTCACGCTCTACCCTTTTCTCATGTTATACACGATGAGAAACAGCACAGACCGGGTCGGTCGTGGTACGGTCGGGTTGCGACGAGCACCCTCCACGAGTAGCAACGGCGCCGCCCTCGGGCCGGTCGTCGCGGCAAGGCGGCCCGCGCGCTTCTCGCCGCGACAGCGTCAGTCCTCGGCCGAAAGGAGAAGCGAATGCCTGCAAGCGTCGAAGTCCACGGGCGCTGGGATGCACTCGCGCTCTCGCAGCGCCTCGTCCCCTATCACTCGTACCTCGTCGAGCGCGGGCGCGAGCACTGGCGCGTGCACGCGGAGGCTCCGGGCTGTCACGGCGAGCGGCTCACTAGCGCGCTGGCCGCGATCGAGGAATGCCTGCGCGAGCGCCGCGTCGAGGATGCCGCGGTCCGGGTCGACGGCCGGCCATACCAGCCGCCGGCTCGAGCAGGGGGATCGGCATGAGCGCCGTTTCGCCGGTGCGCGCCGCTTCGGTGAAGGCGAGTTCGTTGCGATCGACGCCTGACCTTCGTGACCGCGCCCGTCGGCTCGAGATCCGTTGCTGCGGCTGCGGCTACGGGGGCGTCGTCAGTCGCCTGCCCGAGCGCTGCCCGATGTGTGGCGAGTCGAGTTGGAGCGCACACGAGCCACGCGGCCGTCGACCGGCGGCCTCGGCGAGGAAGGGGTGAGGCGGATGCAGCTGGAGGCAAAGGCGAACGTGGTCGAGATGCGCGGCGGTCTGATTCCGAGCCCGACGCAGCTGCCGGTGGATCCGGAGGAGACGACGCGGTGGGAGCAGGTGGCGCCGCGACGGATCGAGGCGGCGGACTGGCGGCGCTTCGAGGGCTACATGGAGGAGATCTTCGCCGCCTTCGGCATGGAGCTCCGCACCCCCGGCACCGAGCGGTCGCCGGAGCGGTTCCTGAAGGCGCTTTACGACACGACCGCCGGCTACGAGGGTGACCCGAAGCTGCTGACGGCGTTCCCGACCGAGTGCCGCTGCGACGCCGACTGCCTCGTCAGCCAGGTGATCGAGGGGCCGATCTCCTTCTACTCGCTCTGTGAGCACCATGCGTTGCCGTTCCACGGCTTCGCCCATGTCGGCTATGTCGCGCACGAGCGGATCATCGGCATTTCGAAGCTGACCCGGCTGCTGCGTCTGTTCTCGCGCCGCTTCACGGTGCAGGAGCGCCTGGGCGAGCAGATCGCCGACACGCTCGCAGAGCTGCTGGAGCCGCACGGCGTCGCCGTTCACCTGGAGGCCGTGCACCTGTGCACGCAGATGCGCGGCGTGCGGGAGGAGCACTCGAAGACGGTGACGAGTGTCTGGCGCGGCGGCTACACCGACAACCCGGAGCTGCGGCGCGAGTTCCTCGCCGAGGTGCACAACCGCAACCCGTGGACGTGAGCGAGCGAGGGAGGCGAGCGATGGAGACGTGCCGGTATCTGATCGTCGGCGGCGGCCTGACCGCCGACGCGGTCTGTCGCGGCATTCTGGAGCACGACCCGGAGGGATCGGTCATGCTGATCGCCGGGGAGTACCACCCGCCGTACGCGCGCCCGCCGCTCTCGAAGGCGCTCTGGAAGGGCGAGGAGGAGAAGACGATCTGGCTTCTGACCGCCAACCTCGGTGTCCACGAGCGGCTCGGGCGCAGGATCGTCGGGCTCGACCTCGACGCGCACACCGCGACGGACGACCGCGGCGATAGCTACGCCTACGAGAAGCTGCTGCTAGCGACAGGCGGGCGTCCGCGGCGGCTCTCGTTCGGCGGCGAGGAGGTCGTCTACTTCCGCACGCTCACCGACTACCACCGCATCCGCCGGCTCGCCGACGAGCGCTCCCGCTTCGTCGTGATCGGCGGCGGCTTCATCGGCTCCGAGATCGCGGCCGCGCTCGCCCTCAACGACTGTCCGGTGACGATCGTCTTCCCCGAGCCGGGGATCGGCGCGCGCATTTTTCCGGAAGCCCTGTCGGCGGCGCTCGTCGACTACTACCGCGGCCGCGGCGTCGAGGTGCTGCCCGGCGCGTCGGTAACCGGGATCGAGCCGGGTCGGGTCGCGCTCGGAGACGGCCGCACACTGGAGGCGGATGCCGTCGTGGCCGGGCTCGGGATCGAGCCGAACATCGAGCTTGCGGCCGAGGCCGGCCTGCCGGTCTCGAACGGGATCGTCGTCGACGCGTTCGGCCGGGTCGGCGGGCGCGAGGACGTGTTCGCGGCCGGCGACGTCGCCCGCTTCCCGGTCGCGGCGCTCGGCGGGGACATGCGCGTCGAGCACGAGGACCACGCCAAGCGGCACGGTCGCTGTGTCGGCGCGAACATGGCTGGCGCCGATCAGCCGTACGAGCACCTGCCGTTCTTCTACTCCGACCTGTTCGACCTCGGCTACGAGGCGGTCGGTGAGCTCGACGCGCGGCTGGAGACGCTCGCCGAGCTGGGCGACATCCACGAGCAGAGCGTCGTCTACTACCTCGACGGCGAGCGCAGGCCGCGCGGCGTACTGCTCTGGAACCTGTTCGGGCGCGTCGACGAGGCGCGCGAGCTGATCCGCGCCGGCGAGCCGGTCGCGCCCGGCGCGCTCGGGGAGCGAGTCCGTTGAGCCCGGGATGGCAGAGGTGACCGACGCAAGGGCGATCGTTCTCGCAGGCGCCGACGCTGGCGATCTCACGACGCTGGCCGGTTACCGCGCGGTGGGCGGCTACGAACAGCTTGGGAAGGCTCGCCGGATGGAGCCGCAGCAGGTGCTCGAGGAGCTGCTCGCGTCGAGTGTCCGCGGTCGCGGCGGCGCCGGCTTCCCGATGGGCCGCAAGGCGAGCTTCCTCGCCAGGGGCACGGGCCGGCCAACCTACCTGGCCGTCAACGCCGACGAGTCGGAGCCGGGCACCTGCAAGGACCGGGAGATCATGCAGCGCGTCCCGCACCGGGTGCTCGAGGGCTGCCTGATTACCGCGCACACGATCGGCTGCAGGCACGTCTTCGTCTACCTCCGGGGCGAGTACCTGGGCGAGTTCGAGGTGCTACGCGCGGCGCTCGACGAGGCGCGCGAGGCGGGCCTGCTCGACGATGTCACGGTCGTCCTGCATCGCGGTGCGGGGGCGTACATCTGCGGCGAGGAGACGGCGCTGCTGGAGTCGCTCGAGGGCGCGCGCGGCCAGCCGCGGCCGAAGCCGCCCTTCCCGGCCGTGATCGGCCTCTACGCTTCGCCGACCCTGATCAACAACGTCGAGACGATCGCGACCGTGCCGAAGATCCTCGAGCTCGGCGGGGAGGCGTATGCGCGGCTCGGCGTCGCCAACTCGAGCGGTACGCGCGTCTTCTCGCTCTCTGGCAACGTCGTCCGGCCCGGCAACTACGAGCTGCTGCTCGGGACGTCGCTGCGGGAGCTGATCTACGAGATCGGCGGCGGCATCCCCGAGGGACGGGAGCTCAAGGCCGTGATCCCCGGCGGCTCCTCGACGCCGATTCTGCGCGCCGATGAGATCGACGGTGTCACGCTCGACTTCGACTCGATGGCCGCCGCCGGCTCACAGCTCGGCTCCGGCGCGGTGATCGTGCTCGACGAGCGGGCCTGCATCGTCCAGCTCGCGCTGCGCGTCGCCGCGTTCTACGAGTACGAGTCGTGCGGCAAGTGTGTCCCCTGCCGGATCGGCACCCGCTGGGTCAGCCAGATTCTGCACCCGATCGAGGCCGGAACGGCGGAGCAGGGGACGCTCGACTTCCTGCTCGACGTCTGCGACCGGATCCTCGGCAAGTGCCTCTGCCCGCTCGGCGATTCCGACGCGATCGCGGTCGCCAGCTACGTGACGAGCTTCCGCGACGAGTTCCAGCGTCACATCGACGAGGGCCGCTGCCCGTTCGGGGGCATGTCGTCGCTCGAGCGCGTGCCGGCGCCGATCGAGTTTTACCCCGGCCGTGGCCGCAGCCGGATGGAGGTTGCACATGCCCAAGAACACTGAGACACCGCTGCAGCGGCTGGCCGAGCTCGGGCAGTCGGTATGGATCGACTACCTCTCCCGCGAGCTGCTGGAAAGCGGCGAGCTTGCCCGGCTTGTCCGCGAGGACGCCGTCGTCGGCGTCACCTCGAACCCGACCATCTTCCAGCAGGCGCTCGCGCATGGCGACGCGTATGACGAGCAGCTGCGCGAGCTCCTTCCGTCGGGGCTGAGCTCGAAGGATCTCTTCCTCGAGCTCGCCTGCGCCGACGTTGCCGCCGCGTGCGACCTGCTGCGGCCCGTCTGGGAGCAGACCGGCAGGCGGGACGGCTACGTCTCGATCGAGGTCGACCCCAGCCTCGCCTACAACACGCTCGCCCAGTACGAGGAAACACAACGGCTGCACGAGCTGATCGCCCGCCCGAACCTGCTCGTGAAGATCCCGGCCACGCGGGCCGGCCTGGCGGCGATCGAGGACTCGATCGCCGCCGGCCGCTCAATCAACGTCACGCTCATCTTCTCGATCGACCGCTACGTCGAGGTCGCGCGCGCCTATCTGAAGGGGCTCGTCCGCTTTCGGGCCGCGGGCGGCGACGTCGCGACGGTGCATTCGGTCGCGAGCTTCTTCGTTTCGCGCGTCGACACCCTGACGGACCGCAAACTCGACGAGCTCGCCGCAGCCCCGGAGCTGAAGGGAAAGCTTGGGATCGCGAACGCGAAGCGCGCCTACGCCCGCTACCGCAGCATCTTCTCGCCACAGCACGAGCTCTGGGGTGAGCTGGCGGCGGCGGGCGCGCAGCCGCAGCGCTGCCTGTGGGCCTCGACCTCGACCAAGAACCCGGCCTACCGGGACGTGCTCTACGTCGAGGAGCTGATCGGCCTCGAAACCGTGAGCACGATGCCCGAGCCGACGCTGCTCGCCTTCCAGGACCACGGCACGGTCGCGCCGACGCTCGAGCAGGGGCTCGGGGAGGCGCAGCGGCTGCTCGAGCGACTCGCCGACGCCGGGGTCGACTACGGCAATGCCGTCGAGAGGCTCGAGGCCGAGGGGATCGAGAAGTTTGCCGCCTCCTTCGCCGAGCTGCTCACCGGGCTGGAGGCCAAGACACAGGCGCCGAAGAAGGCAATCGGAGTCCGGCGATGACGCGGGTCGCGATCAACGGCTTCGGGCGGATCGGCCGCAACTTCTTCCGCGCGTACCTGGAGCGGGAGCCCGGCTTCGAGGTCGTCGCCGTCAACGATCTCGGCGACCCGAGGACGATGGCGCACCTGCTTGCGTTCGACTCGCTGCTCGGCCCGCTCGGCGAGGAGGTGCAAGCCGACGCGGAGACGATCAGCGTCGGCGAGCGGCGCCTGCGGGCGCTCTCGATTCCCGATCCCGCGGATCTTCCCTGGCGCGAGCTCGGAGTCGACGTCGTGGTCGAGTCGATCGGCCGCTTCGAGCAGCGCGACAAGGCGCAAGCCCACCTCGACGCGGGCGCTCGCACGGTCGTGATCTCGGCCGTCGCAGGCGACGCCGACGTGATGCTCGTTCTCGGCGTCAACGACGCCGCCTACGACCCGGAGCGGCACCGGATCGTCTCGAACGCCTCCTGCACCACCAACTGCGTCACGCCGCTGGCGAAGGTGCTACATGAGGCGTTCGGGATCGAGCGGGGCTTCATGACGACCGTGCACGCCTACACGGCGACGCAGCCGCTGCTCGATGCGCCGCACAGGGATCTGCGCCGGGCGCGGGCGGCGGCGATCAACCTGATCCCGACCACGACCGGCGCCACGCGCGCGCTTGGAGTCGTGCTGCCGGCGCTGGCGGGAAAGATCGGTGCGCTCGCGATCAGGGCGCCGGTGCCGGTCGGCTCGATCGTCGACCTCGTCGTCGAACTCGCGCGGCCAGCCGAGCGCGACGAGGTGAACGCAGCGTTCCGGGCGGCCGCGGAGGAAGGGGGCTTGCTCGGGATCCTCCGCTACGCCGAGGAGCCGCTCGTCTCGAGCGACATCGTCGGCTCGCCCTACTCGTGCATCTTCGACAGCGAGCTGACGATGACCAGCGGCTCGCTCGTGAAGGTGTTCGGCTGGTACGACAACGAGTGGGGCTACAGCTGCCGGCTCGTC
>DATCOE010000067.1:0-6020 GCA_036564885.1 Gaiellaceae bacterium | reverse complement strand
CGCGCGTGACGTTGAACGTGCGCCCCACCTCGTCGAGCGTGCGGGGATGCTCGCCGTCGAGGCCGTAGCGCAGCTCGAGGACACGGCGCTCGCGGTGCGACAGCGTCCCGAGGATCTTGACGAGCGTCTCCTTGCGCATCGAGACGTCGGCCGCTTCGTCGGGGAGCGGCACGTTCTCGTCGGTCAGGAAGTGGCCGAACTCCGACTCCTCCTCGTCACCGACCGGCTTCTCGAGCGAGACCGGCGTCTGCGCGCTTCGCATGATCTGCTCGACCTCGTCTACCGGCAGGTCGAGATCTTTCGCGACCTCCCAGGCGAGCGGCTCGCGGCAGAGCTCGGCGCGGAGCTTGCGCTCGCTGCGCACGATCTTGTTCAGCTTCTCGACGACATGGACGGGCATACGGATGGTTCTGGCCTTGTCGGCGAGTGCACGCGCGACCGCCTGTCTGATCCACCAGGTCGCGTAGGTCGAGAACTTGAAGCCCTTGCGATGGTCGAACTTCTCGGCCGCGCGCACGAGGCCGATCGTCCCCTCCTGGATCAGGTCGAGGAACGGCAGGCCCTGGTTGCGGTAGCGCTTGGCGATCGAGACGACGAGGCGCAGGTTCGCCTCGACCATCTCCTGCTTGGCCACATGGTCGCCGCGCTCGATGCGCTTCGCGAGCTCGACCTCCTGAGCGGCCGTGAGCAGCTCGACCTTGCCGATGTCCTTCAGGAAGAGCTGCAGCGAATCGGTCGAGATCTCGCGCGCCTCCGCGACGACCTCTTTCTCGGGCACGTCGGCGGTGACGCCCACCACCTCGATCTGCAGCTCCTCGAGCGCGCGGTAGAACTCGTCGATCTGAGCCGCGTCGAGATCGAGCTCGTCGAGACCGAGTGCGATCTCGTCTGTGCTCAATGAGCCACCGGCCACCTGCGCGACGTCGATCAGGTGCCGGGCCTCCTCCGTCTCGAGGATGTCCGTCACCTCGCGTACGCCTCGCCCCTCAACCCCTGCTGCTGCACTCAACTGGCTCCCCCTACCTGAGTCCTGCTTGTGCCAAGGCGTGCTTTCTTGGATGTCGCACTGTGCCATGCGGATCGGACGTGGCGCCATGGGCCGTTCGGCTCATATTTTTATCACTTGGTCCCATTGTGCCCGAGGGCCTCGAGGAGCCGTTTCGCCTGAGCCGCGTACGGCGATCGCGGGTCGAGCGAGACCGCCAGCTGCAGCTCCGTCCGGGCTTTTGCGAGCTCGCGCGTCCAGAGCAGGAGCACGCCGAGATGGAAGCGGACGACTCCGGCCCGGGGGAAACGCCCCGTGAGCGGGCCGAGCTGCGAGAACGCCAGCACCGGACGTGCCTTCGAGAACGCGCCGACCGCGGCCGCGGTGAGCGCCATCGGGTCGTTCGGGGCGAGCGCCACGGCGGCACGGAACTCCCGCTCGGCCGAGACCGGCCGTCGGAGATTCCAGAGCGCGACCCCGTAGAGCACCTTCGCGTTCGCGTCCGGGCGCGCGGCGTCACGCTGGAGGGCGAGCAGCTCCTGCGCGGCCGGCAGCGACGCGACGCCCGGCGGCGGCTGCAGCGTCGTCACGATGTACGGCAGCCCGGGGACGGGGAAGGACGGATGGAGGAGGTCGGACGCGGAGACGGCCGCCGAGGAGTCGGGCTCGACCTTCACGGCCTGCCCCCACGCCCGCACGGCGTCGGCGTTGCGGCCCGACCAGTAGTACGCCCAGCCGAGGTGCAGCTCCGCGAGCGCGCTGCGCGGGTGCGAGGCGACGAGCTGCTTCAGCGTGTCGAGCCCGCCGTCGGGCCAGGTCGCGAACGCCGCACCGATCTGCGCGGGCAGCGAGTGATACCGCGCGAAGATCCGGCCGGCCTGCTGCCGGTGGCCGTTCCGGTAGAGCACGGCCGCGCGGCTGAGCGCCCGTGCCTCGGCGTCGTCGCGGACACCGAGATCGAGGAGGAGCGGCGGCGCGCCCGCCCGGGGCTTCGTCACTACCCCGGTGGAGCTGCCGCTGCCGGCGCTCCGCGACTGCAGGAGCGTGGCGCCCACGATCGCGGCCACGGCGAGCGCCGCCGCGAGCCCAGCGATCGTGAGGACCCTCGTGCGTGCGCTCATCAGGCGCCGAGGGTACCGGCGCGATCCGCGCCGACGTAGGCCGATCCGGCACCGCTATATTCTTGAAAGTCATGCCGAGCTACCGCGACCTGCTTGCCCAGGTGAGGGCCGAGATCGACGAAGTGGACGCCGCGCGCGCCCGCGAGCTCTTCGACGGACCGGAGCCGCCGCTCTTCGTCGACGTCCGCGAGTCGGACGAATGGGACGAGGGCCACCTTCCCGGCGCCGTCCACGTCCCGCGCGGCCATCTCGAGTCGCAGATCGAGCGCGCGGCGACCGACCGGGCCCAGCCGATCGTCGTCTACTGCGCCGGCGGGTCGCGCTCGGTGTTCGCGACGAAGTCGCTCCAGGAGCTCGGCTACGAGAACGTCGTCTCCCTCGCCGGCGGCTACACCGACTGGAAGCGCAACGGCTTTCCGACCCAGCTGCCCCGCGCGCTCGACGCGGAGATGCGCTCGCGCTACAGCCGCCACATCTTGATTCCGGAGGTCGGCGTCGAGGGGCAGCTGAAGCTGCTCGAGTCGCGGATCCTGCTGATCGGCGCCGGCGGCCTCGGCTCCCCTGCCTCGCTCTATCTCGCGGCGGCCGGGGTCGGCACGATCGGCATCGTCGACGACGACCGCGTCGACGCATCGAACCTCCAGCGTCAGATCGCGCACTCGACCGAGACGCTCGGCGACTGGAAGGCCGATTCCGCGAAGGCGACCATCGAGGCGCTGAACCCCGACGTGAAGGTGATCACGTACAAGGAGCGCCTCACCTCCGAGAACGTCGACCGGATCCTCGCCGACGGCTGGGACGTGATCGTGGACGGCGCCGACAACTTCCCGACGCGCTATCTCGTCAACGACGCAGCGGTCTTCCACGACATCCCGCTCGTCCACGGCTCGATCTACCGTTTCGAGGGTCAGGCCACGGTCTTCAAGCCGCACGAGGGGCCCTGCTACCGCTGCCTGTTCCCGCAGCCGCCGCCGCCGGAGCTCGCTCCGAGCTGCGCCGAGGGCGGCGTGCTCGGCGTGCTGCCCGGCATCATCGGCTCGCTGCAGGCGAACGAGGCGCTGAAGCTCGCGCTCGGCATCGGCGAGACGCTCTCCGGCCGGCTGCTGCTCTTCGACGCGCTCTCGACCGAGTTCAGCGAGGTCACGCTCCGGCGCGACCCGAACTGCCCGGTGTGCGGCGAGCATCCCACGATCACCGAGTACATCGACTACGTCGAGTTCTGCTCCGGCAGCCCAGCGAGCACAGACAGGCCTGCGCACGCATGACGACCGTGAGGATCCCACCGACGCTGCGCGCGGAGACGGGCGGCGAGCGCCAGGTGACGGCGAGCGGCGCCACCGTGCGCGAGCTGCTGGACGACCTGATGACGCGCTTCCCCGGCCTGCGCTCGCAGCTCGTGGAGGGCGACGACATCGCGCCCTTCGTCAACGTCTACGTCGAGGGCGAGGACGTGCGCACGCTCGACGGCATGGAGACGCCGGTGCAGGACGGCGCCACCGTCATCCTCTTACCCGCGATGGCCGGCGGTGCGTAGCCTCGTCAAAGCGGAGTCGCTGCTCGACCTGGTCGGCAACACCCCGCTGCTCGAGCTCCGGCGACTCTCGCCCAAGCCGGGCGTCCGGATCTACGCGAAGCTCGAGGGCGAGAACCCGACCGGCTCGATCAAGGACCGCGTCGCAAAGGCGATGATCGGCGCGGCCGAGGCGGCGGGCGAGCTCGAGCCCGGCCGCGAGCTGCTCGAGCCGACGAGCGGCAACACGGGCATCTCGCTCGCGCTGATCGCGAAGCTCAAGGGGTACAAGCTCACGTGCGTGATGCCCGACAACGCGACGGAGGAGCGCCGGCGCCTGCTGCGGCTCTACGGCGCGACGATCATCGACTCCCCCGGCGACCAGGGCTCGAACGGCGCGGTGCGCCTCGCGCTCGAGCTGGCCGAGCAGGACTCGCGCTACTTCATGCCGTTCCAGTACGCGAACCCGGCGAATCCGCGCGCCCACTACGAGGGCACCGGCGCCGAGATCGCCGAGGCGCTCGACCGCGTTGACGTGCTCGTCGCGGGCCTCGGCACCGGCGGCACGCTGATGGGCGCGGGCGAGCGGCTGCGCGAGAGCTTCCCCGACATCGTCGTGGCGGCGGCCGAGCCGCTGCCGGGCGACCCGGTGATGGGCCTGCGCTCGCTCGACGACGGCTACGTGCCGCCGATCCTCGACGTGTCGAAGCTCGACCGGAAGGTGCTCGTCTCGAACGAGGAGGCGATCGCGGCGGTGCGTGCGCTGCTCGACCGGGAAGGCATCTTCGCCGGCGTCTCTGCCGGCGCGGTCGTGCACGTGGCCGTCAAGCTCGCGCAAGAGCTCGACGAAGGCGTCGTCGTCTGCGTGCTCGCGGACGGCGGCTGGAAGTATCTCTCCGCCGACTTCTGGGATGCGTACGACGTCTCGGAGTCGATGGAACGCACGCTGTGGTGGTAGTGCCGCAGGAGGTGCGCGCCGCGCTCGTCGCGCATGCGCAGGAGGAGGACCCGAACGAAGCCTGCGGTCTCGTCGTGCTGAAGGACGGCGTCGCCGAGCGTTACGAGCGCGGGCGCAACGGTGCCGCGTCGCCGTACCGCTTCGAGCTCGAAGTCGCGCCCGAGCTGTGGTTCCTCGAGGACGACGGATACGAGCTCGCGGTGTTCCACTCCCACCTCTCCTCGCCGCCGCGGCCGTCGCGCACCGACGTCGAGAACATCGGTCTCTGGGAGGGCAAGCCCTATCTCATCTACTCGCTGCGCGAGGACGACCTCGCCGCCTGGACAATCCAGAGCGGCGAGATCGCCCCGATTGAACTCGCTTAGGCCGTCACTTTGAACGTCCCCTTCATGCCTGCCGCGGCATGGGGGTCGCACTGGAACGTGTACTTGCCGGGCTTCAGGGTGATCTTCCACGTCTGGGTGCCGACGAACGGCATCGTGGTGGCCTTGTTCAGGCCGGGCCCTTTGAGGTGGAAGTCGTGGATGCTCGCCTTGTCCTGCACTTTGATCGTGTAGGTGCCGGCCTTGATCGTCTTCAGATCCTTGCCCGCGAGCTTGACCTGGATGGAGAAGCCGGGACCGACCTCACCGGTGAGACCGGGGCTCTTCTGTGTGCCCGCGTTGCCCACCGCTACCGCGGTGAGCGAGACGGCCAGGATCGCGAGGGGGAGCAGAAGGCGTCGCAGCATGTGAGATTCCTTTCGGGCGATTTGCACGGTCGCCCGGTACTACGCGACGCCTTCCACTCCGGATTGCGCTACGAGACGGTGAACGAGCCCTTCATGAAGCTCGCGTGCGGGTCGCAGAGGTACGTGTAGCGGCCCTTCTTCAGCGTCACCTTCCACGTCGTCGTGCCCTCGCCGGACACCGAGGTGGTCTTGTTGACGCCCGGGCCCTTGAGATGGAAGTTGTGATCGGACGCCTTGTCCTGCACGGTGATCGTGTAGGTGCCGGCCTTCAGCTTCGTGACCTTCTTGCCGCCCTGCGTCAACGAGATGTTGAGCGGATCGGAGACCGAGGCGACGAGCTTCGGCGTCGCAGCGCCGGCGCCCGACGCGCCGACGACGCCGGTGGCGAGCGCAGCGAGTCCTGCGGCCGCAAAAATACGAGTGCGGTTCATCGTGCTCCTTCTTCGTTCGAGAAACGTCAGACCCTCGCGGCCAGCTTAGCCTCGGCCCCACGCGCGGCCGGGCCCGAACGTCTATTCGAGCTCGTCGTCCCCGAACGGGTCGTCCTCCGGGCGCCGCGCGGGCGGCCGCTCGTTGAACGTGACGCCGATCTTCTCGATGCGGTTCCCCTCGACCTCGAGCACGTCGAAGCGCACGCCGTTCCAGGAGACGTCGTCGCCCGGCTCCGGCGCGCGCCCGAGCTGGCCGAAGACGTAGCCGCCGACGGAGTGGAAGTC
>DATCOE010000066.1:0-11661 GCA_036564885.1 Gaiellaceae bacterium | reverse complement strand
TTGTCGTCGCCGGCGTACAGCTCGAGGCCGAGCTCCGGGATGTGGCGCGCCTGGTCGAGGTCGTCGTGCGCCTGCTTGACGGCGCGGACGTTCGGGATCATCGCAAGCTCGGCGAACGTCTCCGTCTCGATGTTGACGATGACGCGACTCGGGATGTTGTAGACGATCACCGGCTTGTCGGTCGCGGCCGCGATCTCCTGGAAGTGGCGGACGATCCCACGCTGCGGCGGCTTGTTGTAATACGGCGTCACGACGAGGATCGCGTCGACACCGGTCTCGTGCGCGCGCTTCGTCAGATGCGCCGAGTGCGCCGTGTCATAGGTGCCGGTGCCGGCAACGACGGTCGCGCGGTCCCCGACTGCGTCCACGGCGGCCGCGAAGAGCTCGAGCTTCTCGTCGTCGCTGAGCGTCGGGCTCTCCCCCGTCGTCCCGGCCACGACGATCCCGTCGGAGCCGTGGTCGACGAGATGCGCCGCCAACTCCCGGAACTTCGGCACGTTGACCGAGCCGTCCGGGTGGAACGGCGTCACGATCGCCGTCAGGACCTCGCCGAGCATGAGTGAAAGTCTACGGGAGCGAGTCGGAGAGCTCCCGAAGTGCGAAGAAGATCGCCTCGGAGAACGTCGGGTACGGCTGGATCGTGTCCAAGAGCACGTCGATCGGGGTCTCGCTCCGCACCGCGAGCGTCAACTGTCCGAGCCATTCGGCCGCCTGCGGACCGACGGCCACGGCGCCGACGAGGACCCGCCGCTGCGGATCGGCAAAGAGCCGGACGAAGCCGGCGCGCTTCGGCTTCTCGTACGTCGCGAGCCGCGGCGTGTCGCCGAGCTCCCAGCGGGCCGAGACGAGATCGTCGCCGTCCGTGCGCCCCACCGTCGCGACCTCCGGGTCGGTGAAGATCCCGGCGGGGATCGCGCGATAGTCGGCCTTCGCCGCGCGGCCGGTCAGGTCGGCTGCCGCGACACGTGCCTGGTACTTGCCGACGTGCGTGAAGAGCGCGACCCCGTTGACGTCGCCCAGCGCCCAGACGTTCTCGGCCGCGCGCAGGCGCTCGTCGACCTCGATTCCGCGCGGGCCGATCGTGCAGCCGAGCTGCTCCAGCCCGAGATCCTCCGTGTTCGCGCGGCGCCCGGTGGCGACGAGCAGCCGCGCCGCCTCCACCGTCGAGCCGTCCGAGAGCGTGAGGCGCACGCCGGGCTCTGCCTGCTCGACCGCGACCCCCGTTCGCACGTCGATGCCCTCCTCGCGGAAGACGTCCTCCATGATCTCGGCCGCCTCCGCATGCACCCGCCCGAGCAGCCTCGGCCCGTGCTCGATCAGCGTCACCTTCGAGCCCATCCGCCCGAAGAACTGCGCGAGCTCGGAGCCGACAGGGCCTCCACCCATCACCGCCAGGCTCTCGGGCACCTCGTGCGTGCGCGTCGCGTCCTGGTTCGTCCAGTAGTCGACGTCGCCGAGCCCTTCCACCGGCGGCACCGCAGGCGAGGTCCCGGTCGCGACGACGAGCCTGTCGTAGGAGAGCTCCTGCCCGTCGACCTCGACGACTCCGGGCCGTGTGACACGGCCGCGGCCGCGCACGAGCTCGCAGCGCTGCTCTCCGAGCCACTCCACCTGGCCGGAGTCATCCCAGTCGCTCGTCATCCAGTCGCGCCAGCTCCACACCCCGGCAGCGTCCGGCTGCTGCGGCTCGAGGCCGGGCGCGCGGTCGAGCGACGACGACAGCTCCGCAGCGCGCAGCATCGTCTTCGTCGGCATGCACGCGAAGTACGAGCATTCGCCGCCGACGAGCCGGCTCTCGACGAGGGTGATCTCCACGTCGCCGTCGAGCCGGCGGAGGGCGCCGACGAAGTGCTCGCCGGTCGACCCTCCACCGAGCACGACGACCTTCATTACTTCAGCTTGTTCGCCGTCAGGAACGCGGACGCGACGTCTTCGGGCGATTTCTTGTCGATCGCGACAGCCTTGTTCATGGCGATCATCGCCTTCAGCGAGAGCTTCGCCGAGACGGCGTTCACCGTCGAGGCGAGCTTCGCCCCGCCGGCCGCTGCGAGCTTCTTCGAGAGCACGGGCGCGACGTTCTGGAAGCCAAAGATGTGCTTCGTGTCGGTCAGCACCGTGTACTTCGAGCCCGCGAGCTGCGGATCGGTCGAGAACACGTCACCGGCTGTGATCTTGTTCTGATCGAGCGCGGTGTAGACGCTGATCCCCGCGAGTGGGACGAACTTCGTCTGCGTCAGGCCGTAGATCTGCTTCAGCCCGAGCAGGCAGGTGATCCGCGTCTTGCACTCCGGGAAGCCGCCGTACGAGAACGACTTCACCTTCTTCATGTCAGAGATCGTCTTGACGCCGAGCTTCTTCGCCGTCGACGTCAGCATGCCGAACGAGTCGGAGTCGTAGAACGGCGTGTTGTTGAGCAGCGTGTTGCCGCGGCCCTCCTCGAACTTCTTCGCCGCCGCGTACGCCGCGGCCGCGCTCTTCGGCGCGGTCAGCTTCGCGAGGTCGGCGACGATGACGCCGGTGTACTCCGGATAGAAGTTGATCTTGCCGCTTCCGAGCGCGGTGTCGATCAACTCGGAGCTGCCGATGTTCTCCTTGTAGACGACCCTGAAGCCCTTCGCCTCGAGCGCCTGCTTGTAGAGCTGGCCGAGGATGTACTGCTCCGTGAAGTTCTTGGTGCCGATGGTCACGGTCGGTCCCGCCGCGGCGCTCTGCCTCGCCGCGGTCGCGGTCCCACCCAAGAGAAGTGCGACACCGATCGAGATGGCGAAGGCGGCTTTCGCCGCGCGCCGGGTGTGCTTCCTGAACAACGTTCTCCTCCTCAGTTGTGGACCGTTGGAGCTTAGGTTGCGGGACCCTGTCTAGGCGAGGCCGCACGGAGCAGAAGTGCGAGCAGCAGGGCGGCCAGGAATGCCAGCGCCGAGACACAGAGCGATGCCGCCACCACGCCCGCGACGCCGTAGCTGGCCTGGTTGACGATGATCTCGCCGAGCCCGCCGCCGCCCGCGATCGCCGCGATGGTCGCCGTGGCGATCACGAAGATCGCAGCGATCCGAATACCGGCTATGACGAGCGGGAGGCCGAGCGGCAGCTCGACACGCGTGAGGATCTGACGCTCGGTCAGGCCCATCCCCCTCGCCGCCTCGACGATGTCGGGATCGACCCCGTCGACGGCGAAGTACGCATTCGTCAGGATCGGCGGGATCGCGAGGACGACGAGCGCCGCCGTGTTGTTCCAGAAGCCGATCCCGAGGATTGTCAGGCCGAATGCGATCAGCACGAGGCTCGGCAGCGCCCGGCCGACATTCGACACGCTCGCCGCGAACAGGAAGCCGCGGTGCCGGTGCCCGAGCCAGAGCCCGAGCGGCAGCGCGAGGACGAGCGCGACCGCGAGCGCGACCGCCGAGAGCTCGAGGTGTTCCCCGGTCTTCGAGAGCAGCAGGCCGGCGTGGTCGGCCATGAAGCGGATCGCGTCGACGAAGGTGCCGGGCTTGAACTGGTCGGCGACGATCATGCGACCCGCGTCCACGGCGTCAGCAGCCGCTGCGCAAGCACGAGGACCACGTCGGCGAAGAGGGCCAGCGCGATCACGAGCAGCCCGGCGGCAAGGATCTCGGTCTTGAAGATGTCCTGCTTGAGAGCGATGAAGATCGGCAGCCCGAGGCCCTCCGGGATGACGAACGCCGCCACGGTTGCGATCGACACCGTCGAGACCGTCGCGATGCGCAGGCCGGCGATGATCGCCGGCAGCGCGAGCGGCAGCTCGACACGCGTGAACGTCTGCACGCGCGTGAGGCCCGAGCCGCGCGCGGCCTCGAGCGCTTCGGGCGGAACGGTGCGCAGCCCGGTGATCATGTTCCGGTAGAGGATGAGCAGGGTGTACGACACGAGCGCGATCTCGACGGTCGTCACGGTGAGCCCGGTCAGCGGCACGAGGAGCTGGAAGAGCGCGAGGCTCGGGATCGTGTAGAGGAAGTCGGCCAGGAGGCCGATGGGCGGGTCGAGCAGGCGGTAGCGGAAGCCGACGAGGGCAAGCGCGGACGCGAGCACAAGACCGATGCCGACGGCGATCAGCGAGAGCTCGATGTGCTGGACGAGGGCGGGTTGAAGCGTGTCGCCCCAGTGCGCGCGCAGCCAGTCGGTGCAGAGCCACCCATTGGCCCGCTCGCACGAGCTTCCCTGCCCGAAGTCCGGGATGACGGGACCGCCGGCGAGCAGGAGGCTCATCGCAGCAGGTCGTCCTTCGTCGCCGAGCCGATCACAGTGCCACGTCCATCGGTGACGGCCACCACGTCGGCGTGCTCGGCGATCAGGAGCGCCAGCGCGTCGCGCAGGGTCGTGCCTGCCGTGGCGCGCGGGCCGTCGCGCGGCGGACCGAGCTCGAGCTCGCCGAGCGTCCGCAGCGAGAGCGCCTTCAGCGCGCGGTCTGCGCCGACGAACTCCGCGACGAACTCGTCAGCGGGCCGGCGGAGGATTGCCTCCGGCGTGTCGTATTGCGCGAGCGTGCCGCCCTGCCGGAAGATCGCGATGCGGTCGCCGACCTTGATCGCCTCGTCGATGTCGTGCGTTACGAAGAGCACGGTCTTGCGCAGCTCGTGCTGCAGGCGCAGGAACTCGTCCTGGAGGCGCGCACGCACGATCGGGTCGATCGCGCCGAACGGCTCGTCCATCAGCATCAGCGGCGGGTTCGCGGCGAGCGCCCGTGCGAGGCCGACGCGCTGCCGCTGCCCGCCCGAGAGCTGGGCGGGGTAGCGCGGGCCGTCCAGGGCATCGAGGCCGACGAGCTCGAGGAGCTCCACGGTGCGCTCGCGGATCCGCTGCTTCGGCCAGCCGAGCAGGCGCGGCACGGTACCGACGTTCGCCTCCACCGTCATGTGCGGGAAGAGGCCGACCTGCTGGATGACGTAGCCGATGCTGCGACGTAGCTCGGTGACGTCGAGGTCGTAGATCTTCGTCCCGTCGATGCGGATCTCGCCCTCGGTGAGATAGATCAGCCGGTTGACGAGCTTCAGCGCCGTCGTCTTGCCGCTGCCCGACGGCCCGACGAGCACGCAGATCTCGCCCGCGGGAACGGTGAGCGACAGTGCGTCGACCGCCGGCTCGGGCCGTCCCGGGTAGAGCTTCGTGGCCTTGTCGAAGACGACCTCTGCGGCACTCGTCGGCATGAGCCGGAACTATCTCTGACGGACCAGTCCCTCAGTCGACCGGGCAGCGAGCGCCCCAGATCTGGGACCTGGTTCGAACCAGGTCCCAGATCGTCGGGCGACGGTGCAAGGCGAGGCCTGGAGCCGAACGGTGGCGCCTTGGACGTGTCTCAAACGGCGGCAGCAGTCGAACCTGAGACCAGGTCCGAACCAGGTCCGAGCTCTCGAGCGTATGGCCCGCGCCGGCACGGCTGGAACCTGGTTCGAACCAGGTCCGAGAGTTGCGGAGCCAGCCCTCGAGTGCGACAGTCGTCGGCGTAGCGACGCGCCGGTCTCTGCAGCCACCGAGCTGCGGTACGACCACTCGACTCAGGAGGGACGAGATGCACGCTCTTCAGGAGCAGATCGAGACGCGCCGCTTGGTGCTCGTCCCGATGTCAACCGACGCGGCCCGCGCGATCCTCAGCGGCGACCTGTCCGTCGTCGCACATGCTGAGGGCTGGCCTCACGCCGACACCCTCGACGCCGTGTGCATGGCCGTCGACGAGGATGCGGCGTGGCCTGTATGGCTCGTGACGCTCGACGGCCGCGTCATCGGCGACTGCGGCACGGTCGGGCACGTCGACGAGGCGGGCGACATCGACATCGGCTACGGACTGGCGGCCGAGCACCGCAGAGCCGGCTACGGAACGGAGCTCATCGAGGGGCTCTCGCAGTGGCTCCTGCGACAGCCCGGCGTTCGCAGGGTCGTCGCCCGCGAGGTATTGGCGGACAACACGCCGTCCCGGCGAGCCCTGGAGCGGGCCGGCTTCCGCCTGGAACGCTCCGACGGTGGCCTCGTGTGGTACTCCCTGGCCGGCCGCTCGTCCGACTGACGGTCCGGCGCGGAGACCCGGCCACGACCGGGTCTCCCCGTCACAGCAGGAGGTCGAGGCCCATGGTGAGGCCGGGCGGCAAGGAGTCGAGCTTCTCGAGGGCGAGCAGGACGCCCGGCGCGAACGACTCGCGCGCGGTCGTGTCGTGGCGGATCGTCAGCAGCTCCCCTTCCCCGCCGAAGATCACCTCCTGGTGCGCGACGAGGCCCGGCAGGCGCACGGAGTGGATCACCGGGTCGCCGCCTATGAGCCCCGCGGTCATGCGGGCCGTGCCCGACGGCGCGTCCTTCTTCGCCTCGTTGTGCAGCTCGATGATCTCTGCGCGCGGGAAGTACGCCGCCGCCTGCTGCGCGAACCGCATCATCAACACGGCGCCGATCGAGAAGTTCGCCGCGACGAACAGGCGCAACCCCTGCTCCACCGCGAGGTCGTGCAGTGCCTGCGGCTCCCAGCCCGTCGTGCCGACGACGCACGAGACGCCCTGTTCGAGCGCTGCGCGCACGTTCGCCGGGGCGGCGTCAGGCGAGGTGAAGTCGACGGCGGCGTCGAGACCGTGCACGTCGATCTCGTCGCCGATCTCGAAGCCGCGCACGTCGTGGCCTGCGCCCTCGAGCACCGGCACGACAGCGCGCCCCACCTTTCCCTCGGCGCCGAAGAAGGCGAGCTTCATGCCGCCGCTCGCGCGACGAGATTCGCGTTCGCGTGCACGACCGCCGCGCGAAAACGGTCCTCGTCCGGCCCGACCCCCGACGCGGAGAGCCGGTCGGGCGCGAGCAGCACGCCCGCGAGCTCCGCGACCGCGTCCTCGTCGACCGCGTCGATCTCCGCGATGATCCGCTCGAACCCCAGCAGCTCGCTGTCGGTGATGAGTGACTTGCCGAGACGGCTCATCCGGTTCGACGTCGACTCCATCGAGAGCATGATCCGCCCCTTGATGCTCTCCTTGGCCCGTTCGAGCTCGCCGTTGCGCAGCTTCCCGGCCGCGATCTCACCGATCTGCTCGGAGCAGATCTCCACGCACGACCCGAGGTTCTCCTCGCGGGTTCCGACGTAGATGCCGATGAGGCCGGTGTCGGTGTACTGCGACGCAAAGCTGTAGACGGCGTACGCCATGCCGCGCTTCTCGCGGATCTCCTGGAAGAGGCGGGACGAGGCCGAGCCGCCGAGGATGCCGTCGAGCAGTGACGCTGCGAAGCGTCTCCGGTCCGACCGCGCGATCCCGGGCGCGCCGAGGCAGAGGTGGTACTGCTCGGTGTCCTTACGCTGGAAGCGCAGGCCGGGGGGGGGCGGCGTCTGCGAGATCGGTCGCCGCACGTGTGGGCTCGTGCGCACCGCGACGGCGCTGCGCGCCTCGAAGCGCTGCAGCAGCGAGATGAGCCTGTCGTGCGCGATGTTGCCCGCGGCCGAGACGACGATGTTGCCGCCCGTGTACATCGAGCGGTGGTAGCCGGCGATCGCCCGCTTGCTGATCGTCGAGATCACCTCCGCGGTACCGATTACGGGCCGGCCGAGCGCGTGCGAGCCGAACACCGCGTCGGAGAAGAGATCGTGCACGAGATCCTGCGGCGTGTCGTCGTACATCGCGATCTCCTCCAGCACGACCTCGCGCTCCTGGCCGACCTCGGCGAACGTGGGCGCGAACACCATGTCGGTCATCACCTCGAGCGCCGTGTCGACGTGTCGATCGGGCACGCGCGCGTAGACGACCGTGTGCTCGCGCGAGGTCGCGGCGTTGAGCTCCGCGCCCATGGCGTCGAACGTCTCGGCGATCTGCTGGGCGTCGTACGAGCGCGAGCCCTTGAAGAGGAGGTGCTCGATGAAATGCGACACGCCGGCGCGGTCGGGGCGCTCGTCCCGTGAGCCGGCGCCGATCCAGAATCCGAGAGACACCGAGCGGACGCTCGGCACCTTCTCGGAGATCACACGCTCGCCCGAGTCCAGCTCGGAGAGGACGTACTTCTGCACCGGCCGATCGTACCCCGCCCTGGTGGTCTGACCGACAACGTTCGCCGCGCACCGTCACCGGTCAAACCACTAGCGAACGCGCCGTACGTCGGGTACGGCGAGAACGGCCGCGGACGAGATGAGCACTGTCGCAGCTCCGATCCAGAGCACCGTGGCGACACCGATCGCCCCCGAGACGACGCCTGCAAGCGCGAACCCGACGGGCACCGTGGCGATCGAGCCGAACCAGTCGTAGGCGCTCACCCGCGACAGGGCCTCGCGCGGGATCTCGCGCTGCAACGTCGTCGACCAGAGCGCCTCGAACACCGCGATCCCCAGGCCGGCGAAGAACGCGCCGGCGGCGATGACAGTCGCGTCCAGCCGCAGGGCGAGCAACACGATCGGGAGCGCCAGCGCGGTATCCCAGATGGTCGCGGCGACGAGCGGCCTCCGCGCGCGGAAGCGCAGCGAGAGCACGCTCCCGGCCAGCGTTCCGGCCGCAAATACCGCGAGAATCAGCGACCAGGCCCCCGCTCCGCCAAGCGAGCGTTTCGCGATCACCGCACCCAGAGCGAAGAAGGGCGCGATCGCAGCGAGATGGATGAGAGAGAACTGCGCGACGATCGTCCAGAGCCACGTGCGCGACTTGAACTCACGCCAGCCGTGGAGGAGATCGCCGAGGAAGGTCGGCCGCTCGGCGGCCCGCTCGAGCGCGGGCGCGTGCACGCGGAACAAGAAGAGTGCGCTGACGGCGAACGTCGCCGCGTTCCCGGCGACCGCCCACCCGGACCCCGCGGTCGCGACGAGTGCTCCCGCGATCGCCGGGCCGACGATGCCGCCGACCGACATGGTCATCCCCCGGAGCGCGTTGGCCTGCTGGAAACGGCCCTCGGGGACGATTTGAGGAACGATCCCACTGGAGGCGGGCCCGAAGAAGGCGGACGCCGCTCCGTGTACGGCCTGGAGCACGACCAGGTGCCAGAGGCGCGCGTGTCCCGACAGGAGCAGTGCCGCCAGCGTCCCGTCCGTTGCCAGACGTACGACGTCGGCGCTGAACATCAGACGGCGGCGCGAGAAACGGTCGGCGAAGACACCGCCGACCAGAAGGAGGACGACGAGCGGCGCCGTTCCGGCCGCGAGGACGTAGCCGAGGTCGGCGGCGGATCCGGTGAGATCGAGGACGGCGAACGCGATCGCGACCGGCATCATCTGGTCGCCGACCTGCGACACCGCCCCCGCGAGGAACACGAAGCGAAAGTCGCGCTCCGCGAGCACGCCGAGGCGGCCGGCCGACAGACGCATGCTGCAGGAGCCTACGCGACGAACTGGAGGCCGCAGCCGGTGCGCTTGGCCTCGTACAGCGCCTCGTCGGCGAGCCGGAACAGCACCTGCGCGTCGCGGGCGTGCTCCGGGCACGACGCGATTCCGAAGCTGGCCCGAGGGCCGGCAACGTCGTTGGCGATGCGCTTGATGACCTCGCGCGCCTCGTCCTCACCCGCCTCGGCGAGCACGAGCGCGAACTCGTCTCCGCCGATCCGGAAGGCGTCGTCGCCCTTGCGCACCGCGGCCTGCAGGATGCGCGCGAACACCTGGAGCGCCTCGTCCCCGGCGGGATGACCGAAGTGGTCGTTCAGCACCTTGAAGCCGTCGAGGTCGCAGATCACGAGGCCGAACGAACGGCGGTAGCGGATCGCGCGCGCGACCTCGGCGTCGAGCCGCTCGACGAAGGCCCGCCGGTTGAGCAGGCGCGTGAGCGGATCGTGGTCGGCGAGGAAGCGGAGCTCCCGCTGGTGGGCGGCCGACACGACCGCGGCGGCGGCCTGGTTGGCGAAGATGCGCAGCGCCTGGAGCTTCTCCTGCGACGGCAGCAGGCGGTCTTCGGGCTCGTCGGCCCAGATGAGGCCGATGACGGCACCGGCGCTGTTGTGCAGCGGCACGAGCAGCCAGTGGCGGTCCCAGGCGCGTGAGCCGCGGCCGTTGCGGTGAGAGACGTACGGGACGCTGTCGCGCGAGATCCGCCGCTCGGCCTCGTCGTTCGGCAGCAGGAAGCAGCCAGACACCTCGAACGCCGGATCGAGCAACGGCTCGACGTCGCCGAGCACGAACTCCGAGGCCAGTGCCGCGCCGTCGAGCTCCCACCCCACGGCGGCGCGCGCCTCGAGGCGGCCGGTCTCCGGGTCGATCACCTGTGCGGCGACGTTTTCGAACCCGAGTGCGTCGCGGACGCCGCGGCAGACGTCGCGCAGGATCTCGTCGACGGCCGGCTCGGCGGTGAGCCGCGACGAGACGTCGAGGAGCTGCTCGAGCGCGAGCCGGTGGCGTGCCGCCTCGACCGACTCCCGCGCCGCCTGCACGGCGAGCGCGGCATGGTCGGCGAGCGACACGAGCACGTCGAGCTCTTCGTCGGCCGGGCGCCGACGGCTCACGGGCTCGTCGACGGAGAGGATGCCGAGCAGGTGGCCGTCGGAGTGGCGCATCGGCAGGAACAGCGCGTCCTCCGGCTGCCAGCCGTCCGGCGCGCCGCCGGGCTCCACGGCGGGCACGTAGCTGTAGGTCGCGTTCGCCCAGTCGTACGCGCCCGCGGGGACGACGTACGCGCCGCGCCGGCAGAACCGCTCGCAGATGAGCGTGTCCCACTCGGCGGCCGAGCGGACCTGCCCGAGGAGGGCCGCCTGCACCGCGTCGCTGCCGTGCACCGTCGTGACCGCGAAGTCGTCCCAGGCCGGCCGGTAGAGATTGATCGCGACGGTCTCGTAGCCGAGTGACTCGGCGATGGTCCGCGCGATCGCCGCGAGGAGCTCGGGCAGATTCTCCTCGGCTCGCACGAGGTGAGTGACCTCGAGCAACCCCCTCAGTGGGGAGATGGGTGACGGCGACGGCGGTTCCACAACGTTGGGGGGTTGGTTCCCCCACTCCGTCATCGGCATCCCGGGCCTTTTCCCTGAATCTGTGCCGGTCGCAAGTGGTACTTCAGCGGGCGAACGCCCTCTTCTGGGGGATCAACGAGCAGCGTCTGCCAGAAAAGAGGGCGGCCCGTAGGCCGCCCTCCCTGGTGCTACCGGCTATCTCCGGCCGCCGCGGTCGCCTCCGCGGCCCCGGCCGCGCTCTCCGTCACGGCGAGGGCGCTCCTCCGACGGCGGACGCGGCGGTGCGTCCTTCGCCCGCTCGACGAGCTCCTCCGGCTGGACGAGGTTGCCGTCCTCGTGCTTCGCCACGAGCTTGAGGCCGATGCGGCCCCGCGCCTTGTCGACTTCCTGGACGATGACGTCGACGACGTCGCCGCGGGCCATCACGTCCTCGATGTGCGCGACCCGGCCCGGGCCGACGTTCGAGACGTGGAGCAGCCCGTCGGTGCCCTTCTTCAGCTCGACGAACGCGCCGAACTCGGTCGTCTTGACGACCTTGCCGGTGTAGGTGTCCCCTACCTCCGGCACCTTCGTCAACGCGCGGATGGCCGAGATCGCAGCTTCGGCCTTCTCGCCGTCGGTGGCGTAGATGAGGAGCGTGCCGTCCTCCTCGATGTCGATCTGCACCTCGTAGTCGCCTTCGAGGCCGCGGATCGTCTCGCCGCCCTTGCCGATGATGAGGCCGATCTGATCCTGCTCGATCTTGATCGACGTGATCCGCGGCGCGTTCTGCGAGAGCTCCGCGCGAGGCTCCGGGATCGTGTCGAGCATGATGTCGAGGATCGCGTTGCGCGC
>DATCOE010000065.1:0-25329 GCA_036564885.1 Gaiellaceae bacterium | reverse complement strand
CCCCCCCACCTCGAGTCAGCGGTACGTGATCGGCTCGCGCCTGCCGCTTGCGGCGGAGCGCAGGATCGCGTCGCAGACCTCGGCGACGCGGTAGCCGTCCTCGAACGTCGCGGCATGCGGCGCAACCGCGGCTCCCCCGGCGATCGCCGTGAGCAGGTGGTGGAACTCGTGGATGAACGTGTCGCCCCAGCCGATGATGTGTCCGGGCGGCCACCAGTACTCCATGAACGGATGCTCGGGCTCGGTGACCAGCACCCGCCGGAAGCCGGGCCCGTCCGAGACCTGCAGCTCATTCAGCCGCTCGACGTCGAACGCGATCGAGCCCTCCGAGCCGTTGATCTCGAAGGCGTTCGAGTTCACACGCCCCCGCGCGAGACGCGAGGCCTCGAGCGTTCCGATCGTGCCGTCCTCCCACTCGACCGCTGCGACGAAGGAGTCGTCGACCTCGTGCCCGTCGACGTACGTCTTCACCTCGGCGGAGACGGTCGCAACCTCGCCGACGAGATAGCGGGAGAGGTCGATGATGTGCGCGCCGAGGTCGCCGAGCGCACCGCTGCCCGCGTTCGCCTTCGTGAAGTGCCAGTCGTCGACCGGAGCGTCCCAGCCCCACGACTGCAGGTAGCGGGCGCGGAAGTGGACGACCCTGCCGATCGCGCCGCTCTCGACCAGCTGCCGCGCGAGCCGCACCGCCGGCACGAAGCGGTAGTTGAAGCCGCACTGGTGCACCACGCCGGCCTCCTCCGCGGCGCGCCACATCGCGTGCGACTCCTCGGCGTCGAGCCCCAGCGGCTTCTCGCAGAAGACGTGCTTGCCCGCGCGCGCCGCAGCGATCGTCGGCTCCGCATGCACTGCATTCGGCCCGCCGTTGTCGAAGAGCTGCACCCGCTCGTCGGCGACCTGCTCGCGCCAGTCGGTCACGACCTCCGACCAGCCGTAGCGCGCGGCCACCACGGCCGCCGCGTCGCGGTTGCGCCCCGAGAGCGACACGAGCTCGGGCAGGAGCGGCGGATCGAGCTCGCGCAGCGCGCGGAACGCGCGCGAGTGCGCCTTGCCCATGAACGAGTAGCCGAGCATCGCGACGCCGAGGGTGGGCGTTCCGTCGACAGCCAACTACGCCGTTGCCTGAGTTGTCGTCAAGAGCTTGGCGGAAAGGCTAACGCTTCAGCGCTCAATTCCGCCGAGAAGAGCTAGACGAGCTCACGCGCGCCGTCGGACGCGCGGCAGAGGTAGGCGCGGCCGCTCGGCCCGTAGTCGGCGAGCACCGCGTCTGCGAAGACCGCGGCGCGCTCGGCGTCTACCAGCGCGACGATCGCGCCGCCGAAGCCGCCGCCGGTCATCCGGGCCGCGGCGGCGCCGTGCGCATACGCGAGCTCGACGAGCCGGTCGAGCTCGGGCGTCGTCACCTCGAAGTCGACCCGCAGGCTCTCGTGCCCGGCGCGGAAGATCTCCCCGAGCCCGCCGATGTCGTGCGCGCGCAGCGCCTCGACCGCGGCGCGCACCCGCTCGTTCTCCGTCTCGATGTGCCGGCGGCGCCCGGGGTGGCCCGCTTCGAGCTCCCCCTTGCGTGTCGCGTAGCCCGAGTCTTCGAGGCGGCGCGCGACGCCCGAGTGGACGATCACGATTGCGAGCTCGGGCGGCAGCGGCACGAGCTCGTGCTCGAGCGTGCCCGTGTCGAGCAGGATCGCGCAGCCGGCGCGGCCGAGCACGCACGCGGCCTGGTCCATGATCCCGGACGGCACGCCGACGGCCCGATGCTCCGCGCGCTGCGCGGCCCGTGCGAGCTCGAGCGGCTCGAGCGGGAAATCGGCGACCGCGCAGAGCGCAAGGCCGATGCCCACCTCGAGCGCGGCGGACGAGGAGAGCCCGGCGCCGATCGGTAGCGTCGAGGTGACCTCCCCAGCCAGTCCGACCGGCGGCCGGCCGAGCACCGCGAGCTCCGTCGCGACCGCGGCGACGTACCGTCCCCACCCGGTGTCGTCCTCGAGCCCCGTTCCGTCCGGCGCGAGCCGTGCGACGCCCGCGAGCTCCTGCGAGTGCAGGTCGATCGTCTCGGCGGGCGTTGCCTCGATGCGAACGCCGAGGTCGAGCGCGGCGGGCAGCACGAGCCCGCCCGCGAGATCGGTGTACTCGCCGATCAGGTTCACCCTGCCCGGCGCCCAGACTGTCCGGCTCATGGGGCGTATCTTGTCGAGGGCACCATCCCGTCGTGGATCGTATGATCCGCGCCGGAATGGGATCGGAGCCTGTGACGTTCGAAGTGGATGGCCGGCGCGTGCGCGACCTCAACGGCAACGGGGAACTCGACCCTTACGAGGATCCGCGACGTCCCCTGGAGGAGCGGGTCGCCGACCTGCTCGCCCGCATGACGCTCGAGGAGAAGGCGGGCCTGATGTTCCAGCCGGCGATCGGGATCGGGCCGGAAGGAGAGGTGTTCGACGGCCCGTCGCCCTTCGGCGGCGACGGCACGACGCGCCTCATCACTGAGCGCCACCTCAACCACTTCAACATCTACGCGACCCCTGACGCGCGCCGGCTGGCCGAGTGGCACAACAGCTTGCAGCGGCTGGCCGAAGCAAGTCGGCTCGGCATCCCGGTGACGATCTCATCCGATCCGCGCCACGCGTTCGACGAGAATCCGGCGACGAGCTGGGCGTCCGGCTCGTTCTCGCAGTGGCCGGAGCCGATCGGGCTCGCAGCCACCGGGGACGAGGATCTCGTGCGGCGCTTCGGCGAGATCGCGCGCCAGGAGTACCGCGCCGTCGGCATCCACGTCGCGCTCCATCCGATGGCGGACGTCGCCACCGAGCCGCGCTGGGCGCGCATCTCCGGCACGTTCGGCGAGGACTTCGAGCTGGTCGGCCGGCTGACCGCGGCCTACATTCGCGGCTTCCAGGGTGACGAGCTGGGTCCCGCCAGCGTCGCCTGCATGACGAAGCACTTCCCGGGCGGCGGCCCCCAGGCCGAAGGCGAGGACCCTCACTTCCCGTACGGCAAGGATCAGGTGTACCCGGGCGGTCGTTTCGAAGACCACCTTCGGCCCTTCGAGTCGGCCTTCGCCGCCGGTACGGCGCAGGTCATGCCGTATTACGGCCGTCCGGTCGGGACCGACCTCGAGCCCGTCGGCTTCGGCTTCAACCAGGGCGTCATCACGGGCCTGCTGCGCGGCCGCTTCGGCTTCGACGGCGTCGTGTGCACCGACTGGGCACTCGTCAGCGACCTGCCGATGCCCGACGGCTCGGTCTGGGAGGCGAAGGCGTGGGGCGTGGAGGAGCTCGATCCCGCCGAGCGGCTGATCAAGATCATCGAGGCGGGATGCGACCAGCTCGGCGGCGAGACACTGCCCGAGCTTCTCGTCGAGGTCGTCCAAGCCGGACGCATCTCGGAGTCGCGCATCGACGAGTCGGCACGGCGGATCCTGCGCGACAAGTTCCGCCTCGGGCTCTTCGACGACCCGTATGTCGATCCCGACGTCGCGGCGAAGACCTGCGGCAGCGACGCGTTCAGGGCGGCGGGCTCCGACGCGCAGCGCCGTGCCATGGTGCTGCTCGCGAACGACGGCCTCCTGCCGCTCGAGCCCGGCAAGCGCATCTACGTGGACGGCCTCGACGCGGAGACGGCCGCCGCCTACGGCGAGGTCGTCGAGCGGCCGGCCGACGCCGATGTGGCGATCGTGTTCCGGAATGCGCCGTACGAACCTCGTCACGGAACCTTCATCGAGTCGCGCTTCCACGCCGGAAGCCTCGAGTTCCCGGCCGACGAGCGCGACCGCGTGCTCGAGCTGGCGGGCACAGTCCCGACGATCCTCGTCGTGCACCTCGACCGCCCCGCAGTCCTGACCGACTTCGCCGGCGCCTGCAGCGCGTTGGTCGGCACGTTCGGCGCGAGCCCGGAGGCCATCCTCGACCTCCTCTTCGGCCGGTTTTCGCCCAGCGGCAAGCTTCCCTTCGAAATGCCGTCGTCGATGGACGCGGCCGGCCGGCAACTGCCGGACGTGCCGTGCGACTCGGAGCAGCCCCTGTTCCCGCTCGGGCACGGCCTCGCCTACGACGCCGGCGTCTGAGCGATACGCCGGTCTCTCCCGGCTGACTGGTCATAGAAAACGCCCCGTTTCCAGGGCTTTTTCGTACGTAGCCGGACACCCGACGCGCTGTCCGGGATGATGACGGCGGAAGACGTCGCCGAGGTCGTCGTCTTCGCGCTCGAGAGATCGAGGGGCTCAGTCGCTGCGCAAAATGTTCGCCGCGGCCACGGTGAGCGCGTTGCCGAAGCTGTCCTGCGTCGTGTCGCCGTCGCGCAGGACGAACGTCGAGCTCTTCTGCAGCGTCGTCGACGAGGCCGTGAGGGTGACGGTCGACGAGCCGGTGACTGCCGTCGTCCCGTTCGCCGCGAGCCCGGAGAACGAGAAGAGGCAACTCGCGAGGTGGATGACACCGACGCCTCCGATCGTCAGCAACGGGTAGGCCGTCTCGGTGACCGCTGCGCCTGTCCAGGAGCCCGTCGACGCGCCGGTGAACATCAGCGTTCCCGGCGTCTTCGTCGTGTCACCCGTCTTGGCAACAGGCTTCAGCGGCATCAGGCCGACACCGTGTTGCCGAAGACGTCGGAGGCGGTGTCGCCGCGTCGGAGCACGAGCCACGACGAGAGCGTCACCGTCGAGGCTCCGACCACGGGGGTGGTTCCGTCCGTGGTGACGCCGGCGAACGCGAACGTGCAACGCGCGGAACGGATGAACACCGGGAGGATGAACGGAAGCAGGCGGAGCCGTGCCTCAGCGACCGGGCCGGCCGTCCAGGCGCCGGCGACCGCACCGGTGAGGGGCACGGCGCCCGCAACCGCAAAAACGTTGCCCGGCCGGGCGAACGGCCACATCAGACGAACTCCAGACGCAGCTCCGCGCTCCCGAGCGGCGCCACGCCGAGCGCCTCGATGGTGACGACGCGGCCGACCGGCTCGGACACGATGCGGAAGGTCGCCTTGCCGCCGGAGAGCTTCACCGACCGCAAGGGTTTTCCGGTGTCGTCCTGGAGCGTTCCTCCGGTCGTGCGCAGGAAGACTTCGTCGTCGTCCTTCCGGCGATCGAGTGGCTCGCCGTCCTCGCCGAGCTTCTGCACCGTGATCGTCGCGTGGCTCTTGCCGTCGGCGGCGATCTCGCCGACGCCGTCGACCGGGTGCGCGCGCCTCGCGTTCGACGTCAGGCGAAGCGATGCGACGTCCGCGGCGGTGGCCGCCTGCGGGACCTCGATCGTCCGCGCGGTCGCCGACTTGAGCTTCCCGTCGCTCCGCACGGTGTACATGCCGCGCTCGACGCCGAACGACGTCTCCGGGTTGCCCGACTGGTCGCGCACGATCTCGCCCTCGTCGCCTTCGAGCGCGACCCACGTGTGTCCGCTCGCCTGTACGACGACGACGTTGTTCCCTTTCTCCACCGTGACCTGCCGCTCGTCGACGGCCGGTTTCGTGCGTTGTCCAGACATCGTTGCTCCTCTCAGGGTGCGAAGCGGATCGAGCCGCCGTAGACGTCGCCGGTGCTGGCGCCGAACATGGTGACGGCGAGGTGGTAGTAGAAGGTCGAGTTGTTCACGGCGGGCTCGGCGACGCCGATCGGCAGCAGGTGGTCGAACGCCCCTGCCGCGCCGAAGAGCTCGGTCAAGACGGACGTCGAGACGCCTCCTCCGTCGTGCCGCCCGCGCACGAACTGCCAGGACACGGTTCCGATGTTCGCGCCGCGGAGGCGGAACTGCGTCAGCCGAGCGCCATCCGGGAGCGGCGGGATCGGGATCACGCCGAAGGCGGCGAGCTGTGCGGCCGGCTTGCGGCCCGTGATCTTCCACGGGAAGAGCCCGGCCTCGATCGTGAAAGCGGCTTGCGGAACCCCGCCGATCGACATGGGGAGCAGCGCCGGCGCGAACGCCATCTCGCGCACCCCGAGCGGCAACGGGTAGGGCTTCACGTCCTGGATCTGCGCCGCGGTGATCGGGCCGGCTGTCCGGTTGATCAGCGCGATCGCGAGGTGGGCGTGCCCGACCGCCGGCACGGGCGGCGTCGTCGACCCCTGCAGGACGCGCAGGACGAGCTCGCGCTTCAGGCGGGTCGAGGTCTCGAGGCCGATCGCGCCGTTGATCAGGTTCGCGTCTTCGGCGCTCGTCACCTCGCGCTCGAAGTGGTCGAGGTAGACGCAATCGGTCCGGTTGCCGCCGGGCTGAGTGAGCGGCGTCGCCTGGAGCACCCCGTCGGCCGCCGCGGTGACGGCGTTCGCGTAACGCTGGCCCGAGTACGACATCGGGTTCCAGAGTCGGACCGGGCGGCCGTCGATCACGGCACGTCCCGCGCTCAGGTTCAGGTCGTTCGCGCCGTTCGGCGTCAGGTCGAGGCCGCCACGCGACGCGACGTTCGTCGCCGCGGCGCGGAGCGCCTCGTAGATCTCGAAGCGCGTGACGTCCTCGAGCTCGTTCCAGTCTGCGTCGACGAGCGGGACGCCCTGCTCGAGGCGAACGGCCACGTAGTTCTTGCTCTGGTTGAACGTGTTGCGCGAAAAGTTGCCCATGGTCGCTCCTCAGAAGGTCAGGTGGAGTGTCCGCTCGAGGGTGAACCCCGGCTGCATGTCGATTCGCGGATGGACGCGATGGTTGAGAAGGATGCCGGAGTTCGCGGCAACGCTGCCGCCGGCGAAGAGCCCAAACTCCCGCAGCGGCCCCGCAGGGACGTCGGCCGTCGTAAAGCTCGAGATGATCTCGAGCTTGTTCGTGAACGCGCCCCCGAGGAACGCGATCGCCCCGCCGGGGATCGCCTTACGGCCGACCTCCGCGACGAGGTGCGTGAACGCCTGCCGCGTCGCGTCCGCCGGCGCGCCCGGCGGCGCGTCCCACGAGAGGTCGCCGGCACCGACAGCCCACCAGCCGACCGCGTGGCCCTGCGGGTCGCCCTTCACGAGCGCGGCGAGCAGCGCGCGGAGCGACGTGACGATGACGTTGTGCTCCCACTCGCGCACCCACACCACGCGCCCGTCGGGGCCGCGCAGAACGTCGCGGTGCTCGCCGGACGCAGTCATGTGCACGTGCTCCTCCATGGCGCTCCTCCTCTTGCTCATGGGCCGGGCACCACGCCGGTGTGGACGCTGCGGTGCGAGAGGTCGACCGCGGCCGTGTTCACCGAGCGCGACGCAAGTTGGTTCGCGATCAGCCAGCGCCACTGCGGGATCTTGTCGAGCGCGTCCTCCAGGGTCGCGTCGTAGTCCTCCGCCTGCACGAGCGTGGCAAGAGTCGTCACGTCCTCGACCACCTGCGTCGTGGCGACGTACGGATCCTCGTTGACGACGCCCGGGCGGATGAAGAGCACGGGGCGCACCTGGATCGGCAGGAACTCGCCGAGGATCACGCGGACGCGCTCCCACGTCTGCTGGAGAGCGAACGGCTCGGTCGCGACGTCCGGCGTCGCGTAGACGCCGAGCGTCTCGCGGTTGTACCAGATGGCGTCGTTGCGGATATAGCCGCCCGCGGGGTCCGGAACGCCGCAGTCGTAGGTGTACGCGGTCGCATCCTCGAAGGTGCGGTTCCGCAGACGGAACATCGCGTTCGGGTCGGCCGTGTTCACCGAGCCCACGGGAACCGTCTGCGTGTTGAGCACCGGCGGCGTCCCGTCGGCGACCGCGCTCCCGTCGAGGTACGCGGACACGCCGCCCTCGAGACGTTCGACCCGCGTCGAGTCCCAGCTGAGAACGACGTTGCGCGCGAACTCCTTGACGTCGGCGGTCCACCCGGTCAGGCGGTTGACCATCGCGGCGATGTTCGGCTTCGTGCCGAGCGTGCGGTAGACGTCGTTGGCGAAGACGATCTCGTTCCGCTGGCCCTCCTCCGTGAGGTACGCCTTGAGGTTCCAGCCGATCAGATCGGCCATCGCTTCGAGCAGACGCGAGTCGACACGCCGCGGGTCGTGCAGGTCGCGGAGGCCGTCGACGAACCCCATCAGCATGTCGCCGTGCACCTGCGTCGTGCGCAGCAGCCGCTCGAGCTGCCCGCGGTCGTGCTCGGCATTCGCGACGGAGAAAGGCTCCGGCGCCTCGGTGTCGCGCTGCTGGTCGATCTTCGGCAAGAGCCGGAAGAGCTCGGGCCCCCCGGTCCCCGTCGCAAGCGCCGAGGACTGCGTGCGGCTACTGAAGCGGAAGGGGGCCCCGGCGAACGCCGTGTAGTAATAGATCGTCCCGACCTCGAGCCCCGCGCGATCGACGTACCGGATGATGGTGCGCGTCGGCGGGCCGCCTTCCGGAGGCGACTCGTGCCGGATCGTCCGCACGAGAATGCGGTCGCGCGGCGTGCCGCGGTAGAAGAACTGTCTCGTCGTGGAGACGCGCATGTCCGGGAAGACCTCGTCGCGCGTCTCCTCGAGGTCCCACGTGACGGTCGCCGTGTCGTACACGACGTCGCCCTCGGCGAGGTCGTCGGCGGTCGCGACGACGGAGACGACGCCACGGCGGCTCCGGCCGGGGAACCGGCGCACACGGCGCAACACGCGCAACTCGACCCCGTCCACCGGGCCGGTCGGATCGGGCAGCTCCCAGACGAGGTCGATTGCCGGTCCCGACGGGTTCGTCTCGACGCGGAACTTCAGCGCGTCGAGGTCGACCGCCGGGAGCCCGAACACGATCTCGCCGCCGAGCACGAACTCGATCCCCTGCGGGATGTGCGGCAGGAGGTGCGGCGGCCCGAGCTCGAGCACCGGGATGAGCGGGCTCACGCGAGGCCGCCCGTCGTCGTCACCGTCAGCGTCCCCTCGCGCGGGAACTCGCGCGGGCGCAGCGGGATGCGGCCGACGGCGGCCGCGGCCGGATCGACGATCTCGCCCGCCGGGTACGAGCGGCGCCCGGAGAAGGTGGAGACGTCGGCGAAGGCGACGCCGTCGATGCTCTCGACCGCCTCGAACACCTTCGAGAGATAGAACGGCTTGCCGAAGTCGGCGTTCTCGAGCGCAAAGAGCGCTTCGAGCGCCTCGATCGCGCGCAGACGCACGTCGCCCGCGTAGAACGTCGGCTCGACGCCGACCTCGACGGTGAGGTCGACGCTCACGAACACCGGCTCGCGGATGCTGAGGATGGTCGTGACCATCCGGCGCGGCTCGAAGTACTGCATGAGGTTGGCGCGCAGCTGGTCGGTGAGGTTGAGCCCGCCCGTCGCGACGACGATCAGGTCGATGTAGTTCCAGGAGACAAGGCCCGGGCCCACCTGGTCGGCGGTCGTCGGTCCGGGCGGCACGGTGTGATCCCAGGCGGGAGCGACGGCGATGGCGCGGGCGACGCCCGGGAAGCTCTCGGCGAGGCGCGCGAAATCGTCGGCGCTGACCGCGCGCTGCTGGCTCCGGTAGACGCCCGGAGCGTTGCGGCGCGCGTGCTCGATCGACTCGCGGTCCGCGCCCCCCGACGCACCGATCGGGTTCGTGACCGTCGCCTGGACGCTGACGCCCGAAGTGATGACGGTGACGGTGGCCGGCGCGATGTTGCCCGCGGCACCGCCGCCGACGAGGTAGCGAGCGCGCACCGGCGCGTTGAACGGCGGGATCCGCCCGTACTGCCCGTCGCCGAAGATCACCTCCGCCGCGTCGTTCTCGTCGACGCGGACGATGAAGTGCGGGTCGTTCGAGAGGCTGTAGAGCAGCGTCGTCCGCCGCTCCCACTGCTCCCAGATCGCACCGCTCCGCACCTCGACGACGAGGCCGTCCCACACCGCGGGGTCGCGCGACAGGATCACGGGCTGCTGCGGGAGCATGAAGCCCTGGTTCTCGAGGCCGGTCGACTGGCCGAGCGGGCTCGAGACCGGGGACGCGTTGAGCGCGGTGAGCATGATCGGCTGGATGAGCCCGGTCGCCGCATCGACCACCGGCATCACGTCGATCGGCGCGCCGTTCTCCGGGAGGTAGAAGAACTCGACAGCGGGCTTCCCGGCGGCGGCCTGCGTCATGAAGTGCGCGCCGGCGTCGATGTGCACCGGCGTGGCCGCATCTTTCGGGGTCACCGCCAGCGCGACCGCCGCGGGCGCCGGGGTGTCGAGGGAGTAGCCGATCAGCGACAGGAGATCGATCACGCTGCGTCGCTCGACGGCGGTGGCGAGGAACGCCTCGTTCGCGACCCGATCGAGGTAGTAGCTGACGACGTCGCCGACGTACGCGAAGAGCTCGAGGATCAGCCGGCCGAGGTCGTTCTCGGAGTGGTCTGTCCACTCGGGAAGCTTGAGAGAGGCAACGTCGAGGAGCGTCGCGACGAACGAGTCGTAGTCGCGGTTCGTATAGTCGGTGATCGGCGTCGTCGCCATCCGGTCACCCGACCCTGATCGCCGTCGTCTGCACGCCCGGCACCTCGGCCTGGATGAACTGCACGCGCACGAACAACTCGCCCTCGTGCGGGATGACCGACACGTCCTGCGGCAGCACGCGCGGCTCGTAGCGGAGGATCGCCGCGGCGATCTGGTTCCGCGCGACCGCAATCAGCCCGTCGTTGATGTTCTCCTGCACGAGCGCGGACGCGCCGCCGCCGTAATCGCGGAGCATCAGCCGTTCGCCGATGCGTGCGAGCAGCAACCGCTCGAGGTTCTCCGTCAGCTTGTGCGGGCCCTCGGTCGCCGCGACGCCGCCCGACCGCGGGTCGACCCGGAACGGGAACGCGATACCGCGGAGTGGGAGCGATCCGTTCGCCATCAACCGGCCTGCACGTCCACGGATGCGCCTTTGAGGACGATCGCCTTCCCCGGAGCCTGGATCGTGATCCCGGCGGCGGAGAGCTCGATCGAGCAGCCGCCCTTGTCGCTGATCACGACCTTCTCCGCGCCCGCGGTCTCGTCGAGGACGATCTTCTGCGCGGCGGTCTTCGAGTGGATCACGACCTTCTCGGAGCCGGCCGTGTCGTCGAGCAAGATCTCGTGTCCGCTCTTCGAGGCGATCAGCCGCTTCACCGGCGGCGACACCGCGGCCGTGGCGGGCATGCCGCCCGTTGCGTACCACTGACCGATCCACACGGGCGTCGTTGGGTCGCCGTCCTCGAACGCCACCCACACCTTGTCACCGACCTCGGGCACGAACACGTGCCCCCACGGGAAGCACGGCATCGCCCAGACCGCAGCGTCGGGCGTCGTCAGGTCGAAGACCGCCGGCACCGTCACCTTGATCCGGCCGCGGTGCGTCGAGTCGTCGACGTCGGCCACGGCGCCGCGGTAGAGGCCGGGGAAGCTCGGCTGCGTCGCCACGAGTTGCAGGGGAAGCTCCATCAGCGGGTGCACACGAAGGAGCAGGCGTAGGTGCGAAGGACGAGGTCGAGCTCGTGCCGGACGCGCGACAGGTACCACGTGCCCGACCAGCGTCCGCCGTAGCCGAGCACTTGCACGCGGGCGCGGGGCTGCAGCCAGATCGAGCCGCTCGCGCGGCCTCGGCCGGTGTGGCCGCGATGCCGGAGGCGGTCGCCGTGCACGCGGCCGTGCTCGCTCGCCGCACGCGCCGGTGCGCCGGCGAGCCGCGGCGGCACGCGCTGGAAGTCGCGGAGCTGCGCCCGTGCGCCTGCCGATGCGCCGACGAGCGCGGTCACCCGCGCCGCGCCATCACCTAGGCGTGCGATCCGCGTCGGGTCAGGCACCCAGGTGACGTCGTCCGGGCGGAAGAGCGTCTCGTCGACGGCGACGCGGTCCCCGCTGTCGGGATCCGTCGTAACGACGTGCTCCTCCGGGTCGGCGGCCCACGCGTCGAAGCCGACGCGGAAGTCGACGAGCGTCGAGTTGAACACGAGCGTCTGCTGCAGCGGCTCCGCGTCGAGCAGGCTCTGGTTCGAGACGAGGTTGAGCGAGTCGACCGGCGTCGAGTGGTCGACGTAGAGCTTCGAGTCGTACGCCCGCGCGAGCCGCTGCAGGAAGGCGAGATCGGTCTCGGCGACCTGCTGCGCCGGGCGCTCCTCCGGGAACGCCGCGTCGTCACCCGGTGAGATAGTCCCCGGAACGAGCGAGTTCGCGAGCGCGATCTGACGCACGATCGTGCTGACGTTCACAGCCCAGCGCTTCGTCCGCGGCTTGAGCGCGAGCAGGATGAGGCTGTCCTGCGCCACGAGCTCGACGAACGGCGAACCGATACGGGGGAACGTTGCGTTGACGGACGTCGCAACACCACGGAAGACGAGCGCATGCTCGTCGCTCCGGCCCATGTCGATCTCGATCTTCTGGCCTTCGTGCAGGACGTCGCACATCACGAGGTTCCCGTCCGCAAACGTGATGCGCACGACGTCCGCGCGGGTGTCGCTCTCCTCGAGCTGGATCCGCACGACGTAGTCGACGAGCTCCTGCCCCTCGACCTTCACCGAGGCGAACAGCGCGGTCTCCGTCACGCCGACCTCCGCACGAGCGTCGCCGCCTCGAGCGACGGCACGTCGATGAGCTCGCCGGTTGCGAACGAGTCGGGACCGCGGCCGCCGTTCGCGTCGAGGAACTGCCAGAAGAGCGACTCACGGCCGAGATAGTTCCGCGCGAGGAGGTCGACGGTCTCGTAGCCCGCAAGCAGATGGCGGCGCACCACGGGCGGCGCGGGCATCGGCAGCCGGCGGACCGGAAGCGACTGGGTCTCGCCGCGCGTCTCGTGCTGGACGACGATGACGTCGAGGTCGCGGTAGCGGCTGAACGGGCTGACGGGCATCGCTCAGAAGATGACGTCGAGGATGTCCTCGTAGTCGGTGTAGTAGAAGGTGCGGCCGATGCGCTTGATCGAGTCGAGAATGAAGCTGATCGAGTCGATCTTCTCGAGGATCGTCACGTCGACGTCGGCGCGCGTCGGGTTGAGGTCACTGTTGAAAAGCGTCTCCGTGATCTTCAGCTCGGTGACGAATCCCTCGACGCTCATCCCGCCGAAGACGAGCGTCATCGTCGGCGGGCGGTTGAACCAGAGGTTCGACCACGTCGTCGCCTCCTGGAGGCCGCCGGCGCCGCCGCTGCCGAGCGCGCTCGCCATGTCGAGCCAGTTCGCGAGCTGCGGGTAGACGAACGAGCGGATCACCGCGAGGTCGCCGACGATGTCGCCGTCGTCGTTGCGCCGCCGTGACGGCTCCCCGTCGCGCTGTTCGCGGCCGTCGATCGTGAACTTGAAGTTGACGCTCCGCGCGTCTTCCTTCTGAAAGCGTTTGATCTCCGCGGCCGAGAACGTGCGGCCGAGCTTCTCGGTCGCCGTTCCCAGCGAGATGCCGGCGAGCCCTGCGAGCCCGCGCGGCCCGCCCGGGTGCTGGTCGTCGTACTTCGGACCCCAGTCGAGCTTCTTCGAGTCCGTGATCTGCGTCGGGTTGTACTGGAACGGGTAGATGAGCGGCGGGATCGTCCAGATGTTCGCGATGAAGCCGCGCTTCGGTTGCTCGAGTTGCGGATGCGCCACCGGCCGGCCCTACGCCACCGACGCCGTCGGCAGTCCGCGGCCGAAGCGCTCGGCCTGGTTGAGGCGCACGAGCTCGTCCATGACGTGCTGCGCGATCACGCGCGCGGTCTCTTCGGCGTTCTCCATCGACACGGTCTCGCTGCGGATCGCCACGCTGATCCCGCCGTTGACCGTCGTCGCCGGCGGGACGGGCTGGGTTGGTGCTGCTGTGCCAGGCGGGGCCTCGAGCAGCCGCTCGAGCTGCGGAGACGGCGCCGGCATGTCCGGCAGGCGCAGCTCGGGGGCGTGGAACCCGGGGCCACGGAAGCGCGGCGGCGTGCCCGGCGCGCCGGGCGCGCCTGCTGCTCCGGGCGCGGCCGGCGGGCGGGCCGGCGCCGGCCCGAAGAGCACTTCGGCCAGGTCGCGGCCGAGCATCTGGCCGCCCGCGATCCCGCTGCGCGCGAGCGCTCCCCAGTTCGGCGCCGTCGGCGCGGCCGGCACCGGGATCGTCACGCCGGGGATGTAGTTGAGCAACTGGACGAGCCCGCGCCACGCCACGTTCGCGGCGTAGGTGACGGCGGCGATCATGATCTCGCCTGCGGCGTTCAGTACCGCGAACAGCGCGCCCGCGAGCGCCGAGACGGCGGACCGGATCGCGTCGCGCACCATCTCGGCGACCGCCGGCCGGATGATGCTGTCGATCATGTACGTGACGTAGGCGGCGAGGAACGTCGCCAGCGCGTTGACGAGATTCGTGACGAACGAGGCGATGCGCTCGATGTACTGCCCGAGCCAGGTCGTGATCGTTTCGATCACCCGCTCGACCCACAGGATGATCGGCTGGACGTGCATGAGCACGAGCGTGATGCCGCGGTCGATGAGGAAGAGCAGGCTTGCGATCAGCCGCGAGACGGGGAAGATTCCGGCGGCGGTCAGCTCGCTGAAGAGGAGGACGATCAGCCCGCGGATCCCCGTCACGAGCTCGGTCGCCAGCCTCCGCACCTCACGCAGGATCGAGAGCACGCGGTCGAGGATCCCCGGCATCCCCGCCATGAGCGCGACGACGTCGGCGAAGAGGAGGAACGGCGAGGCGGCGCCACTGACGAAGCCGCCGACAATGCCGCCGATCAGGCCGCCGATGCCGCTCCCGATCGCGCCGACGATCCCGCCCGCGCCGCCGCGATCGGGCGGCGGAGGCGGGTTGACGACGAACACCGGCAGCCGGTCGTTGACCACCCGCACCTGCACGATCCCGCCGGGCGCGAGGGCGGCGCCTCCGGCCGCGGCGGCCGCGGGGGACGCCATCACCGCGGCGCCGCCCATGACTGCGGCCAAGCGATTCGCCGCCTGGTCGAGCGCAGACGACATCGAGCGCATCCCGGTCTCCACCTGGCGGCCCTGCTCCCTGATCGTGGCGGCGAAGCTGTCCGCCAGGCGCCGCATGTCAGCGAGGTCCTCGTTCACCTCTGCACCTGCTCTTCGTTTGCCTGCCGCTCGAGCTCCAGCTGCTCGACGAGCAGGTGGAGATAGGCACGCCGCTCCGTCACGGGTAGCGCGAGGATCTCGCTGGGCGCCCACTTGAGGTGGTAGCCGAGCGAGAAGACCTCACGGCGCAGGTTCTCCTCCGCAGTGCTCATTCGAGGTCGAAGAAGTGACTCATGTCGAGGGTCTGCCGGAACCCATCGCCGCAGCGGTCGCAGATCACGTCCCTGCCGAGCTCGGGTCCCGGCACCGCCTCCTCGAGGCGGCGCTGGATCAGCCGACGGTCGCCCATCGAGAGGTCGGAGAGAACGCGCACACCGAGCGCGCGCATCCGGCGCGGCTCGAGCTCGCCGACGTTGAGGAGGCAGCGCGTGATGAGCGCGTCGCGCTGCCTCGAGGGATTCTCGTCGCGCAGCGCGTGCGCCGCCTCCTCGTCCTCGCCCGTCGGGAGGCGAAACGCGAAGTCAAGGTGAACGCTCCCGTCGGCGTCGCGGAACCCGTCCTCCAGGCGCACTTCGATCTCGCCGTCCGTCGCACCATCGTCGACGGTCCGCACCGGTAACTCGGCGAGGTCCTCCAACACAACCGTCGTCCCGCCGCAGCGCGGGCACGTGTACTGCGCCTCCATCAGGTCGCCGAAGGTCAGTCGCCGGAGCTCGAGGAGCAGAAAGTTGCGGTCGGCCGACGTGAGCCGCCGCACCGGCTCCACGCCGAGCGGCTTCCCGTCGACGCGCACGCAGCCGGCGATGAGCGCCGTCACGAGCTTCCCGCCGTTCCGGCGCAGCTTGGGGTCGGCGAGCGAGGCCTCCTCGTTGCCGGTCATCTTGCGCAGCGTCACGTCGCGGAGGACGCTGCCGATCTCCGCGTCCTCGAGCCCAACCGGCAGCGTCACCATCGTCTGCCAGGTCGAGGAGACCTCGATGTCGGTCATCTCGTCCCTCCTTCGGCCGTCACGACGGCAGGATCAGCTCGAGACCGTCGTGCTCGAGCACGACCGTCTGCTTGAGGAGTGTGGTCGAGCCGGCCTCGAGGTCTCCGAACGACGCGGACTTGACCCACGCGCCGTAGAAGGCGATCCGAAAGACCTCGGTGCCGAAGTGCTTCTTCACCACGGAGCCGTCGCGGCGGACACGCGAGCCCTGGCCGCCGTGGCCGTACTTGAACATCGACTCGAAGAAGCCCTTGAACAGCGTGTCGTCCGCGCTGCCGTCGACGTATCTCTCGACCGTGAGTGGATGGAATTTCACGACCCCCGACGAGACCTTGTGGACGATGTTCGTCCCGCCTTCCGGCACGTCGACCGTGTCGGTCTCGCCAAGGCTCAGGCCCGTGATCTTCGAGACGGTCGGGCTCGCCGCCGTCCCGATCTCGAGGACGAACTCGTTTGCGCGATACGGATCGGTTGCCATGGTGCTCCTTTCGCTACCGCTCGGCGGCGGTCGCGCCGCTCTCCTGCTGGCCGACGACGATGAGAATGGTCTCCGCGGGCCGGGAGGGGTAGAAGTAGACCTCGATCTTCAGGTTCCCAAGCGCGATCTCGTCCGGCGGGTTGTTCTCCGGCCCGCAGATCACGGTGAAGACGTCCGCGGGCGTGCCGGGCCCGAACGCACCGGCTTGATAGAGGCGGAGCAGGAACGGCGTGACGCTCCCGAACTTCACCATCCCCCAAAGCGCCTCGCGGTTCGGCTCCTGCTTCACCCAGCGCAGGCCGTCGCGCAGCGACGACTTGACGTAGTTGAAGAGCAGACGCACGTTGACGTAGAGCCAGCGCGTGTCGGTCGAGAGTGTCCGCGATGCGTCGAGGACGATGCCGACACCCGCGATCGGGCGGATCCCGTTCACGGAGCCGTTCTTGACGAGATCAGTGTGATCCGCGTCGGTGACGGTCGTCTCCACGTCGATCGCTCCGCGCACGAGCGCCTCATCGCCGGCCGGCGCCTTCCAGATCCCGCGCGTCTGGTCGATGCGCGCGTAGACACCGGCGACGTGCCCCGACGGCGGAATCGTGCGTGTCGGGTTCGGCCCGGCCCCGATGGGATCGGTCACGGTGATCCACGGCCAGTAGAGCGCGCCGTAGACCTTCGCACCGCGGTAGATCTGGCCGAACGACTTCGCACCGGCCTCGTCGCGTCCCACCGGCGTTTGGCCGATGTACATGCAGTCACCGCGATTCGCGCAGTAGTCGAGCGCGGCGCGTGTGACGGCGCCGAGCATCGCGGACACCATCAGCTCGGGGACGAGGAGCAACTGCACCTGCGTCGTGTCGTAGAAGGTGAGCGCGTTCGTGTACTGCGCCGTCGTCGGTTCGCCGCCGTCGTTGCCTGTCTGGCGAACGAGTGCAGCAGTCGGCGGCGTTGAGAGGCCGAGCCGGAACGCGCTTCCGAGCGCCGGCGCGTCCCGACCGTTGAACCCGCCCGGGTTCTGGTCGATGAGGACGACGTACGCGGAGCCCGAGAAGACGTCGTTGACGAGGGACGGCGCGTAACGGCCCGCCGCCGGGTTCATGCTCACTTTCTCCCACGTCTCGACCGGTACCGGGGCCGGATCAGCCGCGCCTTGCTGGCGCACGACCAGATCGAACTCGGTCGTCGACAGGCTCGCGTTGTCCTGCGTGCGGTATTCGTTCTGGTTAGCGGCCGGCGGCGGCGTGAAGTGCACGTGGAGCTCGATCCCGCCGCCCATCACCGCACGCTGCTCGAGCTGGGTGATCTGCACCCAGTCCGAGCTGATGCCGTCGTCGAGCCGCACCCAGTCGTTGACCTGGAGCCCGCCGAACCCGCCGACCTGCACCTCGTCGTACGTGCCCACCGGCCCGGCCGCACCCGTCGCGGCGGCGAGGTTCAGCCCGAGCTGGGTCCGAGTCGGGTCGTCGAAGGCGGCGACCGCCTCGACGCGCGAGGTGGCGCCCTTCTGCCGCGAGACGATGAGCAGCCCGCCGGCGCTCGCCGACGCGACGACGCGCGAGCCGGCGATGCGGTTGATCGCCTTGGCCACGTCGTCCGGTGTCGCCGCCGCCAGCACCGGCACGGAGGCGGCGTCGAAGGTGATGTCGAAGTTGGGGCCGGAGTCGACGTTGATCCGCAGCTTCTTCGCGGGCGTCGCGGGCGGAACCGTGAGGTCGACGGTCGACGCGGCGAACGCGTTGCCCTGCAGGCGCCCCGGCGTGTTGCCGGGCCGCGTCGCGGCGAGCGGCGTCGAGAACTCCGGGTTGTCGCGAATCTCGACGTAGAGGTCGTTCCCCCACGTGCCGACCTCCTCGACGCCGCGATACCCGGCGCCGACGCGGAGCGTTGCCCCCCCGGCGCGGTCGACAAGTGTGACGCGCGCGGCTGCCGCGCCCGCTCCGGCGACGCGCGAGACCCATGCCTCGCGGCCGCCGTTTCCGAAGAGCCCCTGCACGGCGTACGCGCCCGTGTACCGGGAGTCGTGCGCTCCGAATCGCTGCGTGAACTGGCGGAAGTTCGAGACACGAACCGCGCTGTCGGTCGGCCCGCGCTTGCTCCGGAGCACGACGGCTGCGACCGACGTCGCGGCCGCGGCGATCGCGGGCGCCGCCGAGCCGTCGGTCTCGATGACGTTGATGCCGATGGTGCTCATGGATGCCTCTCTTTCAGCAGGTGTGATGCGGCGGTCACAGCCCCAGTGCCTCCGCATCGCTCCGGTCATTGATGTCGCCGACGAGCAGGAGCGGAACGGCCTGCCCTCGCAGGGTGCGCACGCCCGTCTCGACCGGAAGGACGAGGCGGTAGAAGAGCGGCGTGCGCCCCGGCAGGACGAGGTCGGCGCGCTCCTCCTGGCTCGGGCGAAACGGCTCGAGCACGTACGCGACGTCGGCCACGACGAGAGGCTCGAGTAGGTCGGGGACGATCCGGTCGAGGAGGAACGACTTGTGCCCGCGGTCGTCGGCCCAGACGTCGACGCGGTAGGTCAGCTCGACGCGTGCGGGCGACGGGCGGACGTGCGCGCCGGTCGTCGTCGCGTTGTCGACGATCTCGAGCTCGCCGCCCATGACGCCGAGCGGTACGACCGACCACGGCGTGATCAGGATGTACGGCGGCGCGGGAAGCGTCTGCGCCTCGGGCAGGTCGAGCACTGCAGGCACCGGTGTCGCGACACCCGTGATCTCGACCGACCAACGGTCCTGCAGCCGGGCGTGGAGTGCGGCATCCGTTTCGGTGATCGAGTCGGTCGTCGTCGCGATCAGATCGTCGACGGCTGCCTTGAACGCGATCCGTCCGTCGAGGCTCCGCAGCCGCAGGAACCCGGCCGCTTGGCGCAGCGCCGGGGGCATGTCGCCGAGCCAGAGGACGACGAGCTCCCAGGTGTTCGCTTTCTCAATCCTCACCAGTCGCAGCCACGGCGGCCCCGCCGGCGGATCGGTCGTCGCCTCCGCGACGAGGTAGACAGGGCTCGCCGCGGTACCGTCGCCGGGCCGGCTGCTGCGGATCCAGAACCGCAGCTCGTCGTAGGCCCGGAGATCGAGCGCCGGGGCGAAATGGCGCTCGGCGGCCGGCGCCGGAACGGCGCCGGCGCCCGCAGCCGCGCTGATCTCCATTCCGAGCCCGTCGGCGCCGTACCGTGAGGCGCTCGACGTCGACGCGACCGTCCAGAGGCCGGAGGCGTCCGCCGTCCACGGGGCTGCGAAGGTGTCGACGCTCACGCTCATCCGTGGATCGCCTTGAGGAGCCGCGCGGGCGAGAGGTCGCCGAGCGAGACGGCCTCCGGGCTCAACCGATAGAGGACGCTCTGCGCCCCGTCGGCGTCGATCGTCAGCACGCGCGTCCGCGGACGTGCCTCGAGCAGCTCCCCGATCGCCGACCCCGACGACGCGCGGGCACCTGCGACGATCACCACGGCGTCGTACGAGGACGCAGTCGCCGTCAGATCGGTTTCCCACGAGACCTCGCCGACGATGTCCAGCGACGGGTCCTGCGCGGCAACCGCACGCACGATGTCGCGCAGCATTCGCGGCATGTCAACCAGCAGAATCTTCGTTTGGTCCAAGCAATCCGCCTTCGATGCGGCCATCCTCCTGCGGCGGCGCCGGATGCAACATGGATCAATAGATTCGAATGGGATCTAGTGCATTATCCAATCAGCGATTCACGCGGAGATTCACATCATGATTTAGACGGCGATTCAACGGACGATTCAGAAAGAGATCCAGATCTCCGCGCCGCACTGGCGTCGAGGATCTAGATCCTCGACGCCAGTGCGGCGTCGCCGCGCGCCCACTGCGCCGCGTCGACACGCGAGCTGACCTGGAGCTTCTCGAGAATGTTGTGCACGTGGTTCTTCACCGTCGGCACCTCGATGCTCAGCCGCCTCGCGATCTGCTTGTTCGAGAGCCTGTCGCCGAGGAGCGCGACGATTTCGAGCTCGCGCGCCGTCAGTCGCGCCGCGGTATCCGGCCGTGCCGGCGTGCGCTGGGACGCAACGCTCGCGACACGCTGCAGGAGCGCCGCCGCGACGTGTGGCGGGCAGTGGAGGTGGCCGCGCACGACGCTCTCGAGCGTGCAGACGAGCTCGTCCAGAGCCTGGTCGCGCGTGACGAAGCCCGCCACGCCCGCCTCCGCATAGGCAATGACCTCGTCGTGTTCCTGGAACTCGCCAAGCGCGACGATCTTCACCTCGGGGAAGCTGATCAGGAGCCGCAGAACGCTCGTTTTCGCGCCGACGAGCGCCGTGTCGACGAGGAGGATGTCCGGCTCGTGCAGCCGAACGGCCTCGTCGAGCGACGCCGCGTCGGCGGCTGTCGCGACGACGGTCACCGCACGCTGGCTCTTGAGGACCTCCGCGAGACCCTCGCGGAACAGCCGTACGCCCGCCGCAATCACGAGGCGCATCGCAACGCGCTCCTCGCCGGTGGCGACGACTGACACGGTGGCCGCAGCAACGGTGGAGACGGCAAGATCGACAGCCCCTTTCGTTGCCTCGACGTTGACGATAGAACGCACCCGTTGGATGGTCAACCCCACTTGCAACACAGGTTCAGCAGCGTGGAATCGCGGAATTCGCAATCGGATTTGATTTCCTTATTGATTTCGGAAACGTGGTGTAATATGTTGGGCGCTCTCCTGTGCACCTGCCGCAGGACGAGTACGCCGCGAGAGGAGGTAGGAATACGTGTCCACCACCGACAAACGGCTCGCGAAGCACGCGAAGCATCTCGTCGAGCCGCCGCCGGATTTCCTCCAAGAGAAGCTCAAGTTGTTCAACACGACGCCGGCGGAGTTCAACAAGCTTGACCCGGTTCTGATCTGCGCGCTCCGAAAAGGGGTGCTGATCCACCCGAAGCAGGCGACGCCGAAGCTGATCGACATCGTCTCGCATACGAAGCGGGTCACGCCGGAAACGCTCGACGAGCTCAAGGAGATTGCGGGCATCCCGAACCGGGCCTACGCGAAGACCCAACGACAGCTGCCCATGCTGAACGCGCTCGACGCCCGGACCGTCGCGAAGCTGCCCGCGAAGCTGACGGTGTCGAAGCTCGCACCGGAGCTGAAGGCGACGTTCTTCCAGCTGAGCCACGATCTGCTGCAGGGGCCGACCGACGCGCGGCTGCTCGCTCGCGCGGGCTACAAGCAGGCCGTCGCGACGATGCTGAGGAGCGCGCAGAACCTCCCGGTCTTCGTTGCGCCGGACCTGATCGTCTGCGACGGCGACTCGGTCACGTTCGGCGGGTACGCGGCCGTCTACTTCAACAACGTGCTCGTGTACGGCACCGGCCAGATCCACCTCGGCAACCACACGAAGCTGCACGCCTACCAGATCAAGCACGTCTAGAGGAGGGCTCGACGATGGCCATGTTCAATGGACCAGGCGCCAACGGCGCCAACGGCGTCGACGGCGGCGACGGTGGGAACGGCGGCCCGAAGCCGGCGACTGCGGGGAGCGGCACCGACGGCTCCGACGCAAACTGCAGCACCTGGGGCGACACGCCCGCGACGGCCGGGACGAGCGGCGGCGATGGCGGATGGGGCGTCGCGGGAAATGCGGGAGCACCCGGCTCGGGCGCAACGGACGGCACCGACGGCGCGATCACGCCGATCGACGCGCACCTCTACACGGGGCAGATCACGCTCGACTACCACGGTGGCCGCGGCGCGAACGGCGGGCGCGGCGGGCGCGGCGGCAACGGCGGTCCCGGCGGCGACGGCGGGGGCGGCGGGCGTGCCGGCAGCGGAAAAGGCTGCGAGGCCGACAAGTCCGGCGGCACGGGCGGTGCCGGAGGCCGGGGCGGTGCCGGCGGCGACGGCGGTTCCGGAGGCCGAGGCGGGAACGGCGGGAACGGCGGCCACATCCAGCTGATGTACAGCGGCGGCCAGCCGATGCCGTCGTTCGTCGCGGATCCGTTCGACGGTCTCTCCGGAGGCCCCGGCGGCGCCGGCGGTCCGGGTGGCGTCCACGGCGCGGGCGGAGGCGGAGGCTCGGGCGGCGCCCCCAGCGGGGCTGCCGGACAGCCCGGCCCGGGTGGCACGGCCGGCTCAGCAGGGGCGAACGGTGCGAACGGCGGACCCGTGGTCGTTACGCTCCTGGCGGTCTGACGTCTGGGCCGCGCCGCGCCGGTTCCTGGCGCGGCGCGGCCCACTCGAGGCCGCGCCCGCGCTCGCTGACGTCCACGAGCTCCTCCTTGCCGCGGCGTCCGAGGAGCCCACGGGCCCACCGAGACGGCTCCCGTTCGTCGCGCTCGACGGAACACCGCTCGTCTACTCGGCGACGACGAGCGGGGACGCCTTCCGGCTGCTCGCAGAGCCCGGCGCGCTTGACCGCGACGTTCCGTCGCAGGTCGACTTCGCGCTGTCGACGCTCGATGCGCTGGTCGGAATCCTCGGCTGGCGCGGCGCCGCAGCCGACGTCGACACCGTCGTGCGGGCCGCACTCCCGCCGACGGCGGAGGAGGCACGGACGCTGCGCGGCGGCGTCGGGCTCGGGCTCGCCGCGGACGCGAAGGGCATCGAGCTGCGTGTGTACCTCGACCTGCGCGGCGGTAACCCCGTTGCGCGCTGGCAGCGCGTTGCCGATGCGCTCGCGCCCTTCGGCGACCGCGAATCCGAGGCGTCGTTCGCGTCGCTGCTCGTGCGGGCGGCGCCGCGCGCCGTCCCGGTCGGGCTCGCCGCAGTTCTCGCCGACAACGCGCTGCGCGGTCTGCGCGTGTACGTCGGTGTCGACCGCCACGCCGTCGACGACCTCGCCGCGCTGACGGAGCTGCCGCGCTCGGCGATCGAGCCCTTCGCGGCGACACTCGGACCGTTCGGACCGCAGCGCGTCATCGCGGCCTTCGACTTCGCACTCGAGGACTCCCTCCTCCGTACGGCGTCGCCGCGGACGAAGATCGACGCGTGCCGCCTGGGGGTCGAGGCACAGAAGGCACGGGCGGAGATCGCCGCGCTCGCCGGTGCGTACGCGGTCGACGCGGCGCCGCTGCAGCGACTCGTCGCCGACCTCGACGAGACATTCGGCGAGTCGACGATCCAGTACCTCGGCGTCGGCCGCCGACGCGACGTGACGGAGCTCGCCGTGTACGTGGAGCCGGCCGGCCTGGCGCGGCGATAACGTGGACGCCGCGGTGAAATTCCTCCTCGCGCGGCAACAGCCTGACGGGCTGTGGCGCGACTACGCGCTGCCGCCCGGGCAGAGCGACGCCTGGACGACGAGTTACGTCGGCCTCGCGCTCGCACCGTTCCCGCGCGCCGCAGCGGCGGTGGCGCGGGCCCGCAACGCGGTCGCCGCGCTCCGGCGCGCCGACGGCTGGGCCTACAACTGTACGACCGCGTCAGATGCAGACACGACGTCGTTTGCCCTCCGCTTCGCCGGCGGCGACCGGCGCGTCCTTCGCCGCTTCCTCGACGCCGACGGCTGCGCGCACACGTTCGTCGGGGCGCAGTTCGGTTCGTGGTCGTGGGCACACGCCGACGTGACCGCAACGGTCGGGCTCGCGCTCGCAGACGCGCGACACGTACGGGCGGCAGTGCTCGCGATGCGCGGCGACAACGGCGTCTGGCACTCGTTCTGGTGGACAACCGACGCGTACGCGACCGCGCGCAGCCTCGAGCTCCTGGCCGCGACGGGCGGGATACCGGCGGATGTGACCGCCGACACGCGCGCGTGGCTCGGCGCAGCACCGCCCGCGGAGACGGCATTCGAGGCGGCGCAGCTCCTGCAGACGGCGACGCTCGTCGGTGCCGGCCGCGACGGCGAGCTGGCGTCGTTCCGCGAGCCCGACGGAGGCTGGCCGGCGTCGCCGGCGCTCCTCACGCCGAGCCAGTCCGACGGCACCCCAGGCGAGCCGCATGCCGACCCGAATCGCCTGCTGACGACCGCGAGCGCCCTCGCCGCACTCGAGCAGGCGGGACGGAGCTCGTGACGGATTACACGGAGCTGTGGCGACGGCTCCCGCTCGCGAACGGCCAGATAGAAAAGCCCCGCTCGCGCGGGGCTTTTCCGTAGCAGGCCTGTAAGCCGGAGTACCGTCATGAGGTTGCAGACAGGGGCCTGCGGCCTGCTCGAAGGGCGGTCCCCATGCAATCCGAGGTGTCCGATTTCCTGCGTTACTGCCGGCTGGAGCGTCGTCTGGCCGACCTGACCTGCTCGGCCTACGAGCGCGACGTGACGGCCTGTATGCGTTTTCTGCTGGCGGAGGGCTTCTGTGAGTGGGCGGCGGTGCGCCCGCCCGACCTGCGCGGCTTCCTGGCGGCGGAGTCGGTGACGCGGCCGGCGGCGTCGAGCCAGGCGCGCACGGTGGCGGCGCTCAAGGGCTTCTTCCGCTTCTGCGTCGAGAACGAGTACCTGGAGCGCAACCCGGCGCTCGTGTTGCGCACGCCGAAGAAGCGGGAGGCGCTGCCGGACGTGCTCGACCGGCGCGAGCTCGCGCGCCTGCTCGCCACGACCGAGAGCGAAGAGCTGTGGCAGCGCAACTTCCCGGGCAAGCGGGAACGCGACCGGCTGATGCTCGCCCTGTTCGCCTTCGCCGGCCTGCGCCGGAGCGAGCTGCTCGGCCTCGACTGGGACGACGTCAACCTGGAGCGGCGCACGCTGCGCATCCGCCGCGCCAAGGGCGGCCGGCAGCGGACGGTGCCACTCCACCCCGCGCTCGTCCCGCTCGTCGTCGACTACGCTGCGGTCCGCGCCGCCGACCCGGAGCCGGCGCTCTTTGTCGGCGTGCAGGGCAAGCGGCTCTCGCAGACGATCCTCACGCAGACCTTCCTGCGCTACGTACGCGCCGCCGGCGTCGGCGAGCGCAAACGCGTGACGCCGCACACGCTCCGACACGTGTTCGCGTCCGAACTACTGCACGCGGGCGCGAACCTACGTCAGATCCAGGAGCTGCTCGGGCACAAGCACCTCGACTCGACGCAGCGCTACACCCGCGTCACGGCGCACGAGCTGCGCGGCGCCGTCAAGCGCCTCCGCTTTCCAGAGCGTCACCCACCGCTCCCGAAGGCTGACAGATCGGGTTGAGCTGCCAGGCTCGTAGACCAAGCAATAGGG
>DATCOE010000064.1:0-15175 GCA_036564885.1 Gaiellaceae bacterium | reverse complement strand
CTGACGATGAGCGACCGCATGGCCGTCTTCAACGAGGGACGGATCGAGCAGATCGGCAGCCCCGCGGAGGTGTACGAGCACCCGGAGACCGAGTTCGTCGCGGGCTTCGTCGGCGTCTCGAACGTGCTCGAGCGCAACGGCCGGCGCTTCACGATTCGTCCCGAGAAGATCCACATGACCGAGGGAATCAGCGGCGAGGGCGAGACCGGCGTGATCCGCGACGTCGTCTACGCCGGCATGGTCACTCGCTACATCGTCGACCTCCACTCCGGGGGCGAGCTCGTCGTCGTGCGGCAAAACCTCGAGACGTCGTCGCACGAGGTACTCGAAGCGAAAGGCAAGCGTGTCCGGCTCGATTGGCGGCCGGAGCACACCTATGAGATCGACAAGGAGGGAAACGGGTGACTCGAATCACAAGGGCACACGTGCTCGTCGCGGCGTTCGCAGCGGCGTTGTGCGTGCCGGCCGCGGGCGTCAGCTCGGGCAGCGGACTGCCGACGACGATCGGGAAGGGCGAGGGACAGCTGAACCTCGTCGCCTGGGAGGGCTACACGCAGCCCCAGTGGGTCAAGCCGTTCCAGAAGGCGACCGGCTGCACCGTGCATGCGAAATACGCGGGCTCCTCGGACGAGATGGTGACGCTCATGCGCCAGGGCGGTGGCTCCCAGTACGACATGGTCTCCGCCTCCGGTGACGCGAGCCTGCGCCTGATCTACGGCAAGGACGTCCAGCCGGTCAATCCGGCTCTCATCCCGGACTTCAAGAACTTCATCCCGGCGTTGCAGTCGCCGCCGCACAACACCGTCGGCGGGCAGCACTACGGGATCTCGCTCCAGTGGGGCCCGAACACGCTGATCTACAACACCGCGAAGGTGAAGCCGGCGCCGTCGAGCTGGTCGGCGGTGTACAGCGCGAAGTACAAGGGCAAGGTCACCGTGCCGGACAACCCGATCCAGATCGCCGACGCGGCGTTGTACCTCTCGAAGACGAAGCCGTCGCTCGGGATCACGGACCCGTACGAGCTGAACCAGAAGCAGTTCGACGCGGCGATCTCGCTCCTCAAGCAGCAGAAGCCGCTGATCAAGAAGTACTGGGCGCTCGCCTCGGACGAGATCGACCTGTTCAAGAGCGGCGACGCGGTGATCGGCGCGTCGTGGCCGTACCAGACGAACACGCTCGCCGCGGCAAAGGTCCCCGTGAAGGATCTGATCCCGAAGGAAGGCGCGACCGGATGGGCCGACACGTGGATGCTGTCGGCGCACGCAAAGCATCCGAACTGCGCGTACATGTGGCTGAAGTGGGTCTCGACGCCGAAGGTGCAGGCGCAGCAGGCGATCTTCTTCGGCGAGACGCCGGCGAACACGAAGGCGTGCGCGATCATGGACAAGCTGTCGAAGGGCTCCGCCGCGCAGTACCACTGCGGTGCTTCGGCCGCGTACTTCAACTCGATCAAGTTCTGGAAGACGCCGATCGCCAACTGCGGCAACGGCCACAAGGACTGCCTGGACTACACGAAGTGGCAGCAAGCCTGGACACAGATGAAGGGCTGAGTCCTGGTCGTTCGCACTGCTGACCTGAGCCGGCCGGGCCGTCCCTTGCGGGCGGCCCGGTTGCGGCTCTCAGGCTTCTTCTGGAAGCACCGCTGGGCGAAGGCGCTGCTCCTGCTCGCGCCGCCGATGCTCGCCTTCGCGCTCGTCTATCTCGCCGCGCTCGTCGCGCTGTTCGTCTCGTCGTTCTGGTCCGTCAACCCGTTCACGACGGAGATCCAGCACATCTGGACGCTCGACAACTACCGCACGATCTTCGAGTCGAGCGCGTACCGGACGATCGCGTTGCGCACGATCGGCATTGCCGCCGCCGTAACCGTTACCGATGCCGTCCTCGCGTTTCCGCTCGGCTACTTCATGGCGCGGCTCGCCGGCGGACGGTCGCGCACGGTTCTCTTCGTCGCCGTTCTGTTGCCGCTCTGGTCGAGCTACCTGATCCGTGTCTACATCTGGCGGCTCATCCTCAGCCACGACGGCGTGCTCAACTGGGCGCTGCGGACCGTCGGGCTGCCGGCCGCCAACATCGGCTACTCGAACTGGGCGGTCTGGCTCATCTTCACGTACGTCTGGCTGCCGTTCATGGTCCTCCCCGTCTACGGCGCACTGGAGCGGATTCCCGAGTCGTACGTCGAGGCGTCGCGCGATCTCGGGGCAAGCGGATTCGCGACCTTCCGTCGCGTCGTCCTGCCGCTCGCCCTCCCGGGCGTCGTCGCAGGGTCGATCTTCACGTTCTCGCTCACGCTCGGCGACTACGTGACCCCGCTGCTCGCGGGCGGCGCGAGCTCCCAGTTCATCGGCAACGTCGTCTACGAGTCGGTCGGCATCTCCAACAACGTGCCGTTCGCGGCGGCCTTCGCCGCCATACCGCTCGCCGTGATGGGCATCTACCTGGTGATCGCACGCAAGCTCGGCGCCTTCGAGGCGATGTGATGGAACGGCGCAGCACACGCATCGCGCTCGTCACGTGGACAGGCCTCGTCATCCTCTTCCTCTGGCTGCCGCTCGCGCTGATCATGGTGTACGCCTTCAACAAGTCGAACGTCCAGAGCTGGCCGATCCCCGGCTTCACGACGAGATGGTTTCACGTCGCGTGGCACTCGCAGGAGATCCGCGACGCGCTCTGGCTCTCGGTTCGGGTCGCACTCGTCGCGACGGGCGCGGCGCTCGTGCTCGGCTCGGCGGCCGCCGTCGCCGTCGCACGCTTCCAGTTCTTCGGCCGCGACGCTGTCTCGTTCCTGCTCGTGCTGCCGATCGCGCTGCCCGGCATCGTCACCGGCATGGCGCTCAACTCGTTCTTCATCGCCGGCCACATCAGCCCGTCGATGTGGACGATCGTGATCGGGCATGCGACCTTCTGCGTCGTGATCGTCTACAACAACGCGCTCGCCCGGCTCAGGCGGTCGTCGCCGTCGCTCATCGAGGCCTCGATGGACCTCGGCGCAGACGGCTGGCAGACGTTCCGCTTCGTGGTCTGGCCGGTGCTGTCGACGGCGCTCATCGCGGGCGGGCTGCTCGCGTTTGCTCTCTCGTTCGACGAGGTCGTGGTGACGTTCTTCACGGCGGGAGCGCAGACCCCCTTGCCGCTCCTGATCCTCGGGTACATCAGGCTCGGGCAGCAGTTGCCCGTCGTGAACGCCATCGCATTCGCGATGATCTTGTTGACGGTGGTCCCGGTCGCGCTCGCCCAACGGCTGATGCGCGACACCGGCGTCCTGCGGCGTGCCGCTACGAATGTGACGGAAGCAGTTGAATCGGCCCAAGTGACCGCGGTCTGACCAGGAGGCACAGATGAGCGCAACGAAGACGGCGTACAAGAACTTCGTCGGCGGCGAGTGGGTCGACGCCTTGTCCGGCGAGACGATGGACGTCATCAACCCCGCCACGGGCGAGACCTTCGCCGAGGTGCCGCGCTGCAGCGCCGAGGATGTCGACCGCGCCGTCGAGGCGGCGAGCAAGACGCTGCCGGCCTGGCTCGACTCGACGCCGAAGGAGCGCTCCGAGCTCCTCCACAAGCTGGCGGACGTGCTCGAGGAGAACGCCGAAGAACTCGCTCAGCTCGAGTCGCTGAACGTCGGCAAGCCGCTCATGGCCTCTCGCGATGAGCTTCCGTTCGCCGCCGACAACCTCCGCTTCTTCGCCGGCGCTGCCCGCAACCTCGAAGGCAAGTCGGCGGGCGAGTACATCACGGGCTACACGTCCTTCATCCGGCGCGAGCCGCTCGGGATCGTCGCGGGCATCTGCCCGTGGAACTACCCGCTGCTGATGGCGGTCTGGAAGCTTGGCCCGGCAATCGCGGCGGGCAACGTCCAGATCCTCAAGCCGTCCGAACAGACGCCGCTTTCGCTGCTCCGCTTCATGCAGCTTGCGCAGGAGGTCATTCCGGCCGGCGTGCTGAACGTCGTCACCGGCGACGGCGTGCCGGTCGGCGAGCGTCTCGTGGCGCATCCCGACGTGCGGCTCGTGTCGCTCACGGGCGACGTCGCGACGGGCAAGGCAATCGCGCGGAACGCGGCGGACACGTTGAAGCGGGTCCACCTCGAGCTCGGCGGCAAGGCGCCGATGGTCGTCTTCGACGATGCAGATCCGAAGGCGGTCGCGGAGGGCATCCGGCTCGCAGCCTTCTGGAACTCGGGGCAGGACTGCACGGCCGGCTCGCGTGTGATCGCCGGGCCGAAGATCTACGACAAGCTGCTCGAGGAGCTCGTGCCGCAGGTCGAGTCGCTGAAGGTCGGCGACCCGATGGAGAGCGACGAGATCGAGATGGGCTCCGTCATCTCCCAGTCGCAACAGGAGCGGATCCTCGGCTTCCTGGAGCGCGCGAAGGGCGCGACGGTGCTGACCGGCGGCGGCACTGGTAACGGGGCAGGGGGCGGCGGGCGCGGCTACTTCGTGCAGCCGACCGTGGTCGTCGACGTGAAGCAGACGGACGAGATCGTGCAAAAGGAGGTCTTCGGACCGGTGGTGACCGTGCAGCGCTTCGCCGACGACGACGAGGCGATCCGCTGGGCGAACGACGTCCCGTACGGCCTTGCGTCGTCCGTGTGGACGCGCGACGTCGGCCGGGCGATGAACGCCGTCAAGCGGCTCCAGTTCGGAACGGTCTGGGTCAACGACCATCTGCTCCCGATCACCTCCGAGATGCCCCACGGGGGCTACAAGCAGTCGGGCTACGGCAAGGACATGTCGGCCTATTCGATGGAGGAGTACACCCAGATCAAGCACGCCGCCTTCAAGATCGACTGACCTCCCCCAGATCTGGGACCCGCAGATCTGGGACCTGCTTCGAACCAGGTCCCAGATCGTGCGAAGTTGCGGCGAGAACAGACATCTGGAACCGGGTTCAGACCAGGTCCCAGATCTGGCGGTGAGGAGCCCACGCGAGATCCGGGACCGGGTCCGAACGAGGTCGGCAGGAGAATCTGGGACCTGGTTCAAACCAGGTCCCAGATGTGCGTGGTCGCTACCGCGGTCCAGATCTGGGACCTGGTTCGAACGAAGTCGGCACGAAGCTGTGACGCCTGCAGCTCTACGGTGATCCCATGAGCCAGAGCCCACGCATCGAAGTCGCCGGAGGCCTCCACCACGTCATGTCGCGCGGGAACCAGCGCGATCCGATCTTCCTCGACTCGCTCGACTACGTCGACTTCCTGCGCCGCTTCCCCAAAGTGGTCGAGCGCTTCGGCTGGCTGTGCCACGGATTCTGCTTGATGCCCAATCACTACCACCTGCTGATCGAGACGCCCGAGCCGAACCGCGCCGCGGGGATGCAAGTGCTCAACCTCGGCTACGCGCGCCATTTCAACTGGCGCAACCGTCGCGTCGGACACGTGTTTCAAGGGCCGTACAGCGCTGTCCACGTCACGCGCGACGCGCACCTGATGGAGCTCTGCCGCTACATGGCGATGAACCCCGTGCGCGCGGGCTTGGCTGCCGACCCCGCCGACTGGCCGTGGAGCAGCTACCGCGCGACCGCCGGGCTCGAGCACGTGCCGCCGTACCTACAGGTCGACCGAGTGCGAGGCTTCTTCGGCTCGGCGCGATCCCCGGGCGCCGACGAGTTCCGGGACTTCGTCGCCGCAGCGAACGTCACTCTCGATCTCGCGGCCTGACCGGTGCGGCCTATTCGAGGCGCTGATATGTACAGGAAGCTGACCAAATCGTCGTTTGTGCGTCTCAGTCCCTGACACTAGGCTGCTGATCCCGTCCCGAGATCCGGAGGTCGCGCGTGGGCACCGACGAGCTGGGCTCTGCCAACGACGTCGCCGAGCGGTTTCTCGACAACATCGAAACCGTCGTCCACGGTAAGCGCGAGCAGATCAAGCTCGTCGTCGCGGCGCTGATGTGCGGCGGCCACGCACTCCTCGAAGATGTCCCGGGCACCGCGAAGACGGTGCTTGCCCGTGCGATCGCGCAGTCGATCCGCGGCGCGCAGTCCTCGCGTATCCAGTGCACGCCCGACCTCCAGCCGACCGACGTCACCGGTCTCTCGATCTTCAACCAGCGTGAGCGCGACTTCGAGTTCCGCCCCGGCCCCGTCTTCGCGAACGTCGTGCTCGTCGACGAGATCAACCGCGCGATGCCGAAGACCCAGTCCGCCCTGCTCGAGGCGATGGCCGAGCAGCAGGTCACGGTCGACGGCGAGACGCGCCACCTCGAGGACCCGTTCCTCATCATGGCCACGCAGAACCCGATCGAGTACGAGGGGACGTTCCCGCTGCCTGAAGCACAGCTCGACCGCTTCTTCGTCAAGACGACGCTCGGCTATCCCGACGCGGACCACGAGGCTCAGATCGTCGAGGAGCAGCTCGGCGGACACCCACTCGGCCGGCTGGAGCCCGTGATCGGCATCGAGGACGTGCTGCTCCTGCGGCGGGGCGTCGTCGACGCCTTCGTGCACGAGGCCGTCGCACGTTGGATCGTCGATCTCGTTCGTGCGACGCGCGAGCTCGACATCGTCGCGATCGGCAGCTCGGTCCGCGGCACGCTGGCGCTCAACCGCGCCGCCCGCGCCTGGGCCGTCCTGCACGCACGCCGCTACGTCACGCCGGAGGACGTCGAGCAGCTCTTCGTGCCCGTGCTCCTGCACCGCATCCTCTTCCGGCCGAGCTTCGTCGCGGAAATCCGCGACCGCGGCTGGGAAGCAGCTGCCGAGCTCGTACGGGAGCGATGCCTCGAAGTCGCGCCCAAGCCCGGCTTTGACATCGACCTCGACGTCCCGGCGGCGGCGAGCTCCTAGCCTTGAGCGCCGTCTTCCCGCTCGTCCCACGGCGGCGAGTGATCGGCCTGGCGTTCGGCGGCGTGCGGAGCGCGCGTCGCGGCATCGGTTCGGACGTCGCGAGCACGCGTAAGTACCACCCGGGCGACGACGTCAGCTGGATGGACTGGGCGTCGTCGGCCAAGCTTTCCGCCGCGCGCGGCGAGGACGAGTTCATCGTGCGCGAGCGCTTCGCAGATGAGGCGCCGCGCGTCGTCGTGCTCTGCGACAGGAGAGCGTCGATGTCAATCGCCGCCTCATCGATCCGGCGCCTCGACAAGCCGCGCGCCATCCTCGCCTGCCTCGAGCTGATCGGCGCGAGCGCGCGAGCCGCGCGCAGCTTGACCGGCTACCTCGACTACGCGGAGGGTGAGGCGCACTGGCTGCCGCCGCGGAGCGAGCACCGAGCCGAGCCCGGCTCCTTCGAGCGTCAGTTTCACGCTTCCGAAGACACCGTGTCGCGCGGCCTCGAGTTCCTCGGCGAGCACCGCCGCGACCTTCCGACACAGGCATTCGTCTTCGTCCTCTCGGACTTCGTCGTACCGCCCGACCTCCCCGTCTGGCACCGGGCCCTGGAGCACCGGTGGGAGCTCGTGCCGGTCGCGATCCAGGACCCGGTCTGGGAGCGCACCTTCCCCGACATCGGAGGCGTCAGCATCCCGTACGCCGACCCGGCCACGGGGCGCGTCGTCCCGGTTCACCTCACGCCGCGCGAGGCGGCCCGCCTCCGTGACGAGCACGAGGAGCGCTGGAGCCGGCTCGTGCGGGACTTCCGGTCGCTCGGGGTCGAGCCCGTCGCGCTGACGTCGCACGACGCCGGCGGCGTGCTCGAGGCGTTTCTCCGCTGGGCCGATGTGCGCCAGATGTGGCGCGGAGCAGTTCCGTGAGGCTCAGTGCGATCGTCGCCGCGGCGATGGCGCTCGCCGCCGCCGCTCCCGCCGCCGCGGTCGTTCCCGTCATCCCTTCCGGTTCGTCGCTCGGCGAAGGCGTGCCGCTGAAGGCGTATGCGACGGTGTCACCGACGGTACACCTCTTCGGTGACGCGGTGACCGCGTCGGTCGCGATCGTCGCCGATACGCGCTGGGTGAGCCCGGCGCGCCTGCGCGTGAAGACCGGCTTCCGACCGTACGTCGCCGTTCGTCGCCCCACCGTTCAACTCCTCCGCGTCGGCCGCTTCGCCCAGGTGACATGGACGTGGACGCTGCGCTGCCTCACGTCGCCGTGCGTGCCGAGGAAGCCGCCGAGCGAGCGGTATCACGTGTTCCACTTCGCGTCGATTCACATCGACTACATCGCGCCGAGTGGCGCGACGAAGTACGGGGTCGTCGCGACGTGGCCGAAGGTCGAGGTGCTCTCGCAGGTCAGCCCTGGGCTCGTTGCATTCCTCCAGAGGACGAAGCACCTGAATTGGCGCTTCCACATGACGCCGGTGGCCTCCGCGACCTATCGCATCTCCGCGACCTTGCTGTTCTGGCTCGTTCTCGGTGCCGGAATCGGCGTGCTGCTCGGCGCGACGGTGCTCGCCGGCCGCTGGTACAGCGTGGTGCGCCCGCGTACGGCATCGGTGCCGGGGGTCGCCCCATCGAGCAGTACGCTCGAGCGCGCGCTGGCCGTGCTCGAATGGGCGCACGCCCGCGGCGACGAGACGTTGCAGCGGAAGGCGCTCGAACGCGTTGCCGGTGAGATCGTCGTCGAAGCGCCGCTGCTCGAGGTGGACGAGCTCTCCCGCACCGCGCGAGAGCTCGCCTGGTCGCCGCGCACGCCGGAAGACGGCGAGGTCGAGTCGTTCTCGGAGCGTGCGCGAGAGACAGGACGGCAGCCGGAGCACGAGGAGACGACCGAATGACCGTGCCCACGTTCCGCAGACGCGACCCGCTGCAGCTCGCCGACCTGCCGCGGCTGCACAGCGCGGCGTTGCGCACGTCGGCCGTGCGTGTCGTGCTCGCGCTCGCGCTCGCCGGGACGCTCGCGGCGCTCGTGCACGTCGCCGGTTCGGCCGGCAGCGGCCGCGCCGCCGTCTTCCCGAGCGGCACGCGCGCCGGAGTCGTGGCGCTCGACATGTCCGCGAGCATCTCCGGGCCGGTGTACGCGCGAGTGGCGTCGACTCTCCGCGGGATCGTGAACGCGAACCAGTCGATCGGCCTCGTCATGTTCTCCGACACCGCCTACGAGCTGCTGCCGCCGAACTCGCCTCCGGGGGCGCTGCTCCAGTTCGTGCCCTTCTTCACACCGCTGCGGTACTTCAGCGGTACGCCGCAGTTCGCGCAGTCGCCGTGGGACATCTTCAGCGGGGGCACGCGCGTGGCGACCGGACTCACCGAGGCGCGGCAGGCACTCGAGCGTGCCGGTGTGACGCGCGGCGCGATCCTCGTCGTCAGCGACCTCGATGACGCCGGCGCGGACCAGCCGGCGCTCGAGGCCGAGGCGCTACGCCTGCGCCACGACCACATCCCCGTGCGCATCGTGCCGTTGTTCGCGCAGGCCTCGAACAAGCGCTACTTCGCTGCACTGTTCGGCGCGAACGTGTTTGTCGACCCGAGCGTCTTCCGGCACAGCGCGACGCGCCACGAGCAGGGCGTCACCGCCGCGGAGCCGTGGGCACTGCTTACCCTCGGCGCGGTGCTCGTGCTTCTGCTCGCCGGGAACGAGCGCTGGAACGGACGCCTCGCGGTCGGGATGCGCACATGAAACGCTTTGCGCACCACCGCTCCGGTCTTCTGGCGCTCGTCTGTGTCGCGGCAGGTGTCTTGCTCGTGCTCGTCGCCGTCGACCTCCGGACGTGGCGGACGACGATCGCGCGCGACGATCTCCGCTTCCGCGCCCTGCCGGCGCACCACGGCCTGTGGGAGCCGGCGACGCTGCTGCCCGGAGATCCCGCGGGCCTGCTTCTCGGCACCGGCGACACGATGGCCTACCGCCGCGCGCTCCAGCTCTTCTGGTACAGCAGGATCGGCTCGACGCCGGAATCCCGGCAAGACCTGCCGACGCTGCGGGCCGAGACCCAGCAGCGGCTCGAGAACATCGCCGCCGGCGGGCAGAGTGCGCGGGAGCGGTCGTTCGCGGCGAACCTGCTCGGCGTCCTCGTCGTGACGACCCCGTCGCCCGGAAACGACGACGGCGCGCTGAAAGCGATCCTGAAGCGGGCCACGGGATACTTCCAGCAGGCGACCGAGCTGGACTCGGGCAACTACGACGCGAAGCAGAACCTCGAGCTCGTGCTTCGCATCCGGCGTCCCGGCCTCGGCACGTTCAACAAGGACGCGCGCAGCGGATACGGCTTTGGCCGGGGGCGCGGCGCGACGCCCATCGGCAGCGGGTACTGATGGGAGGGCTGACGTTCCTGACGCCGCTCGACGCGTTGTTCGCGCTCGCGGTCGCTCTGCCGTTCGCGGCGCTCGTCTTGACCGAGCGGACATCGAGCCGGATCCGCCGCGCTCTCTCCCTTCCGCACCCGCGCAAGCGCACCGTCCTGCCCGTCGCCGTCGCGCTCGTGTTGCTCACGTCCCTCGTCGCGGTGGCTGCCGCACAACCCGTCGTCGTCCGCGAGCAGCTCGTGAACGAGCGTGCGGACGCGCAGGCGTTCTTCGTGCTCGACACGTCACTCTCGATGCAGGCATCCGCTGGTTCCGGGCGGTCGACCAGGCTCGCCCGCGCCAAACGCCTTGCGCTGCGTCTGCGCGCGACGCTACCCGATGTGCCGATCGGGATCGCGTCGATGACCGACCGGACGCTGCCGAACCTGATGCCGACGACCGACGCGGCGCTCTTCGCCCGCACCCTCGCGCAGTCGGTCGCCGTCGACCGCCCGCCTCCGAGCCAGGCGTACCACCGGAAGCGCGCGACCTCGTTCCAGGCGCTCGTTCCGCTCGTCGAGTCGAACCTCTACGCCCAGGGGGTCGACCGCCGGCTCCTCGTCGTCTTCACCGACGGCGAGGCGTCGCAGCTCTCGCCGTACCTGAGCGTCACGCTGCACCGCCGAGTGACGCCGCTCTTCGTGCACGTGTGGCGTGACGGCGAGCAGATCTACCGCAACGGTCGTGCAGACCCGCACTACGTCTCCGACCCCGAGAGCCTGCACGCGCTGGAGCAGCTCGCGTCGATCGCCGGCGGCCGCGTCTACTCCGAGCGCCAGTCGGCGAAGATCGCGCGCGCGATGCGGGCAACCGTCGGATTCGGCGGCACGCGCACTCACATCGACGCGTACGCGCGCCTCGCGCTCGCACCGTGGTTCGTGCTCGCGGGCGCAGTGCCGCTCGCCTTCCTACTCTGGCGCCGGAACGCGTAGGGAGGGCGCTTCGGCTCAGCCGGCCGCGAGCCGCACCGACGCCTTGAGGGCCTTCAGCAGGCGCTCGTAGCGCGGTACGCAACCGCCGTGCACGCGCACCGTGTGCGCGCCGACACGGATGTACGTGGTCGCGATGTCAGGCAGGCTGCCGTGGCAGTTCGTCGCAGCCGGGAGCAGCGTGAAGCGTGTCTCCGTCGCGATGCGGTTCAGCGCCGCGAGCTGCACGGGGGTCACGCGCGTGCGCCCGACCTGGACGGCGCCGGACGTGCGGACGACACCGCTGTTCGCGATCGTGACGCTGAAGGGGCGGATGTTTCCGCCGATCCTGCCGAACGCGAAGCCCGTCGGCTGGACAGCGCCGACGGCGGGCACGACGCACGTCAACGCCAGCAGAGCGGCGACGGGGACGGCGGGACGCATCGAGTCCAGCCTACCCGGCTCCTCCGCTCAGGCCCACCACATCTCACCCGGCTGCTCCTTGAGGAGCACCCGCTGCAGCACGTCGACGGCCTTGCGGAGACCCTCGGCGACCGACGCGAGCCCGTCCTCGTGCTCGATGCTGAGCACGCCGTCGTAGCCCACGGTGCGTAGAGCGCTGACGAAGTCGCGCCAGAACTTCTCGTCCTGGCCGTAGCCGACGCTGCGGAACGACCACGACCGCTCGTCGTACCGGGAGTAGTGCTTCGTGTCGAGAACGCCGTTGACACGGATGTTCGCCCGGTCGAGATACACGTCCTTCGCGTGCACGTGGAAGAGCGCGCCGGCGCGGCCGAGCGCGCGCACAGCTTCGATCGGGTCGATTCCCTGCCAGAGGAAGTGACTCGGGTCGAGGTTGGCGCCGAGCTCGGGGCCCGCCGCGTCGCGCAGGCGGAGCACCGTCTCGGGGTTGTAGACCAGAAAACCCGGGTGCGGCTCGAACGCAACCTTGCGCAGACCGGTCTCGCGCGCGAACGCTGCCTCCTCCGTCCAGTACGGGATCGCGCGCTCGTTCCACTGCCACTCGAGCACCTCGAGGTAGTCGGGCGGCCAGGCGCAGGTCACCCAGTTCGGCGCACGCGCGCCGGGTCCGTCGCCGGGGCACCCGGAGAAGAGGTTGACGACGTCGACGCCGAGCTCGACCGCGAGCCGGGCGGTCTTCCGCCACGTCTCGTGCGATCCCCGCGCGAATTCGGCGTTCGGGTGCAGCGGGTTTCCATGGCAGCTGAGCGCGCTGATCGTGAGCCCGCGCTCCTCGACGGCGCTTAGGAGCACCTGCTGCTTCGCTGCGTCGCCGAGCAGCTCGTCCGGGTTGCAGTGGCTGCTGCCCGGATAGTTGCCGGTTCCGAGCTCGACGGCTTCGATACCGAGCGACGCCACGCGGTCGAGCATCTGCTCGAGCGCGAGGTCCGCGAAGAGGACGGTGAAGACTCCGAGCTTCACACGCGCGAGCCTAGATCATGCGAAGGCGCCTACCGGAGTCGAACCGGTGTACCAGGTTTTGCAGACCTGTGCCTAGCCACTCGGCCAAGGCGCCAGAGCGCCCATCGTAGCCGGGCCTACGACCCGAGCACCTCGTCGAGAAACGCGCCCGCACGGGTGAAGCAGTCGATGCGGTTCGCAAGCTTTTCGATCGTGTGACCCTCGTCGTGATAGACGACGAGCTCGCAGCGGATCCCCTTCTCGCTCAGGACTCGGGCGATGTGCTGCGACTCGCCGACCGGCACGCGCGGGTCGTTTTCGCCGTGCTGGATGAACAACGGCACGCGGATCGCGTCGATATGCGTCATCGGCGACGCCTCGACGAGGAAGTCGCGGTCGTGCGCGAGCGACCCGTACTCCCGCTCACGCGTGGCGCGCCGATAGGCCGAGGTGTTCTCGAGGAACGTGACGAGGCTCGAGATGCCGACCATCTCGATGCCTGCTGCCCAGAGCTCAGGCTGGAAGGCAAGCCCGGCGAGCACCATGTAGCCGCCGTACGAGCGCCCGTACAGCACCGCGCGCGAGCCGTCGACCCCCGGCTGCGCGGCCAGCCACTCGTGCAGCGAGGCGAGATCGCGCACGGAGTCGAGCCGCAGGCGCACGTCGTCGAGATGCTCGAACCGCTTCCCGTACCCCGTGGAGCCGCGGACGTTCGGCGCCGCCACCGCGTAGCCGCGGCCGAGCAGGTGCTGCGTGAGCGGCGCGAAGCTCGTGTGGAACCACGGCCGCCACTGCGCCTCGGGCCCGCCGTGGACCATCACGACGACGGGGAACGGCCCCTCGCCCTCCGGACGGAAGAGGAAGACGGGGATCGACTCGCCGTCGAAGCTCGCGAAGCGGTGCAGCTCGGGCTCGACGAGCGCTGTGGTATCGACCTCGCGCGGGCTCGTCGTCACACGCTGAAGCTCGTGCGCATCGAGGTCGTAGACGTAGACGTCGAACGGCTCCGTCGGCGACGAGAACGCGAACGCGAGCAGCGAGCCGTCCTTCGAGAACATCGGTTGGTCGACGACGCCTCGCCGGGGCAGCGGCACCTCTTCGCGCAGCTCGAGGGTGCGCGGGTCGCGAAGCTCGAGCCGCGAGTAGCCGTCCTCGTTGATCCCGACGAGGACGCTGCGGCCGGCCTCGTCGGCGGCGCAGTCGAGGTCCCACTCGGAGTCGAGCACGACGTCCCACGAGCGCGATGGGACGTCGTAGCGGCCGACCGCGAAGGTGTCTCGTCCTGCATTCGTCGGTGCGAGGAACGAGGCGCCGTCCGGGAGCCACGCCGGCCGGCCGTACTCCGCGTCTCCGTTGTGCGGCGTCGCGTGCGCCACCTCGCCCGTGGCGACGTCGAGGAGGAAGAGATCCGAGTCGCCCGTTCGCTCGCCGAGTCGCTCGGCCGCGATCCAGCGCCCATCCGGCGAGATTGCCGCGACGTCGCACCAGCCGCCGAGCTCGAAGGTCTGCTCACCGCAAGTGCGCAAGTCGCGCGCGACGATGTCGAAGTCGGTGCCGTTCCGGCGGTTCGTCGCGTACGCGAGCAGCGTGCCGTCGCGTCCGACGTGCGGCGAGGAGTGGATGAAGCGCTCGTCGACGACGAGCGGCTCGGGCGAGGCGCCGGGCTCCGCAGCGAGGAGATACAACTGCGTGCGCTCGTTGCCGCCGGTGTCCATCTCGAGCAGGATGCGGCCGTCCGGGAGGAACTGGCCGCCGACCGGCTCGTCGAAGTGCGTCAGCTGCCGCAGCTCGCCGCCGCGCGCGGGAACGGCATACAGCTGCCGGGTGCCGGGCACGTCGGAGCCGACGAGCAGCAGGCCACCGTCATGGGAGAATGAGAGCGGCGACGCCTGCCGCATCTCGAGCAGCGTCCGCAGATCTTCCATCCAGCTCGAGCCTAGATGGTTAATGCCACGGCGGGGTGCGTCTGGGGATGGCTCAAGGGCTTCGTACTACGCGGTGACGCCGGCGAACTGCGGGATGATCTCGTCGCCGTACGCCTGCAGCGTCTCTTCCTGGCCGTGCGTCATCAGATAGACGTTGAACTGGTTGACGCCGACGCCCTCGAGCTCCTTCAGCTTCGCCTTGATCTGCTCCGCATTGCCGATGACGCAAAAGCGGTCGCAGATTTCGTCGGTGACGAACTCCCCGTGTGCGGCGCCGACCCGCGAGTGGTCGTTGTAGTCGTAGAACTTCCGCGCCTGCACGTAGTCGGTGAGAGCCTTCGGGACGCCGCTGCCGTCGGTGCCGTAGCGCTCGATGAGGTCCATGACGTGATTCGAGACCATCGCCGGGAACCAGCGCACCTGCTCGCGTGCATCGGCCAGGTCGTCCGTCACGTGGCTCGGGGCCCCGACGATGCACTTGAGCTTCGACGGGTCGCGGCCTTCCGCCTCGGCCGCCTTGCGGGCGGTGTCCATGATCCAGGTGATGATCTCCGGGTCGGCGAGCTGGATGATCACGCCGTCGCCGACACGACCGGCGACGGCGAGCGCCTTCGGCCCGTAGCCGGCGACCCACATCGGGATCTCCGGCAGCTCCGGCCGCACCCACTTCAGCTGGAGGTCCTTGTCGTTCCAGTGGACCTCGCGGCCATTCAAGAACTCCTTGATCACCGAGCAAGCGGCCTCGAATTCCGCGACCTTCATCGGC
>DATCOE010000063.1:0-11629 GCA_036564885.1 Gaiellaceae bacterium | reverse complement strand
TTCTCCGTCTCCGGCGCCCGCGTCGGCAAGGTGGTCGACCTCGAGGTCGCCTCGGACGACGCGACCGAGGCGCGCGCGCAGGTCGAGAAGATGTGCGAGCAGCTCCTGGCAAATCCATTGATGGAGTCGTACGAGATCGAGCTGCATGGCTAGCCCGCAGCCGCGCATCGGCGTCGTGATGTACCCGGGGTCGAACGACGACCACGACGCGCTGTGGGCGCTCTCGGCGCTCGACGCCGAGTCGATCCCGGTCTGGCACGAGGAGGGCGAGCTGCCGGATCTCGACGCGGTCGTACTGCCCGGCGGCTTCTCGTACGGCGACTACCTGCGCTGCGGCGCGATCGCACGCTTCTCGCCGGCGACCGCCGCGGTGAAGGAGTTCGCCGACGCCGGCGGGCTCGTGCTCGGCATCTGCAACGGCTTCCAGATCCTGTGCGAGGCCGGCCTCCTGCCGGGCGTCCTGCTGGAGAACGAGTCGCTGCGCTTCATCTGCCGCGACGTGCCGCTCGTCGTCGAGCGCGACGATCTGCCGTTCACGGTCCGCTGCACGCAGGGACAGCGTCTTGTCATCCCGGTAAAGCACGGCGACGGCCGCTGGTTCGCTCCGCCCGGTCTCGTCGCCGAGCTCGAGGCGAACCGCCAGGTCGTGCTGCGCTACGGCGAGGCCTGCAACGGCTCGGTCGACGACATCGCGGGGATCTGCAACGAGCGCGGCAACGTGATGGGGCTGATGCCGCATCCCGAGCATGCGGTCGATCCGCTGCTGGGCTCCGCCGACGGCGCGCTCATCCTCGCGTCGCTCGTCGAGGCCGCGCGGGATCACGCGCTCACATTGGCCTAGAACCGAGGTCGAGTGCCGCCGCGAGCGCGGGGTGCTGCGTGAGCGCCGCGTGCAGCTTCTCGATGTCGCGTGCCCGGAGCGTCACCGGCCCGCGCCGCGCGGTACCGTCGGTGGAGTACGCGAACCGCACGAGCCGCTCACCGCGCGCGGTCTCGAGCAGCTGCACGACCGACGCGAACCGCCGGTCACCGGCCTGCTGACGGACGGTTAGCTCCTCGACGAGCTCCGCCGGTCCCCAGGGTGTCGCCGCCTTCGTCGTCGCCATGGGACGAACCTAGACGGAGAACCGTCACGACAGTGCGTCGCCTCTCGTACGGTGAAACGCGGGACCACGAAGAAGGGACGGTCTCCCGTCCCTTCTTCAGGGCGGCGGTTGAACGATCTAGCCGCGCATGCCCCACGGGTCGACGAAGAGATCGTCGACCTGCCAGGTCCCCCGCGCGGCGAGCGAAGTGAACCTGACACGGAACGACGTGGTGGCGGGTGGAACCGCCGACACCGAGGAGATGCCTCCCATCGGCTGCCACGTCGAGAAGTCGCCCGGCTGCAGATCTGCGACGGTCAACACGCCGGGCAGGCTTCCGGTGAGGCCGTAGAACAGCACCTCGACGCGGAGCACGTCGTCCGCGCCGTTGCTCCGCGCCAACGCACGGCTCTGTGGGTCGAGCAGGTTTCGAACGATGAAGCCGCAGTTGCCACAGTCCGTGCCTCTCCTTTGACGATCGAAGCTCTTGCACCTTGGGTGCGCCAGGGAGGGCGAACAATCCCTCGGAGGGGTATGCGAACCCCTGCATCGAGGGGTTAGCGCGAGCCAGGGTCGACCCTTGCTCGGGCCGATTTCGAACGATGGAGTGTCCTCCCTCCAGGCAAGCCGAGGCCGCTGGACGACGCCGTCCGCTGGTGCCACGAGCGCGGGGACGGCGCCCGCTAGGGTGGCCGCGTGGAAGGCTTCGACGCCGACCGGTACCTCGTCGATCAGCTCACCCGGCCGATCGCGAACCTGTACCGGATCACGCCGCTCGCCGCAGGCGAGACGCCGGCCGGGCCTCCGGTGGCGTACGTCCGACAGAAGAAGATGGCGATCCGCGAGGACATCCGCTTCTACGCCGACGAGCAGGAGACGGAGGAGATCTTCCAGATCAAGGCGCGCAACATCCTCGATCTCGGCGGCTCGCGCTACGACGTGTACGCGGGTAACCGGCAGATCGGCGCGCTCGAGCACCAGTTCCGCGCGTCAATCGTGCGCTCGACGTGGCGCGTGCGCGACGCGTCGAACCAGGACGTCGCGGTCGCACGCGAGCGCAGCCTGCCGATGGCGGTCGCGCGCCGTCTGATCGACTTCGTGCCCAACGTCGGCGGCTTCATCCCGATCCCGTACAACTTCGACCTGCTGATCAACGGCAAGGGGATCGGCAAGATCAACCGGAAGTTCCGGCTGCGCGACCGATACGTGCTCGACGTCTCGGGCGACCACGAACGGCGGCTCGACCGACGGCTCGCCGTCGCCCTCGCAATCGGGCTCGACACGCTCCAGAACCGTTAGCGCGCGCGTCGTCACCGTCGAGGAAGCGCGCCGCATCGCGGTGCACGCCCAGCTGCTGGACGGCTCAGCGTGCACGATCCTGGACACCGTCCGCCGCATCGGGTTCCTCCAGATCGACCCGATCGCAACGGTGGCGACGCCGCAGCACCTCGTGCTCTGGAGCCGCCTCGGTGCGTTCGACACCGCGGAGCTCGACCGGCTGCTCTGGGACGAGCGGAAGCTGTTCGAGTGGAACGCGTACATCTGGCCGATCGAGACGCTGCCGCTCCTCCGGGCGCGCATGCGCAGCCCGCGTCGCAACCTCAACGGCCGCCGGTGGCTGAAGGAGAACGCGAGCTTCCGCCGCTACGTGCTGCGCGAGCTCGACGAGCGCGGCCCGCTCCTGTCGCGCGAGATCGCCGACCACGAGGGCGCGCGCCGCGAGACGCACCGGTGGTACGGCAGCCGGTACGTCGCCGAGCTGCTCGAGATCCTGCACCGCTGCGGCGACGTCGCGATCGTCGGCAGGCGCAACGGCCAGCGGGTCTGGGATCTCGCCGAGCGCTGGTATCCGGAGACGGAGCAGGTGCCGCTGCGCGAAGCGGAGGAGCTCCTCGACGAGCAGCGCTTCCGCGCGCTCGGCGTCCGGCTCGTCAAGGGCGAGTGGCGCGCGCACCCCGATGCGGACGACGGCCCCATTCCCGACCGCGTCACGTTCCTCTCGCCGTTCGACCGGCTGATCCACGACCGCGCGCGGCTGGAAGCCCTCTTCGACTTCCATTACCGGCTCGAGATGTACGTCCCCAAGCTGAAGCGCGAGTACGGGTACTACGTGCTCCCGGTGCTCATCGGCGACCGCCTCGCCGGACGCGTCGAGCCGCGCTTCGACCGCAAGGCCGGCGTGCTCGAGGTGCTCGGCGCGTGGGGCGACACCTCGCGGCTCGACGAGGCGCTCGCGCGTCTCGCGGATCACCTCGGCGCCGAGCGGGTCGTTTCTTAGGAGGGAAGCTCGTCGACGAGCTCGCGGACGCGCCGCTCGATCTCGTCGCGGATCGCCCTGACCTCGTCGATGGGCAGCTGCTTCGGATCGGGCAGCTGCCAGCCGATCCGCCGCACGCCGGGCGTCACCGGGCACACCTCCTCGCTGCACGTCGAGACCGCGACGTCGGCCCAGGCGAGCGCCTCGGCGTCGAGTGAGTGCGGCACGTGGTCGCGCGCATCGATCCCGATCTCCTCGAGCGCGGCAACGACCTGCGGATGCGGCGCGGAGCCGGGCTCGCTGCCGGCCGAGCGCGCCTCGTGGCGATCGCCGGCGACGGAGCGGAAGATCCGCTCGGCCATCAGGCTGCGCCCGCTGTTCGCGACGCACACGAAGAGCACGTGCGTCATCCGGCAACCCTCGGCCGTACGTGCTCGCCGCGGACGAACTGGTACGCGAGCGCGCCGAGCGCCGCGCCCGCGAGCGGCGCAACGACATACAGCCACAGCGCGTGGAGATCACCGCCGACGAGCGCCGGGCCGAGCGAGCGGGCGGGGTTCATGGACGCGCCCGAGATCGGGCCGCCGAACATCGCGTCGAGACCGACCGTACCGCCGATCGCGATCGCGGCCGCCTCGCCGACGGCGCGCGTGTCGGTGGCCACGCTCATGATCACGAACATCAGGAAGAAGGTCAGGACCGTCTCCCAGAGGAGCGCCTGCGCCTGCGAGCCCGCCGGCAGCGTCGCGCCGACGTGCTCGAGGTTGCCGAGGGACGCGCGCAGGATCGCCGCCGCGATCAGCGCGCCCGCCGCCTGTGCGAGCCAGTACGCCGCGGCGCGCGGCCACGGGAAGTGCCGCGTCAGTGCGAATGCGAACGACACCGCCGGGTTGAAGTGCGCTCCGCTGATGTGCCCGACCGCGTAGATCATCACCATGATCGCGAGACCGAACGCGATCGACACGCCGATGTGCCCGAGCGCGTGCGTTCGCGCGTCGACCATGATTGCGCCCGCCCCGGCGAAAACGAGCGCGAAGGTGCCGATCAGCTCGGCTACGAGCGCACGGGCGAGCGCGGGCCCAGCTAACAACAGCCTGCTCGCGCGGCGGGCTGCACCACCGGCAGGCCCTTCTGCTCCGGACGGCTCGTCTTCACGGCCTTGACGATCGCGCCGTGCATCCCGTCGGCGACCTCGTGCGTGAACTCCACGCTCACCTGCTCGAAGCCCGCGGCGTCGAGGCCCGCCTCGTACTCGCCCTTCGACAGCGCACCGGCGATGCAGCCGACGTAGCTGCCCCGCTCCGAACGGTCGGCGGGCGTGAGGCGATCCTCCGCGACGATGTCGCTGATACCGATCCGGCCGCCCGGCTTGAGCACGCGCGCGATCTCCGTCAGCACGGCGGGCTTGTCGGTCGACAGGTTGATCACGCAGTTCGAGATCACGACGTCAACCGAGTCCGCCGGCAACGGGATCTCCTCGATCACGCCCTTGAGGAAGACGGCGTTGCGGATGCCCGCCTGCTCCGCGTTCGTGCGCGCGAGCGCGAGCATCTCGTCGGTCATGTCGAGCCCGTACGCCAGTCCGGTCTCGCCGACGCGCTTCGCGGAGAGGATCACGTCGATGCCGCCGCCGGAGCCGAGATCGAGCACGGTCTCTCCCTCGCGCAGCTCGGCGACCGCGGTCGGATTGCCGCACCCGAGCGATGCGAGCGTCGCAGCCTCGGGCAACTCGCCGCGCTGCTCGGCGTCGTAGAGCGCCTCGCCGAACGTCGCGGCGTCGCTCTCGCCGTCGGCGCAGCAGCTACCGCTTCCGCACCCCGTCGCTTCCGTCACGGCACGCGCAGACTCCGCGTAGCGCTGCCGCACTTCCTCACGCAGCTCGTCGGCGGTGGTCGCCATCAGCAACACGCTCCTTCCGGTAGGTCGGCGAGAGCGGCCACGCGCTCGAACGCCTGAGAGTCGATCGAGAAAAAGCTCCATTTGCCGCGCTCCTCGCGCAGCACGAGACCCGCGTCGACGAGCTTCTTCAGGTGCTGCGAGACGGTCGCCTGGGCAAGACCGAGCGGCTCCGTCAGATTGCACAGGCACACCTGGCCGTCGCTGCCCGCGAGCAGGTTGACGATGCGCACGCGGGCCGGGTTCGCAAGTGCGGCGAAGAGCGCGGCGGTGGCCGTCGCCTCCTCCTCGCTCAGCGCGGGCGCGGCGAGCGGGGCGCAGCAGGTGATCGGGGAGAGAAGCTCGCTCATCTCAAATCGTAAGATACCGATTTGAGGCTGGCGACGCAAGGGAAGTGAGCCCGCAGTTCGCCGTTCGCAAGATCGTGTGATTCCCGGATGAAGCGACAGCACGCCGGGACGGATGGTTGTTCTGTGCTCCTGAGTGCTCTCGCCGCGCTGGTCCTCGCCGTGCCAACGGCACAGGCGAAGCTCCCGCTTCGGCAGTGCGTCGTCCTCGCGGTCACTGCGCGGTGCGGAACGCTGACCGTGCCCGAGAACCGTGCGCAACCGGCAGGGCGCACGATCGGCCTGCGCGTCGTCGTGATCCCGTCGCGCCTCAAGCCGGCCCGGCCGGATGCGTTCACATATCTCGCGGGGGGACCGGGCGGCGCGGCGGCGAGCGAGATGCCCGCGTCGGTGCTGAGCATCTGGGATCGCGTTCACGAGCGTCACGACGTCGTCCTCGTCGACCAGCGCGGAACCGGCGGCTCGAACGCGCTCGAATGTCCCGAGCCGACAGGACCGATCGACACGGACGCCGAGAGGAAGAGCTATGTCGACTCCTGCCTCGCCGCGCTGAAGGGCGATCCGGCCCAGTACGGCACTCGAGCGGCGATGGACGACCTCGACGCCGTCCGGGCCGCGCTGGGATATCGAACCCTCGACGTCTACGGCACCTCGTACGGGGCGACCGCCGCGCAGGTCTACCTCGAGCGCCACCCCGGCTCGGTCCGCACGATGATCCTGGACAGCGGCAGCTTCCTCGACGTTCCGTTCTTCTCGCGGTATGCGGAGAACGGCGAGCGCGCGCTCGACCAGATCGTGAAGCGCTGCTCGGCGCAGCCCTCCTGCACCAGCACGTTCCCGCACTGGCGCGACGACCTCGACTCGCTGATCGCGAAATGGAACGAAGCGCCCGTCCTGTTACCCACGTCAGACACGATCACCGGCGACGGGTTGGCCGGCGTCGTGCAGCAGATGACGCTCGTCTCCTCAGCGGCCTCGTACATTCCGCTCGTCGTCAGCCGGGCGGCGGTCGGCGACTACGGGCCGCTCTCGCATTACGCCGCGTCCGGTGAGTTGACTCGCTCGATGATGTACTGGTCGATCATGTGCAACGAGCCGTGGGTCGGCCTCGACAGCACCGGGCCGTGGCACAGCTACCTCGACGGCGCCACGACCGGCCAGCTCGCGCTCTCGCGAGCCGTCTGCGGCTATCTGCCCGTGCGAGCCGAGGCCCCCTCCGACTGGACACGCCCCCAGTCCCGCGTTCCGCTGCTCGCGCTCGTCGGGGGCGCCGACCCGCAAGACCCGATCGGCAACCTCCCCGGACTTCGCCAGGCGCTCCCGAACAGTCGCGTGGTGACCGTGCCCGGCCAGGGACACGCGGTCGGCCAGTTCGGGTGTCTCGGCGAGCTCGTCGGACGCTTCGTCGACCGCGGCACAGCGAAAGGCCTCGACACGAGCTGCGCCGGCAAGACGCCGCTCACGCCGCTCGCAACCCGCTAGCTCACACCAAGAGCGAACGAACGTGATGCGCGTGCGTTCGCTGACTACCCGCGGTCTCCCTCAGCGTGAGAGGCTTCCCGCATGGCGATCGACGTCTGGATGCAGCACCCGACGCTGCGGTTCCAGCAGCACGAGATGTTCGACTCGCTTCGCCGTTGGACGCGCGAGCCGGCGCCGACCGAGGAGCTCCCGATCGAGGCGACGCTCGCCTCGATGGACGCGGGCGGCGTATCGTTCGGCCTGCTCAGTGCCTGGCACGCACCGGAAGGCGCCTTGATCCCGAACGACGACGTCGCGGCGCTCGTCGAGGCCCGTCCCACGCGCTTCGCCGGCCTCGCCGCAGTCGACCTCCGCGATCCGGTGCGGGCAGTGCGCGAACTGCGCCGCTGCGTCACCGAGCTCGGCTTCAAGGGCCTCCGTGTGATCCCGTGGCTGTGGGGGCTCCCCCCGGACGACCGGCGGTACTACCCGCTCTACGCCGAGTGCGTCGAGCTCGGCGTTCCTTTCTGCACCCAGGTCGGACACACAGGCCCTCTCCGACCGTCCGAGACGGGAAGGCCGATCCCCTATCTCGACAACGTCGCCCTCGACTTCCCCGACCTCGTCATCGTCGCCGGCCACATCGGGTATCCGTGGACGGAGGAGATGATCGCGCTCGCCCGCAAGTACCGCAACGTCCACATCGACACGTCCGCGTACACCGCCCGCCGCTACCCGCCGGAGCTCGTGCGCTACATGCAAGGCGACGGCCGTGCGAAGGTGCTCTTCGGCACGAACTACCCGATGATCACGCCCCAGAAGGCCCTCGAGGATCTCGACGCCCTGGAACTCGACGACGAGACGCGCGACCTCTTCCTCGAGGGCAACGCGCGCCGGGCCTTCAGCCTCGGCTGACGCTACTTCCGGGAGCGGTCGATCAGCTCGATCCGGTACTCGTCGGGATCGCGCACGAAGCAGATGAGCGAGCCGCCCTCGCTCACGCGATACGGCTCGCGCTCCGGCGCGATGCCCTGCTCCTTCAGCTTCGCGAGCGTCTCCTCCAGGTCGTCCACGGAGTAGGCGACGTGCCCGTAGCCGGTGCCGATCTCGTACGAACGGCCGTCGTGGTTGTAGGTGAGCTCCAGCTCTTCTTCCTGGCCTGGGACGCCGAAGAAGTAGTTCGTCGCTTCGGTCTCGCCGTTGCGGACGATGTCCATGTCGCGGCGGAACTCGAGCCCGAGCGCCTCGTAGAAGGCGCGGCTCTTCGCCGGATCGGTGATCCGGACCATGGTGTGCAGGTATCTGGTCATGTCCGAAGTCTCGCAGGAGGCGGCGGACTCATGCCGGATCCTCGAGATCCTCACGCAGCAGCGCGAAGAGCACGGCGTCCTGCCACTCGCCGTTCCTCAGGTACGCCTTGCGCTTCACGCCTTCCCGCACGTACCCGGTGCGCTCTGCGTGCGCGATCGCACGCTCGTTGAAGCCGTAGATCTGAAGCTCGACGCGGTGCAGGTCGAGGTCGACGAGGAGATGCCGCTGGAACAGGCGGGCCGCCTCGTCGCCGATGCCGCGGCCGCGGAAGCGCGGCTGGAGGGCGAACCGTCCTGCCTCGGCGATCCGGTTGCGCTCGTTGACGACGCGGAAGCCCACCGAGCCGGCCCGCTCGCCGGCGACCTCGATCACGAACCTGCCGAATGCGTCCGGCTCGCGCTCCGAGCGCTCGATCTCCTCGAGCAGATCCTCGCGCGTCACCTGGTCCGCCCCGCCCAGAAAGGGCCTCGTCTCCTCGCCCGTGATCAGCTCGAGCAGAAAGTCCACGTCGTCCGGGCGCGCCCGCCGAACCGCGACACCGCTCACGGCGCCTGCACGACCGGCGTGCGGCGCGCCATCCGCCACACCCCGGAGCCGAGGCCGACACCACCCGAGATGAGGAGGAGGCCCGCCAGCTTCTGAAGGCTGAGCGGCTCCGAGAGGAACACGGCGCCGTAGAAGAGTGCGAACGCAGGCAGCGTGTACGCCACGAGCACCGACCGCGACGAGCCGTAGATGCGGATCATCCGGTACGACAGGATCTGCGCCAGCGCCGTGCCCGCCAGGCCGAGGATCACGCCCGAGCCGACGGACTTCCACCCGGGCGCATGCGACGGCAGCGAGACGAGCGCGAGCGGCAACAGCACGACGAAGGCGATCGACATCGACGAGGCGGCGAGCACCGGTCCGCCCACCGACATCCGCTTGCCGGCGTAGAGGTTCGCGGCGGCGTACGAGACCGAGGCGACGACGACGGCGCCCGTGCCGGCGGCACCCTTCCAACCTCCGGCGGGGTGCACGCCGGCGAGGATCGCGACACCGGCGAGGCCGAGCAGGATCCCCACGAGGCGCAGGCCGGTCGAGCGCTCGGCGGGCGCGAACCAGACCGCGAGCAGCGCGACGAAGATCGGTACCGAGGAGTTCGCCACCGCCGCGACACCGGAGTCGACGTACTTCTCGCCCCAGGCGATCAGCGTGAACGGCACCGCCGCGTTGAGGACGCCAAGCACGAGCCCTTCCCGCCATGCCTCGCCGATCGCGCGCCAGCCGTAGCGCGACGCCGCGAAGGCGACCAGCAACGGAACAGCGCACGCGAGGCGGATCTCGATCAGCGCCGCGGGCGACAGCTCGCGGACGCCGACCTTGATGAAGAGATACGAGGAGCCCCAGATCGCTCCCAGCACGAGGAGCAGAAAGAGGTACCGGCGGCTCACGCCTCCGAGGCTAGCCGCCGCCGGAAGCGCGTGGTTCCGATCGCTCCCGTGCCGAGGGCGACGCCGCCCAGGATGAGCGCGAGCCCCCCGAACGCGGTCGCCCCGAAGCGCTCGCCGAGGAACACGGCCCCATAGGTGAGGGCGATCGGGGGGATCAGGTACGTGACGAGCGACGCGTAGGACGCGCCGGCGCCGACGATCAGCCCGAAGAAGAGGAGGTAGGCGAAGGCGGTGCCGGGGACGCCGAGCACGACGACCGCGCCGATCGCCTTCCAGCCCGGCGTGTGGTGGGGCGCCTGAGCGATGCCGAAGGGCGCGAGGACGAGCGCCGAGACGCCGGTGGAGGCGAGCGCGATCACGAGCGGCCGAACGCCGCTCAGGTGCCGTCCCATCAGCAGGCCGCCGACGGCGTACCCGAAGGCCATGCCGACGACGGCGAGCGCGCCGAGCACCTTCCCGTGCGGCTGCGCGCCCACGAGCAGCGCGACGCCGACGAACCCGATCCCCGTGCCCACGAGCCGCGCTCCCGTCACACGCACCTCACGGAAGAATCCGAACGAGACGACGGCGACGAAGATCGGCACCGCCGCCTGGATGATCGACGCGAGCCCGGAGTCGATCCGCGTCTCCCCCCAGGACAGGAGCCAGAACGGGATCGCCGTGTTCACGAGCGCCACGACGACGAGCCAGCCCGCATTCGCCCGCAGCTCGGCGACGGTCTGCCTGCCGCCGACCATGAGCGGCACGACGACGGCGAGGGTCAGCGCGGCGAGGCCCACCCGCCCCACGACGAGGGTCGCGGGGGCGAGCTCCCGGACGGCGACCTTGATGAACATGAAGGAGGCGCTCCAAACGAGGGCGAGGCCGATCAGCATCGCCAGATGACGCCGGTTCACAAGGGTTCGAACGCGCCGGAGCCGTCAATTGTTTCGTCGTCCTCGGTCGTCGCGTGCCCCGGTTACACTGGATCACCTGACGCAGGTCGCGGAACAGCCGCTCCATCGCGCTCTCGGTCTCACCGACTGGGAAGCCGAACGTATCCGGGAGCTCCTCGGCCGCGAACCGAACCACTTCGAGCTGGCGGTCTTCTCGCTGCTCTGGTCGGAGCACTGCGGCTACAAGCACTCGGCGCCGCTGCTGCGCAGGCTGCCGTCGTCCGGCGAGCGCGTGCTGCAGGGACCCGGCGAGAACGCCGGCGTCCTCGACCTCGGCGAGGGGCTTGCGGTCGCGTTCAAGGTCGAGTCCCACAACCACCCGTCGGCGGTCGAACCGTTCCAGGGCGCGGCCACCGGCGTCGGCGGCATCCTGCGGGACATCATCGCCATGGGCGCGCGGCCGGTCGCGCTGCTCGACGGGCTCTGGTTCGCGAAGCCCGACCACCATTTCTCGCGCGCCGTGGGCGGCATCGGCCAATACGGCAACTGCGTGGGCGTGCCGAACGTCGGCGGCGCGACCGTCTTCCACGAGGCCTACGCGGGCAACTGCCTCGTCAACGCGATGTGCGTCGGCCTGATCGACTCGGGGAGGCTCCAGTCGGCCAAGGCGCAGGGCCCCGGGAACCTCGTCGTGCTCTACGGGGCGACGACCGGGCGCGACGGCATCGGCGGCGCCTCGGTGCTCGCGAGCCAGGAGCTCGGCGAGGACGACGCGGACAAGCGCCCGACGGTGCAGGTCGGCGACCCCTTCATGGGCAAGAAGCTGATCGAGGTCTCCGTCGAGCTCGTGGAGTCGGGGCTCGTCGAGTCGCTGCAGGACTGCGGCGCCGCCGGGCTCGCGTCGTCGCTCTCCGAGATGGCGGGCGACGGGGTCGGCATCGACGTGCACCTCGACCGCGTGCCG
>DATCOE010000062.1:0-13607 GCA_036564885.1 Gaiellaceae bacterium | reverse complement strand
GCCATCGCGAGCAGCGCCGTGTCGCCGATCATGAAGCCGAAGCGCGCGCCGGACAGCCGTGCGGCGCGCTCCATGTCGAAGCGCCCGATCTCGGTGTGCTCCTTCGCGTCCGCGAGCACGGGCGGCTCGCCCCAGCGGCGGATCTCCTCCGCGTCCTCGTCGGTGTCGCCGTCCGGGGCCGAGTCGTCGGGCGGGTTCGGGATCAGGCCGAGCACCTCGTCACGCGCGGCCTCGGCCTCGGCGAGTTCCCGCTCGGCCTGCTGGAGCTGCTCCTTCACGCCGCGCAGCTCCTCGAGCTGCTCCGGCGTGGGCTTGCCCTTCAGCTTCGTCTTGCCGCGGAGCTCGTCGACGCGCGGAACGAGTGCACGCCAGCGCTCATCGGCGGCAAGCCAGCTGTCGAACTGCTCGGCCGCGCCCTTGCGCGCGAGCCGGCGCCGGAAGCCGTCGGGGTCGTTGCGGGCTGCGCGTGCGTCGATCACGAGAGGGAGTCTAGAGGCGTGATGTGGATCAGCCGTGCGTGCGACCGATGCGCATCAGGCCTCTAAGTAGGCCTCCAGCAGGAGTGCGATTCCTTCTTCCTGCACGGACGGGACGATCAGATCGGCGCGGCTCAGGATGTCGTCGTGCGCGTTGGCGACGGCGACGCCGAAGCCGGCCCAGTCGAGCAGCTCGCGGTCGTTCTCGCCGTCGCCCCCCGCGACCGTCTCGGCGGCCGTGAAGCCGAGCCGCTCCGCGACGAACGCGAGGCCCGAGCCCTTGTTCACGTCCGGGTGCGCGAACTCGAGGAAGTGGGGGAGCGACTTCGAGACGAACAGGCGTCCGCGGAAGCGCGGCTTCAGCACGTCCTCGAGCGCGTCGAGCGCGTCGGGATCTCCGACCGCGACGAGCTTCGTCGGGTCTGCGCTGAGCCACTCGCGCAGGTCGCCAACCTCGTGGATCTCGAGGCCCTGGAAGCCCGCATAGGCGCGGGCCTCGGGCGTCACTTCGGCCACGTACAGCTCGTCGTCGACGTAGCAGTTGATGTGGAACCCGGCCTCGATCACCGCGTCGATCGCCTCGAGCGCGGCCGGCCGCGGAATGCAGACCTGGCGCAGGAACTCCCCGGTCACAGGGTCCGCCACGACGGCGCCCTGGTAGCAGACGAGCGGTTCGTCGAGCCCTGCCTCGACGGCGAACGGCCGCGTCGAGCGGAACATGCGGCCGGTCACGACGATCACGTGTGCGCCGGCGGCCCGCACGGCGCCGATCGCCTCCCGCGTGCGCGGACGCAGGACGGAGTCCTCCGCGATCAGCGTGCGATCGAGATCGAAGGCGAAGGCCGCGACTCTGCGCGGGAACGCCGGGGGAAGCTCGACCGGCGTTACGGAGTGCCGCCGGTCGCCTTCACCACGTATGAGGCGACGTCGGCGATCTGCTGGTCGGAGAGCTGGCCTTTGAAGGACGGCATCGCGCCCTTGCCGAGCGTGACGCGCGCCGTCGCCTTGCGGTAGTCCGGCTTCGCCTGGTCGAGGTTCGGCCCGACCGTGCCGGTGGCGTGCGCGTCGGCGAGCGTGTGGCAGCCGACGCAGCCGGACTTCGTGAAGAGGCCCTTGCCCGCGGCGGGGTCGCCCTTCAGCTTGAACGCAGCCGTCGCCGGCTCGAGGGTCGGCGTGGGCAGCGAGCCGACGACCGTCGCCGGGGTCGGAGACACGACGCCTTCCGAGCCGCAGCCCGAGAGCAGCGCTGCCCCGGCGAGGGCGGCGAGGGAAGTGAGGGCGAGGCGACGCATCGGAGGGCAACTTTACCCATCTGCTGCGCGGGGAGCCGGGGACAACGTACGCCTGGCACTCGAAGCTACGATTGAAGGCGTGAAACGCAAGTCCTTCGGACGCGACGCCGGGCTCACCGTTCGGATGCTCGCCACCACCGCACTGCTCGGCCTCCTCTACGTTGGCTTCGCGGTCGTCCTGCTGCAGGTGCTGAACGTCGGCCTCGTGCCGATGCTTCTCATCGTCGTCGGCATCGCCGTCTTCCAGTACTGGACCTCCGACAAGCTCGCGCTCGCAGCGTCCGGCGCGAAGATCGTCTCGCAGCAGGACGCGCCCGACCTGCACGCCGTGGTCGAGCGGCTCTGCGCGCTGTCGGGGCTGCCCAAACCGCGGATCGCCGTAGTCCCTTCGGACGTTCCGAACGCCTTCGCCACCGGCCGGAACCCGAAGCACGCCGCCGTCGCGGTGACCGAGGGGCTGTGGCGCCGGCTCGAGCCGCAGGAGGTCGAGGCGGTGCTCGCGCACGAGCTCTCGCATATCGCGAACCGCGACGTCCTGATCATGACGTTGGCGAGCTTCTTCGCGATGCTCGCGGCGCTGATCACGCGTTGGGGCCTCTACTTCGGCATGTGGGGCGGCGGCATGGGCGGCGGCAACCGCAGCAACAACAACGGCAACAACCAGGTTCCGGTCTGGCTGATCATCTTCGTCGCATCGGTCGTCACGTACGCCGTCAGCTTCATCCTGATCCGGATGATCTCGCGCTACCGCGAGTACGCCGCAGACCGCGGCTCGGCCCTGATGACCGGCACTCCCGAGCATCTGATGAGTGCGCTCCAGAAGATCGCGAGCGGCATCACGCAGATCCCACAGCAGGACCTTCGCAAGGTCGCCGGCATGAACGCCTTCTTCATCGTCCCGACCAACTGGCGTACACAGGTCGGCGAGATCTTCATGGATCACCCGCCGATGGAGAAGCGGCTCGCCGCGCTCGCGGCGATCTCCCGCGAGATGGGCCGTCCCGTCGCCTAACTGCTAGATCGGCGCGTCGTACAGCGCGAGCCAGCGCGAGAGATCGGCTTCGACCGGCAGCTCTTTTTCGAGCTTCGCCTTCAGCTCGAGCTCGCGGGCGTTGTCGCGCTGCTGCTTCTCGCCCGTCGGGACGAACGGCCAGAAGGTGCCCGTCTTGAAGCCGTAGATCCAGTAGACGGGCTTGCCGCCGCCGTCGAAGCGGAAGGCCGCCGCGAGCAGCTGGCCGCCGAAGCCGCGCGCCTGGAGCTCGCTCGCCACCGCGTGCACGGCCGTCACCTGGTCCTCGAGGTCGGGGTCGTGGATCACGATCCACTCGAAGCCGAACGAGTCCTTCTGCCGGTCGAGCTTCGAGCCCGACTCCTTGGCCACCGACGCCAGCAGCTCCTCGATGTCCGTGTCGGCCTGCGCGAACTCGCCGGCCGACAGGGGCTTGAAGATCACGGCGCCCACGCCGGCGGGCTTCAGGCCGCACTCCACGTCGAGCGTCACCGCGGCGGTCGTGATCGCGAACAGCCGGTCGGCTGCGGGCTCCTTCAGCTTCTTCCGCCCGAAGAGGATGTCGGTGAGAGCCACGCCTACTGCTTTGCCGGCTCCTCGCCCGAGCCGAGCTCCTTCCCGCCGTCGCCTGCGCCGACCTCGGCCTTGAGCCGGGCGAGATCCTGGTCGACCTGGCCCGTGGTGGAGATCTGGGCGAGCTCGCGGTCGAGCTGCGTCTGGTCGCCGGCGGTGAAGTCCTCGAGCGCTCCGCTCGATGTCAGCTCGTCGATCGCCGACGCGCGGGCCTGCAGCTGCTCGGTCTTCTCCTTCGCGCGCTGGATCGCGAGGCCGGTGTCCTGCATGCCGCGCCCGATCCCGGTCGCGGCCTCGCCGATCTTGACCTGCGCCTCGGCGGCCGAGTACTGGGCCTTCAGCACTTCCTTCTGCGAGCGGAAGCCCTCGATCCGGGCCTCGAGCGTCTGCTGGCCGGTGACGAGCTTCTCCTGCTGCTCCTGGAGCTGCTTGACCTGCTCGTCGAGGCCCTGGAGCTGCGCCTGCGCGGCCGCCTTGCGCTCGAGCGCCTGCCGGGCGAGATCCTCGCGGTTCGCAGCGAGTGCCTGGCGCGCCTGCGTCTCGAGCTTGACGACGTTCTGCTCGAGCTTCGCCGTCTGGAGCTCGAGCCGCTTCTTCGCGGTGACGACGTCGGCGACGCCGCGCTTCACGTTCTGGAGCTGCTGTTGCATCTGCTCGTAGGAGTAATCGAGCGTCTCGTTCGGGTTTTCCGCCCGGTTGAGCAGCCTCGAGAACTTCGCCTTCAAGATCAGCGATACGCGTGCCATCAGACCGGCCATCCGTCCTCCTCCTAGGTGTGCACAGGCTCCGGTGCTCGGTTAGCCTAGCGTGGTGCTGATCGAGCGGAGCATGCATCCGGACTGGCTCTCGAACTCCTTCGTGATCGCCGACCGGGAGGGAGGGGCGGCGGTGTTCGTCGACTCCGGCGCCGACGTGGCCCCGCTGGTCGCCGCCGTCGAGGCCTGGGGCGCTACCCCGGCCGTGGTGCTGCGCACGCACTCGCACCCCGACCACGTTGTCCACGAGGACGAGCTCCGCGCCCGCTTCGGCATCGACGTCGTCGCCGGGCCGGGTCGTTGGGAGTGGGGAGACCTGAGCGTCCGCGGGTTCGCGACGCCCGGCCACTCCGACGACATGGTCGCCTTCCTCGTCGACGACGAGGTCCTGTTCACCGGCGACACCCTGTTCAAGGACGCGGTCGGGGGCGGCGATCTCGCCCAGGTGCGGGCCTCCGTGATGGACGGCTTCATGACGCTCCCTGACGAGCTGCGCGTGCTCCCGGGCCACACCGACGAGACGACGATCGGCCGTGAGCGCGAGCACAACCCGTTCGTGCGGGTCTGGAGCGGCGCCGAGCCCGAGGGCACCGAGCGCGTGACCGTTGGTGGCCGCGACGCAACGCTCGTCGTCTGGTCGCCCGACTACGACGGCAAGGGCAAGGCCTGGGTTCGCTTCGACGACGGCACCGACGCGATCGTCGGCGGCTCGCGCGTCACGCGCGACTGAGGCGGCGGATCCGGGCTAGAACAGCCCGCCCGATCCGGTGTAGACGAGAAACGGCAGGTCGAGTAGCCCGAGGACGATGAGCACCGGGACGACGCGCCGCGGCAGGTGCGAGGCTCCCCACGCGAAGCACAGCGCCCAGGCCCAGAGCGAGGAGAGCATGAACGTGGGCTTGAGCACGTCGCCGTCGGGCACCGGATACGCGATCGCGAAGTAGAAGTAGCCGGCGAGCGCCGCGAGCGGCATCAGCCCCACGAGCAGGCCGGTCGGCGAGCGTCGCCGCAGCGAGCGGCCGAGCAGCGCGAGCCAGCCGACGAGGGCGATCGCCGTCGGCAGGATCCCGATCGCGTTCTGCGCCACGAGCCAGTCGACGTGCGCCTGACTCGGCTTTCCCTGCTCCTCGAGCGACCAGTTGAAGACCCCGTACCAGTCGCCCCAGATGTCCGAGTAGGTCTCCGGCCAGGCGAGGTTCTGCAGGTGCGGACGGTACGGCTGCGTGAAGACGCCGGGCAGCCCGGTGCTCAGGTAGAAGCGAGCCGGCTGCCGCTCGAACAGCGGCTTCGCGGAGTGCGGCCGGTCGAAGACCGCGTTGGCGTAGTTCGCGACGCGATAGCCGTACCACGGCCCCGCGACGACGGCGCAGGCCGCGAGCGCGACGAGGCCGGTGCGGAACAGAGCGCGCCGCTCTTCCGTGCGCCCCCAGAGCGCGGCGAGCCACACGAGCGCGACGACGGCGAGCGTGTAGAGCCCGAACTGCCGCACCATCTGGTTGGCGCCGAGCGCGACGCCGAGCCCGATCGCCGCGCCCTTCCCGTAGCGCCGCTGCACGAGGATGCGCGCGGCGAGGTAGGCGGCGAGCACGGATGCGAAGAGATCGGCCGGCTCGGGATGGAACATCGCCGCCGTCCGCATCAGCACCGGCGAGAGCGCGACGTAGGCGGCCGCTGTGGGCGCGAGCCAGCGCCGTTCCGGCCAGAGCAGGCGCGCGAGCGCGGCGGCGAGCAGCACCGCGCCGACGACCAGCGGCACGTTCAGGAACTGGCCGAGCTTGTGCGGCTCGCCGAGCCCGAGTTGCCTCCCGATCCACGTGACGCCGCCGGCGAGGCTGAAGTAGAGCGGCGGCGAGTAGTACTCCGGCGTCTCGTTCCGCACCGGGAGCCGGTGGTGCTGGATCAGGAAGTCGGCGTACTCCTTGTGCGAGGCGGCGTCGTAGCCCGCGCCGGTCGGGTACGCGGCCGCATTCCAGAGCGTGAGCACGCCCGCAAGAACGGCGAGCGCCCAGACGAGCCGCTCAGGAGTGAGTTTTCCAGTCACCCGTGGCGCTTCTATCTCGAGCGCTCGCGAATCACCCTCTCGATCGGGATCTCTCGCAGCGGATTCGCCTCAAGGTGATCGCACAGGCCGCTCATGAACTCGAATTCGTACCCTCGCGCGCGCAAGAAACGCAGCATCTTCTCCAGCAGTTCGAAAGCGGAACGGGCGTTGCGCCGGAGCAGCGGCTTTTCCCAGCCTCTGACGTCGTCCGGCAGCAGATGGAAGTAGTGATCGTATGGGTGCGACAGCACGGCGACTTGATCGGGCAGAGGGAACAGCTTCATCAGCTGATCGTATGTCCTCCAGCCCAGCAGCTTGACGTAGCTCAGCGAGAAGACCAGCCGCACGCCCGAAAGACACGCGAACGGCACCTCGATGATCGACTTTGCGTCCCGCGTGATCTTGAACGGCGCGATCGGCAAATGCAGGTTGTTATACCCCGGCCTCCCCGGCCGGACGGATGGATAGATGCTCGAGTCGTAACGGAAGCCCAGATCGAGCAACGTATCCAGACCCTCGCGCGTGACTTGTCCGACGGGCGCGCGATAGCCGGTGGGATCCTTGCCGGCGAATCCGCGGAATGCGCTCACGGCCGCCTCGATATCGGCGCGCGAGCATGGATTCCGCAAGTCATGGGCGTGCGAGTGAATCTCAAACTCCACCGGAATCAACTCACGCAGCCGCCGGTACTGATCGCCGTACCTGTCGAGTAGCGATGTGGCGAGAAAAGCCGTGAGCTTGACGCCGTTGTCTTCGATGATCCTCGCGTACTGATGCAAGAAGCCTCGTCCTCGAACAGGAGGATTCGTCCGTCTGGGTCGTTGAAGTCCGCCTCCACGTCCAATGTGATGCAGGCGATCTTGCGGCTCATGATTGTGGGAGGTTCGTTACGTAGTCGAAACTGGAGCGGTGCGCATACCGCACCGCCTCGATGCCATGCTCTGCGGCCATACGCCGGAACTCGTCCTGGGTATAGAGATGGACGCCAGGGCACTTGTTGACGTGCAGGTACACCTGACGGAGGTACCAGCTCAGCCGGTTCCGCTTTCGTCCGTCAGCATCGGGAAAGTCGATCAGAAAATATCGGGTGTCGAATTTCCCGAGCAGAGCGGAAAGCGCCGGAGCATCGAAGTACTCGATCACACCGAGCGCGGTGATCAGATCGACCTGCGGAAGCCTCACGTCTGGATCGGTCAGATCCATGACCCTGAAGTCGAGCCGGTCGACGGAAGAGCTTTGCCCGCGGCGCGCGTTGGCCGCTTCGATGGCGGCGGGGGAAACGTCGACGCCGATCACGCGCTGCGCGCCTGCCTCCAGCAACTCGAACGCGAATCGTCCCGACCCGCAGCCGATGTCGAGCACCCGCAGCCCTTCTACGTGCGCGGAGACGAGCTGCGAGGCCGCTTCCATGCGGACGTACATCGCCCGCCCCCGGAAGATCGAGGACGTCCGGTCCCAGAAGGAAGGCCTCGTGTGCCTGTCCTTGTAGTAGGCGCCGGCTTCCCAGCTCAGCACGTGTTCCTTCCAATACGTACCGCTGTCGGAAGTGTGCTCGGAGGCTTCGCTCACCGTCCGACTCCCGTCATCGCCGGGACCGAGATTCCGATCAGCTCGAGCAGCTGCCGCGCACGGTGCAGGTACGTATGCTCGTCGAGCGCCCGCTCTCGGGCCGCACGGCCGAGCTCCTCGGCACGGGCGGTGTCTTCGAGGAGCTCGCGGTAGGCGTCGGCGGCCTCGTCGGCGTTCGAGACGACGAGCAGCTCGCGGCCCGGCTCGAACCAGCGTTCGATGCCCTCGTACGGGTTGGAGACGATCGCCGCGCCGGCCATGGCCAGCTCGAATGGCCTGGACGTGGACGAGGCGTACACGCTCGCGTGGGCACGGCGCGTGATGTTCAGGTTGACGCGGGCCCCCGAGATCGCCCGCCCGAACACGTTGAACGGGACGTCCCCGATCTCCCGCGCCCGGCCGGTGTCGCCGCGGAAGTCGCGGCCGCCCAGGACGAAATCGACATCGGGTAGGCGACGGCTCGGCTCCCCGACCATCGTTGCCATCCAGTCGCGGCGGAACTTGTCGCCGTAGCCGTAGAAGAAGACGTCCATCTGCTTGTCCACGGGCAACGGCTGGAAGAGCTGGGGATCAGCGGCCCAGAAGACGACCTCGGCGCGCCGGGCCCCGAGCTCGCGCAGCCGGTCGAGGCCGCCTTCCGAGTTGGAGACGACGAGGTCGTACTCGCCCGGCTCGGCGCCGTGGTAGTTGTTGAAGCCCGTGTCCATGCCGCCAAACTCGGGCAGACTCATCGGCACGTCGCCGTCGTAGAACACGACCGGGACGGAAAAGCGCTCGCGCAGCCGTTCGGGGATCCCCCGGAAGTGGCTCATCGGCACCCCGAACACGACGACGGCGTCGACGTCGCGCTCCCGCTCGAGGATCCGCTCGAGGTGTCGCTGCCAGCGCGGCGTCACCCAGTGCCAGATTGCCTGCCGGACGAGCTTGTCCAGGGTCGTGTCGGGCGGGTCCTCCTCGGCCCGCCGCAGGTACGTGTCGCCCTTTCCGCGGGCGATGGCGTCGCGGCTCCTCACGAAGATCTCGCCCTCTCGGTAGCAGGGGTTCGGCTCGGTGCGCCACCAGGGCGCCTCGACCGCGCGACCCCGGTAGGGCGTGACGATCAGGTCGCATCCGACTTCGCTCATGCCCTTCCAGAGCTGCCACCACGCGGGCGTGCAGCCAAGCAGGAAGTCGAGATCGATCGCCGAGGCGACGGCGAGGATCTTCGGTGCACGCGCACTCATCGCGGCTCAGTATGGCGTTCGTCTGCGTCTGGAGCGGTGCCGAGCCGGAGGGCACCGAGCGCGTCGACGCCGGCGGCCGCGACGCGACGCTCATCGTCTGGTCGCCTCACTACGACGGCAACGGCAAGGCCTGCGTCCGCTTCGACGGCGGCACCGACGCGATCGTCGGCGGCTCGCGCGTCACGCATGGCCGCGTCCGGTATCAGGTGCGTGACGTGGCCGGTGGGCGCCTGTCCGAAAGGGACAGTACGGTGACGCGATGCGCTTGCTCGTCGCCCGCTGCGAGGTCCGCTACTCGGGCCGCCTGAACGCCGTCCTCCCCGAGGCCGTGCGGCTCCTGATCCTGAAGGACGACGGCTCGGTGCTCGTCCACGACGACGCGGGAGGCTACAAGCCGCTCAACTGGATGACCGCCCCGACACTCGTGGAGGACGAGGGCGAGCGGCTCGTCGTGCGCAAGCTCAAGACCGAGGACGTGCTCGAGATCCGGCTCGTCGAGGTGTTGAGCGACGTCGTCCACGACATGGGCGAGTCGGCCGCGCTCCAGAAGGACGGCGTCGAGCGCCATCTCCAGGAGGAGCTCGCCGCCGCACCCGCCTCGCTCGGCGAGGAGCTGACCCTCGTGCGGCGCGAATGGGCGACGGAGGTCGGCCCCGTGGATCTCATGTGCCGCGACGAGGACGGCCAATGGGTCGCCGTCGAGATCAAGCGCGTCGGCACGATCGAGGCGGTCGAGCAGCTGACGCGCTACCTCGGGTTCATTCGCGCCGACCCCGCGAAGATCGCGTGCCGCGGGGTCCTCGCAGCCCAGAAGTTCAAGCCGCAGGCGGTCACGCTCGCGGAGTCGCGCGGCATCCGCTGCGTCGAGGTCGACCTCGCGCTGCTCCGAGGCGAGCGCGAGCCCGACCTGACGCTCTTCACGGCCTGACGATCGCCTTGAGGTAGCCCTCGGGCGGGTCGGCGAAGAGGGCCGGCAGCCCGTCGAGCGAGACCTCGTGGGTCAGAAGCTTCTCCCACGGCCTCGCGCCGCTCGAGAGGAAGGTGAGCGCCGCGCGCACCGTGCGCGGCGTGTGGTGGAACGCGCCGCGCAGGGTCAGCTCCTCGTAGTGGATCCGCTGCGCGTCGAGCGGGACCTCGGTGCGCGAGGGCAGCCCGCTGAAGGCGACCGCCGTGCCGCCGCGGCGCACGAGCGCGACCGCGTCGCGCCAACCCTTCGCCGTGCCCGTCGCCTCGATCGCGACGTCGGCCCCGGCGCCGTCGCCCGGCACCGAGCCGAAGTCGGGCCCGAGCGCCCGTCGCTGCGCACGCCCCCCGACGAGCACGGGCCGTGCGCCCGCATCCACGATGCAGGCGCAGAGCATCAGCCCGATCGGCCCGGCGCCGAGCACCGCGACGGTCTGGCCCTCGCGCACGTCGGCTCGCTCGACGCCGTGCAGGCAGCACGCGAGCGGTTCCACGAGGGCCGCCACCTCGGAGGCGAGCGACCGCGGCACCGGGAGCAGGTTGGTGCCCGCGATCCGCGCGGGGACGACGAGCAGCTCGGCGTACGCCCCGTTCAGCAGCGGGAGCAGGTTCTCGCACTGCGCTTCCTCACCGCGGGCGCACGCCGCGCACGCGCCGCACGGCGCCGAGTTCGCCGCGACGACGCGCCGTCCGGTCGCAACCTCGGTCCCGCAGAACTCGTGCCCGAACAGAGACGGCAGCTTCGAGAGCAGCAACGGGTGCCCGCGCCGGAACGCCTTCAGGTCGGTGCCGTCGGTGAGCGCGACGTCGACCTGCACGAGAACGTCGCCCGGGCCCGGCCGGGGATCGGGGACGTCTTCGATGCGCAGGTCGCCGGGGCCGTGGAAGCGCGCCGCTCTCACGGGACGAACACGACCTTCAACGTCTCCCGGCGGAGAAACAGGTCGAGCCCTTCGGGGAAGCGGTCGAGCGGCAGCACTAGCGGCTCCGGTAGATCGAGCTCGGGGAGGAGCGACGCGGCGACGCGCATCGCCTCGGGCGTCGCTGAGCGCGAGCCGACCACCGTCAGCTCGCGCCGGTAGACGGGCTCGGCGGGCAGTGCGCCTGCGTCCGCGAACAGGAGCACCGTGCCGCCCGGCTCGACGGCCGCGAACGCCGACTCCGCACCGCCGCCCGCGCAGACGACAGCCGCGTCGACCGGCCCGTCCGGCGCGCGGCCGGCGCGGCGCGGGTCGGCGTCGATCGCGAACACCTCGTCGCCGCGCCGCTCGAGCACCGAGGTGAAGAGCCGGCCGACGAAGCCGTTGCCGACCACGAGCACGCGTCCGCGTGGCACCTGCTCGGCGCCGCGCAGGACACAGGCGAGCGGCTCGACCATCGTCGCGCGCGCGTCGTCGATCTCGTCCGGGATCACGACGCCCTCGGTCGCGACGACCCGCTCTGCGAGCCCGCCGGGCACGATCGTCGCCTCGGCGAAGCGCTCGCACGTCGATTCGTGGCCCGCGCGGCAGCGCGCGCACGCGCCGCACGGTCGGTGATGGATCAGTGCCTCCCGGTCCGACGCCGCGCGCACGACGACCTCGTGCCCGAGCACCGTGCCCGCGGGCGCACGGCCGATCTTCTCGACGTCGGAGCCGCAAAGCCCGCACGCGAGCACCTCGAGCGACGGCTCGGGCGCGGGCAGGTCCGCGAGCCGCGGCTGCCCGGACGCATCTAGGACGATTGCACGCACGGGCGTATCGTAGGTTTGCGTCGCGTGTCCAACCGAAGGAGGCCGCATGGCCGTCAAGCTCCATCGCTGCTCGTGCGTCTGGTTCAAGGTCGGAGGCCACCCTTGCTGGAAGATCGAGAAGGCGCTCGAGGACCTGGGAATCGAGTACGAGCGCGCGATCGGCCCGCTGCGGCGCGGCAAGCGCGACGAGATCCAGGAGCACACCGGCCAGCGGCTCTATCCCGCGATCGAGCTCGAGGACGGCAGCTGGTACCGCGAGGAGTCGAAGGACATGGAGAAGACCATCCGCGACGGGAAGCTGATGGACCACGCGCAGGGCGCGGCCGCGCCGGCGTCTGGCTAAACTTGCGCCGAGCCCGGGGCCATAGCTCAGCTGGGAGAGCGCCTGGATCGCACCCAGGAGGTCGGCGGTTCGAGCCCGCCTGGCTCCATGTCCGGAACCCGCACGCGTGTGCGGGTTCCGGTTCTTTTCAACGAGGTCGGAGCCGGACCTGCCGGACCTGCCTGACCTGCCGGAGCTGCCTGACCTGCCGGAGCTGCCGGCCCGGCCGGCCCGTTCCCCGACGGGCTTCCGTCCGGGAAGACGGTCCGCGGCACCTACAACAACGGCGGCACCGCCGCCGCGGCGGGTGCGCTCGCCAATACGTCGATCTCCTTCATCTACGCCTTGGCGACGGTCCCGACGGTGAGGATCGTGCTCCAGGGAGCGGCGGCACCGGCGCAGTGCCCAGGCAACGCCACCTTCCCGCAGGCGCAGGCCGGGTTCCTGTGCATCTACGAGGAGTCCCGCACGAACACAGCCGGCGTGGCGTTCAACGCGGTCAACCGCTCGGGCGCGACGATCTTCGTCAACTCGACAGCGGGCGGAGGCTTCTTCAGCTACGGCAGCTGGGCAGTGACGGCGGGCTGACGCGGCACGGTCGAGCCCCCGACCGTGGAAAGAGGGTCGGGGGCTCAGCCCTTGATGGTGACCGGCACGCCGGGGCCGATGCGGACGGCCAGCCAGCGCATCATGTCGTTGCCAAGGCGCACGCAGCCGTGGGAGACGGCGGTGCCGAGGACGCCGCCGACGTTCGACAACCCGTGCAGGGCGACCTGGCCCGGGCCTCCGTCGAACTCCTGCAACACGTTGGAGCGGGCGCTCAATGCGAGCGCGAACGGCGCGCCGACATCGCCGGCCCGCAACGCGATCGATTCCTCGACGAAGAACTGGCCGGGCGGCGTCGGGGTCGAGGGCTTGCCCACGACGGCCTTGAAGATCCGCACGCGGCGACCGGCCCGGTAGACGGTCACTCGTCGACGGGAGGTGTCGACGACGATGTGCCAGTGGGTGACGGCGCGAACCGTCGCGCGTCGGCCGATCCACCCCGTGTGTCCGTTCGGGCGCCCGGGAAGCCTGACGTGCAGCCACCTGAGCCCGTTGGCGCCGGTTCTCTCACCGAGAACCGGAAGCACGGTCCGCTCTCTCGTGAGCGGCCGCCGCGCCCGCACCAGCCCGAGCGGCGCTGAATCTCGAGCGGGCTTCGAGAACACCTCGTGCACACGGAGGAGCGCCGCCAGCTGCTGGGTCGGCTTCACGACCACGCGTGTGCCGGGTTGCGCCGACGCCGCCCCCGTCCACGTCGCGGCGCAGAGTACGAGCGCTGCCAGTGCGAGCCGGAAGCGGGGGGTGCGCATGGTCACGGCTCCTGTATAGCTGCCTGCGCCAGAGCAGAGACGAGCGGGCGGCTACGCCGCCCGCTCGTGGTCGCTGGAGCCGGTCGGGCTCCAGCAAGGACGTCGTTCAACCCGTCAGGCCGACGCTACGGACGGCGGGCTGGGCGAGAGTCGAGCTCGCGGCCTTCACTGCAGCGGGCTTCGGCTTCGGCTTCGGTGCCGGCTTCGGCGTCGTTGCCGCGGTGGTCGTTGCCGCGGTGGTCGTTGCCGCGGTGGTCGTTGCCGCGGTGGTCGTTGCCGCGGTGGTCGTTGCCGCGG
>DATCOE010000061.1:0-8263 GCA_036564885.1 Gaiellaceae bacterium | reverse complement strand
CGACCGGGCACGGGCCCGCCTCGATCACGGTGACCGACGTCACGACGCCGCTCTCCTCGTCGAAGAGGCTCGTCATCCCGATCTTCTTGCCGAGGATTCCGCGCATGGCTAAAGCTTGATCTCGATGTCGACGCCGGCCGGGAGGTCGAGCCGCATGAGCGAGTCGACCGTCTTCGGGGTCGGCGAGTGGATGTCGATCAGCCGCTTGTGCGTGCGGATCTCGAAGTGCTCCCGCGAGTCCTTGTCCTTGAACGGAGACCGGATCACGCAGTAGACGTTCTTCTCGGTCGGCAGCGGCACAGGCCCGGTGATGGTGGCACCGGTGCGCTGAGCCGTGTCGACGATGTCCTTCGCGGACTTGTCGACCTGCTGATGGTCATAGCCCTTCAGCCTGATGCGGATCTTCTGTTGCGCCACCGGTGCCCCCTTTCACTCAGTCGTCGTTCGCTAGTTGAGGATCTCGGTGACCACGCCGGCGCCGACGGTGCGGCCGCCTTCGCGGATGGCAAAGCGGAGACCCTGATCCATGGCGATCGGCTGGATGAGCTCGATATCCATGTTCGTGTTGTCGCCCGGCATGACCATCTCCTGGCCCTCCGGAAGCTTGACTGCGCCGGTCACGTCCGTCGTGCGGAAGTAGAACTGCTGGCGGTAGTTGTTGAAGAACGGCGTGTGACGGCCGCCCTCCTCCTTCGACAGCACGTAGACCTCGGCCTTGAAGTGCGTGTGCGGCTTGATCGAGCCCGGCTTCGCGAGCACCTGGCCGCGCTCCACCTCCTCGCGCTTCGTGCCGCGCAGCAGCAGGCCCGCGTTGTCGCCGGCCTGCGCGAAGTCGAGCGTCTTCTGGAACATCTCGAGCCCGGTGACGACCGTCTTCGAGACCTCGGGATGGATCCCGATCATCTCGACCTCGGCGCCGACCACGATCTTGCCCTGCTCGATGCGGCCGGTGACGACGGTGCCGCGGCCGGTGATCGTGAAGACGTCCTCGATCGGCATGAGGAACGGCTTGTCGATGTCGCGGGTCGGCTCGGGAATGTGCGCGTCGACCGCTTCCATGAGCTCGAGGATCTTCGGCGTCCACTCCTCGTCGCCCTCGAGCGCCTTGAGCGCCGAGACCTGGATGACGGGGATGTCGTCGCCGGGGAACTCGTACTTCGAGAGCAGCTCGCGCACCTCGAGCTCGACGAGCTCGAGCAGCTCGGGGTCGTCGACCATGTCAGCCTTGTTGAGGGCGACGACGATCGCCGGCACCTCGACCTGGCGGGCGAGGAGGATGTGCTCGCGCGTCTGCGGCATGGGGCCGTCCGCCGCCGAGACCACGAGGATCGCGCCGTCCATCTGCGCTGCGCCCGTGATCATGTTCTTGATGTAGTCGGCGTGACCCGGGCAGTCGACGTGCGCGTAGTGGCGGTTCGCCGTCTCGTACTCGACGTGCGCGGTGTTGATCGTGATGCCGCGCTGCCGCTCTTCCGGCGCCTTGTCGATTTGGTCGAAGGCGACGGCGGTGCCGCCCTGCGTCTCCGCGAGGACCTTGGTGATCGCGGCGGTCAGCGTCGTCTTGCCGTGGTCGATGTGACCGATGGTGCCGACGTTGACGTGCGGCTTGGTGCGCTCGAACTTCTGCTTGGCCATTGGTGGCTCCTGCTCTCCTTCGTTACCGAGTTAGGACCGAGCGTCGATGATGTCGCTCGCGATCGACTGAGGCACTTCCTCGTAGCGATCGAACTGCATGGTGAAATTGGCGCGCCCCTGCGTCATCGAGCGCAGGTCGGTGGCGTACCCGAACATCTCCGACAGCGGCACGCTGGCCTTGATGATCTGTGCGTTCCCCAGCGGGTTCATGGACTCGATGCTGCCGCGGCGGCTGTTGAGGTTTCCCATCACGTCGCCGAGGTAGTCCTCCGGCGTCGTCACCTCGACGGCCATCACGGGCTCGAGCAACTTCGGCTTGGAGCGCTTCATGGCCTCCTTGAAGGCCATCGAACCGGCGATCTTGAACGCGCGCTCGCTCGAGTCGACCTCGTGGTACGACCCGTCCGTCAGCTCGACCTTCACGTCGACGATCGGGTAGCCCGCGAGCACACCGGAGTTCATCGCTTCCTTGATGCCGGCGTCCACGGCCGGGATGAACTCCTTCGGGATCTTGCCGCCGACGATGCGGTCGGAGAACTCGTAGCCGTCGCCCGGCTTCTGCGGCGTGAGGTTGATCACGACGTCCGCGAACTGGCCCGAGCCGCCGGTCTGGCGGACGAACTTCTCGCGGATGCGCTCCACCGGCTTGCCGGCGGTCTCGCGGTACGCGACCTGCGGCCGGCCGACGTTCGCGTCGACGTTGAACTCGCGCTTGAGGCGGTCGACGATGATCTCGAGGTGGAGCTCGCCCATGCCCTCGATGATCGTCTGGCCCGTCTCCTCGTCGGTCGAGACGCGGAAGGTCGGATCCTCTTCCGAGAGGCGTGCGAGGCCGGCGCCCAGCTTGTCCTGGTCGGCCTTCGACTTCGGCTCGACGGCGACGGCGATCACCGGCTCCGGGAACGTCATCGACTCGAGCACGATCGGCGCGTTCTCCGCGGCGAGCGTGTCGCCCGTCGTCGTCGCCTTGAGGCCGACGCCGGCGGCGATCTCGCCGGCCATGATCTCGTGGCGCTCTTCGCGGTGGTTCGCGTGCATCTGCAGGATGCGGCTGACGCGCTCGGTCTTGCCGGTCGTCGTGTTCATCACTCGGTCGCCGGACTTGATCCTGCCGGAGTAGACGCGGAAGTACGTGAGCTTGCCGACGTACGGATCCGACATGACCTTGAAGGCGAGCGCCGAGAAGGGCTCGTCCGGAGAGGCCTTGCGCAGCACCTCGTCGCCCGACTTCGGGTCGAGGCCGATCATCGGCGGCACGTCGAGCGGGCTCGGCAGGTAGTCGATGACCGCGTCGAGCAGCGGCTGCACGCCCTTGTTCTTGAAGGCGGAGCCGAGCAGGACGGGCGTGATCTCGTCGGCGATCGTCGCGGCGCGCACGGCGCGGCGGATCATGTCGGCGCTGACGCTCGACTCGTCCTCGAGGTAGGCGCCGAGCACCTCGTCGTCGAAGCGCGAGATCGCGTCGACGAGCTGGTGGTGGTACTCGTGCGCCTGCTCGCTGAGCTCGGCGGGAATCTCGATCGTGTCGAACTCCTGGCCGAGGTCGTCCTTGTAGACGATGGCCTGCATCTCGACGAGGTCGATGACGCCGCTGAAATGCTCCTCCTGGCCGATCGGGAGCTGCACCGGCACCGGATTGGCGCCGAGGCGCTCGCGCATCGACTCGACGGATGCGAAGAAGTTCGCGCCGGTGCGGTCCATCTTGTTGATGAACGCGATCCGCGGCACCTTGTACTTGTCGGCCTGGCGCCAGACGGTCTCGGACTGCGGCTGGACGCCGGCGACGGCGTCGAAGACGGCGACCGCGCCGTCGAGGACGCGGAGGCTGCGCTCGACCTCGACCGTGAAGTCCACGTGCCCGGGCGTATCGATAATGTTGATCCGATGGTCACGCCAGAACGCCGTCGTGGCGGCCGACGTGATCGTGATGCCGCGCTCCTGCTCCTGCGCCATCCAATCCATCGTCGCGGCGCCCTCGTGGACCTCGCCCATCTTGTGGGTGCGGCCGGTGTAGTAGAGGATCCGCTCGGTCGTCGTGGTCTTGCCCGCGTCGATGTGGGCCATGATCCCGATGTTCCGGACGCGATCGAGCGCCACTGCAGTTTCCTTTTCCTTCGTGCTCAAAATGTGTCCAGTCTCCTCGGCTACCAGCGGTAGTGCGCAAAGGCCTTGTTGGCCTGCGCCATCCGGTAGACGTCGTCCTTGCGCTTGAACGCTCCGCCCTGCTGATTCATCGCGTCCATGATCTCGTTGGCGAGCTTGTTGCCCATGCCCTTCTCGCGCCGTTCGCGCGCATACGTCACGAGCCAGCGCACGGCGAGCGTGCGGGCGCGGCGCTGCGGCACCTCGACGGGCACCTGGTAGTTCGCGCCGCCGACGCGGCGGCCCTTGACCTCGAGCACCGGCGTGACCGTCTTTACGGCGCTCTCAAGCACCTCGAGCGCCGGCTTGCCGGTCTTGGCCTCCACCGTCTTGAGCGCCTCGTAGACGATCAGCTCGGCGACCGACTTCTTGCCGTCGAGCATGACCTTGTTGATCACCTGGGTGACGAGTTGCGAGTTGTAGACCGAATCGCCGGGGGCCACGCGGGCCTGAACGTCTGCACGGCGAGGCACTACGAGCCCTTCTTCGCGCCGTACTTCGAGCGGGCCTGCTTGCGATCGGCGACGCCGCCCGTGTCGAGCGCGGCGCGGATGATCTTGTAGCGGAAGCCCGGGAGGTCCTTGACGCGACCGCCGCGGACGAGCACGACCGAGTGCTCCTGCAGGTTGTGCCCCTCGCCCGGGATGTAGGCCCCGATCTCCATGCCGTTCGTGAGCCGGACGCGGGCGACCTTCCGAAGGGCCGAGTTCGGCTTCTTCGGGGTGGTCGTGTACACGCGCGTGCAGACGCCGCGCTTCTGCGGCGAGCCGGCGAGCGCGGGCGTCTTGTTCTTCGCCACCGGGGCCTTACGGCCCTTGCGGACGAGCTGATTCACGGTCGGCATGAGTCTGGTTCTTCTCCCCTTCTCAACAAAAAACGTCGCAGTCGCAACAAAACGGTCGGCGGGACAGTAGCGCCCCTGCCAACCGGCCCGGAGCATGGTAGCGGAGGCCCTCTGGGGCGTCAAACCGGCAAACCCTCTCGCTGAGCGGAAAACCGTCCCCAAATACGACTTTCGGAGCGTAGCTTCGGGAGCAGCGTGGAACTATGGTGCGAAGCACCGGGCAACACCTGCCCGAGTCTTGCTCTCTGCGGTCCAATGAATCACCTGCTCATAGCCATATCTGCGGGACTCGGCGTGTGCGTCGTGCTCCTGCTCGTCCTGCTCGCGACGCTCGTCCGGCGGACCGGCCGTCTCGCCGACGAGCGGGTCTCCGACGTCGTCCGCGTCCTCGAGACGCGGATGGACGAGCTCGGGCACGAGCTCGCCGGCGCCGTCGACCGGGCCGAGGAGGAGGGCCGGCGCAGTCGGTTCCTCGGTGAGATCGCCGGCTCGATCGACCTCGACGAGGTGCTCGCGCGCACGCTCGAGGCGGCGACCGGCGCCGTGCCGGACGCCGACGCCGCGGTCGTGCGGCTCGAGAGCCAGGAGGACGGGCCGATGGTCGCGGCCCACGGCCTGTCGGCCGACGGGGCCGAGGCGATCACGGGCCCGCCGGACGGGAGCCGCGCCCGGGCGATCGAGGTCTCCTACCGCTACGGCGACGAGGTCGAGGACCCCGGCCGGCAGATCCACGGCGGGCTCGCCGTACCGCTCGAGGAGAGCGGCGGCCGGATCGGCTACCTGACCGTCTTCACCCGTTCCCGCGACCGGCGCTTCGACGAGGACGACATCCGGCGGCTCGAGGAGCTCTCGCTCCGCGCCGCCCCGGCGATCGAGAACGCCCGCCGGTTCCGCGAGGCGCGGCAGCTGGCCGACCTCGACGCGCTGACCGGCCTGCACAACCGGCGCTACTTCCACGAGACGCTCGCCCGCGAGTGCGCGCGGGCGCACCGCTACTCGCGGCGCCTCGCCCTGATCGTCTTCGACCTCGACGATTTCAAGGACGTGAACGACCGGATCGGGCACCTCGCCGGCGATGCGGTCCTCGCCGAGGCTTCCGCGCGCGCACGCGAGGTCGTTCGGAGCGCCGACATCCCGTGCCGCGTCGGCGGCGACGAGTTCGCCGTCGTGCTGCCGGAGTCCGGCATCGAGCAGGCCGACCAGCTCTTCGCCCGCATCCAGAGCGCTATCTCCGGCCGACCGATCGGCCAGGCGGGACGGCTGAAGGTCTCGGCCGGCGTGGCGGAGCTCCAGACCGAGGACGACTCGATCTCGTTCTTCGAGCGCGCGGACGAGGCGCTCTACCACGCGAAGGAAGCAGGCAAGGGCCGCTCCAAGATCGCTTAGCTCGCTTCGCTCACTCGCTTCACGGGGGAAAGACGCTTCGCTTCGCTCGCTTCACGGGGGAAACCAGTTTCCCCCGTGGGCCCCCTTCTGGTCTGCTGTCGGTCAACGGGTCACTGCTGCGCCGAACAAGTTCGGCTCCGCGACGGCTCAGCCCAGGCGGAGGAATGGCAGGTACGACGTGAGGTCGACAGCCGCGGGCTGCGGGAGGTCGTCGCGCGCGCAGATTGCGTCGTTCAGCGCGGAGCGCTGTTGCGCGACGCTCCAGCGGTCGAAGGCGGCTCCCCGGGCGAACCCGCGCAGCGCGGCCGCGATCGTCGGCTTCGCTTGGCCGAGCGGCACCGCGCCGAGCGGCAGCGCATCGGCGAGCGCCTTCACCGTGAACGAACCGTCGCTCGTGCGGACGACGACCGACCGCCCGGTGGCGAGGTCGAAGAGCCGGTTCGGAGCGACCTCGGCGAGCGCGAGGCCCTTCGGCTTGCCGCCGAGCCACCCGGGCGCCGGCTTCGCCTGCACGAGCCGCACGAGCAGGTCGGGATACGAGTCGTAGAAGGTCTGAACCTCGGACGCCGACGGACCGCTCGCGTCGAGCGTCGCCTCGAGCTTCGCGCGCCGCAGCTGGTCGCCGAGCACGCCGCGTGCGATGTCGACGCTCGCGTGCGCCTGCCTCAACGCCGCGAGGTACGCGCCGCGGCGTCCACCGAACGCCTGGACGATGACGGCGCGCTCGGCGGCGAGCACCTCACTGCCCGGGACCGGCACCCGCCCGCTCTCGACGAGCCGCTGGTAGAGCGCGCTGTACGCCGTGTCGCGCTCGCCGGTGACGATCTGAAGTCGTTGAATGGCGACGTTCGACAGGACCTGCTTCCCGACGACGCACTGCTCGCCGGGGGTGAGCGCCGTGAGCTGCCCCGTGGTGCGCGACGGGTCGAAGTCGGTGCCGATCGCCTTCGGCGCGTTGCACAACGTCGGCGAGCGCGTCCACAGCCACGCACAGAGCGCATACGCCTTCGCGGGATCCTGCTCGGCGGCGTTCCACTGCCCCCACCCCCAGGACCAGACGGACGCGATACCGGTCTCCGCGGCCACCTGCTGGGCCGCGAGCGACTGCCATTTCGCGACCTCGTACCACGCGCTGTCCGGCTGCAGGCCGCTGCGGCCGCCGAAGCCCTTCGTCGACGCGAAACTGATCATCAGGCCGACGCGGTTGGGTGCGATGCCGATCGCTGTGAGATCGCCGACCGCCTTGCGGTACGACTCGCGCAGCGTGCGGTTGCCGAGCACCGGCCCGCTCTTCCAGGTGCTCGTCGCGGGGACGTAGTCCTCGCGCACGATCTCCGCGGAGGCGGCCATCTGCTGCCACCAGACGAGCGCGTCGCCGCCGGTGTACGGCCGCGCCGCGATCAGCATCACCGGGTGCGCACCGAACGAGGCCAGCACCTGAACGAAGCGGAGAGCGTTCTGCCGGTACTGCGCGTTGTTGTCCGACCAGGGCGTGACGAGGCCCGCGCCCGCGAGCTCGTTGAGCACGATCACCGGCGTCGCGCAGCCGGTCTGCGCCACGGCGAAGTCGAAGAACGTCTTCGCCCTGCCGTCGATGAGCGCCGGGTCGGCCGGCTTCGTCGTCGTGCCGATGCGGTTCTTGAGATTGAGGTCGAAATAGACTGTCGCCGCCCCGGCGTCGCGCATCTTCTGGGGCCACGCGCCGCTCGACGCGCCGACCACGATTCCCGGCTTGCCGAAGATCGCCTCGTACGCCGGCGTCGGCCAGCCGAACTCAGCCCACAACGGCTGCGCCGCCGGCAGGCCGCACTGGCCTGCATACGGCGGCACGGGAGCGGCCGCGTGGCGAGCAGCGTTGGCACCCGGACCAAGCGCGAGCAGCGCCGCGCAGATGACGATGGTTGTTGCGAACGTCTTCAAAAGGCCCCACATCTGTGTAGCAAAGGGGGCGGCTGATCGGCCGCCCCCTTTACAGCATCGTTACGGACGAGCGACTACTCCTTGTCGAGCGGAGTGTCGACTTCCGGAACCTCTTCGGCCTCCACCGTGCTGTGGCCGTTGCCGTCGATCGTCTCCGGCGCGCCGCCGAAGTCGAGCCCGAGCCCGGCGAGCCCCTCGCCGCCGCCGTTGTCGATCTCCTCGAGCGCGGCGAGCAGCTGCTCCTCGGTGGCGGGGCGCGTGTACGCGCTGACCGGCACCTTGTCCGACGGCCGGATCTGGATCTGCCGGTACCGCTTCAGCCCCGTCGCCGCCGGG
>DATCOE010000060.1:0-20882 GCA_036564885.1 Gaiellaceae bacterium | reverse complement strand
CAGGAGGGAACGACCGACATGAAGGCTTGCTTCGCACTTCTCCTCGTCGCGGCTGCCGGATGCCTCGCCGCATCTGCCATGGCTGCGGGCGACCGTGCCGATCTCACGTCCTGCGGCAACGTGATCGGCGCCAAATGGGTCTTCCCGCACACGGGGGGCAAGCTGACCGGGAACAAGTACGGCGTCACGGCGAACGGCGTCAGTTGTGTGATCGCGAAGAAGTACGCCGTCAAGCTCTCGAGCGTCAAGCTCCCAGGGAAGACGTTCGGTCACAGCTATCCGCTCGCGGGCGGGCCGACGGGCTACACCTGCTACGCAAACCCGGACGCCAACGGCAAGGTCCTCGCCGGCAGCTGCCAGATCGGCCCGCTGACGGCTGTGTCGCACCACGCCTTCTCCTGGGGCGGCCGCCCCTAACGCGACGAGTCACGTGAACGGCGCGCAGGCACTGATTCGGACGTTGGTCGACGGCGGTGTTGACGTCTGCTTCAGCAACCCGGGCACGTCCGAAATGCACTTTGTCGCGGCGCTCGACCAGGTGCCCGAGATGCGTGCCGTACTGGGACTGCACGAGGGCGTCGTGACCGGCGCCGCCGATGGCTTCGGTCGCATGGCCGACCGCCCGGCAGCCACCCTGCTGCACCTCGGCCCCGGCCTTGCCAACGGCCTGGCCGGCCTGCACAACGCGCGCCGCGCCTTCACGCCGGTCGTCAACATCGTCGGCGACCACGCGGTGTACCACCGGCAGTACGACGCACCGCTGAACTCTGACATCGACGCGCTTGCCGGCTGGCTGGGCGGCTGGCTGAAGACGACGAAGGACGTTGCCGATGTCGGCACCGACGCAGCCGAGGCGATCGCTGCCGCGCTGACTCCGCCGGGCGGCATTGCAACGCTGGTGCTGCCGGCCGACGTGTCGTGGTCGGAAGGTGGCCAGGCGGTCTCTCCAGACGACGCTTCCGCCGTTCCGAAGCGCGCTCGAGTAGCTGACGCCGAGGTCGCGGCAATTGCCGCCGTGCTGCGCTCCGGCGAGCAGTGCCTGATCCTGATCGGCGGCGCCGCAACGCGCGAGCCCGCCCTGCTTGCCGCCAGCCGGATCGGCGTCGGCAGCGGTGCGAAACTCCTGGTCGAGACCTTCCCTGCGCGGCTCGAGCGCGGGGCCGGGCTGCCGGCGATCGATCGCCTGGCCTATCTGGCCGAACACGTCGAGTATCAACTGGCCGGGGTCGAGCATCTGATCCTCGCCGGTACGCGCGCGCCGGTCTCGTTCTTTGCCTACCCGGGTAAGCCAAGCGATCTCGTGCCCGACGGCTGCACGGTGCACGTACTGGCGAGCGGCAGCGACGACTCGGTGGACGCCCTGGAGCGACTGGCCGACCTGGTCGCTCGAGATGCCGAACCAGTCCTGCAAGAACCTGTCCTGCCTGAGCTGCCGAGCGGCGAGCTGAACGCGTATTCGCTCGCCGAAACGATTGGCGCGTTGCTGCCGGAACACGCGATCGTCTCCGACGAGTCGAATACGTCAGGTGCGTCACTGCCACTGACGACGATCGGCTCGCCGCGCCACGACATCCTCACACTGACCGGCGGCGCGATCGGACAAGGCCTGCCGGTGGCGACGGGCGCGGCAATCGCCTGCCCCGAGCGACCGGTGGTCTGCCTGGAGGCCGACGGCAGCGCGATGTATTCGCTGAGTGCGCTCTGGACGCAGGCACGCGAAGAGCTGAACGTGACGACGGTGATCCTGAACAACGGCTGCTACGCGATCCTCCGCATGGAGCTGCAGCGTGTTGGCGTTGCAGAGACCGGTGACAGGGCCGCCGAGCTGCTGGACCTGTCGCGGCCGAACATCGATTTCGTCGCGCTGGCGACCGGCATGGGCGTGCCGGCAACGCGCGCGACGACCTGCGAAGAGCTGGCAGATCAGCTCCGTGCGGCGTTTGCCGAGCCTGGTCCGCACCTGATCGAAGCAATGCTCGCGCCGCTGTTCTAGAGGCTTGACAGCCGTCGGTGTGGGCGCAGCCTGAAGAGGCTCGAAGCGCGCCGTGTTCCGGAACGGCATCGTGGACCCCAGGCCGCCCCGGCTCGTGTCGCGCCTCCCCCGCCGCGGCCGGTCGGACGCTGCGATGATCGGCCGGTGATCGAGGAGCTGGACGAGCACGAGATCGACGCCTTCCTGCGCCGATGCGTCATCGGCCGCGTCGGCTGCCACGCGGACGGGAGCACGTACGTCGTGCCGGTGGTCTACGTCTGGGAGGGCGAGTGTGTCTACGTCCAGTCGATCGAGGGTCGCAAGATCCAGATGATGCGCGCCAACCCGGAGGTGGTGTTCGAGGTCGACGAGTACGCGTCGGACTCCGGAAACTGGCAGAGCGTCATCGTGGAAGGCGTCTACGAGGAGCTCGAGGGTGGCCGCGCGGAGGCAGCGCTCGCGCTGCTCGTGCGGCGATTCGTCGGCGGACGTCAGACGGGTGGAGACCGCTCGACAGGACGCAAGCCCGTCACGTTTCGCATCCGCAGCACCCGGACGACCGGCCGGCGCGTGACGCGCACAACGGCAGCACGCGCTGTCACCCGGCTCGGCATCGCAATCAACCGACGCCGAGCACGACGCTCGGCAGGCAGCCGGACGAGCCTCTAGCTCGCCTGGGGCGGCGGGGCGAGCTCGGCAGCGCGCCGCCGGATCTCGTCGAGTGATGCAACCCGATCCTCAGCCTGCGCGGCGTGGAGCCCGGCGAGGAAGGAGGCGAGCGGCGCGGTCGTGCGATCGCCGGTGCCGTGGGCCGCAACCGCGGCCAGCGCGAGCACCGACTCGATCTCCGCCGGAGTGAGCGGCGCGACGCCGATGTGCTGTGCAAGTGCATCGATGAGGTTGCCCCTTGCGTCTCCCATCTCAGCTTTTCCTCTCCTCGGATGCCACGGCGGACGAACCGATCGTATCGCCGGCGCGTGCGCAGGGAAGACAGAGGTCGCGCGGCGCCCCGGCGAGGAGCGGCCACCCACCGGCGAGGAGGCTCCGGTTGCGATCGACGATCGCCGGCGGCGGCAGGAAGGTTCCGCAACGCTTGCACCGCTGCCGCCGGGTGGAGGCGAGCTCGAGCCGCCCGGCGGCGAGCCTCGCCGTGTCGAGGCCGCGCGTGACGTGCAGGACGCGCTCCGGGCAGACGCGGGCGCAGAGCCCGCAGCCGGTGCACAGCGCCGGATCGTGCAGGAGGACGAGCGCGTCCTCGCCGTCGGCGAGCTCGAGGGCGGCGACCGGGCACGCGCTCGTACAGGCGCCGCAGGTCGTGCACCCTGGATCGAGCTCGACGAGGCCGAGGGGTGAGGCTCGGTGCGTGACACGAAGCTCGGAGCCACCGAGCGCACGCAGCGCTGCGGTGGTCGCCTGCGGCTCGGCGAGACCGAGCCGGTGTCCGGAAGACGGTTGGGGAGACGGGTGCGGCGGAGGCGGGACGAGACCGGCGACGGTCACCCGGCCGGCGAGCGTCGCGGGCAGGAGCAGCCGGCAGAGCTCGAGGCTCGCCCCGCCTTCGCGCCACACGCTGCAGCAGTCGCCGCCGCACGGCTGGAGATGAACGCGGGCCGCCCCGGCGGCGAGCACCTGCAGGACCCATCCGGGTGTCACGATCGAGAGCGCAGGCAGCTCGACGACCGACCAGTCGTCGAGCCCCGGATCGTCGTCCAGGCGCCGGACCGCCCCGGCACACGCGAACAGCACGCCGGCGGGCCAAGGCTCGGCCAGCAACGCGGCGAGCTGCGCCTCGAGCTGCTCGCGGGTCGCTCCGGCGATGTGGACGGCGCCGACCGGGCAGGCGGCGAGGCACCGGCCGCACGTCACGCAGGCCGCAGCGGCGACGCTCGCCTTGTCGCCGCGAGGCGAGATCGCGCGAACCGGGCACGCATCCGCGCAGAGTCCGCAGCGGGAGAACCCGACGCAGCGCTCGGCGGCGACGGTCGCAACGGGCTTCAGGCTGACGACCGGGGTCAGCCGGAAGAGCGCGCCGCGGCTGAAGGCGGCGCGGGTCGGCACGGCCCGCGAGGGCTCGCCGGGCGGCGTCAGCACGAGCCGCACTGCGGCCGCCGCCAGTGCGTTTGCCGCCGCGGCAGGGCCGCGCGTTCTCGGCACCCGCACGAGCTCGAGGTCGAAGGTCGCCGAGCCGCCCGCGCGGGCCCGCGCGCGCAGCTCGGCCTCGGGCAAGCGGCGCCGGCAGACACCGAGCACCGCCCCCGTGGCACCGGTTGCGCGCAGACTCTCCACGGCCGCGCCCGGACGCTCGCACAGCTGGTCGACGACAGCGACGGTTGCCTCCGGGAGGCGCGCACCCACCGCGCTTCGCAACTCGTCGAGATCGAGCCCGTCGCCGGCGAGATCGGCGCAGAGCAGGACCGCCGTCCTCGGCGTCACAGCACGGGCGTGTCGCGAGCGAGGCGCTCGATCCACTCCTCCGTGACGCGCGCGAGCGCGGCGTAGAAGGGCTGTCGCGCCTCCTTCTGGACGGCGACACAGAACCGCGGCAGCCAGACCTGTAGATGCTCGTGGAGCAGGGCGCAGCGTGACTCCTCGGCTGCCACGCCTTCCGCGCCGAGCGCGAAGGCCAGCGCCTCGAGCTCGATCGCCAAGTGGTCGGGCAGCTCGTGGGCGGCCGCAGCCACGTCGAGCCCGAGCCCGCGGTACAGGTCGGCGGCCGCCACGCTGGCGGCTCCCATCAGCCGGCCCTGCTCGAGCTTCGGCTGGTCGGAGAGCCAGAGGCTCTCGTAGGGCGGGCAGGGCGTCCGCCCCGGGCCGACGAAGAGCCGCTCGTACTCGTCGAGCAGCTCGTCGGCCGCGACGCCGCTCGAGCACGCGGCGAGCTCCTCGACGGGACCGGCGTCCAGCCCGATCTCCTCGGCGACCTCGCGGGCGACCGGCCACGACTCGTCCCACGCGGACAGCTCGGTCTCCACCGGCCGGCTCCACCAGCCGGAGAGCAGCGCGGCGGCCCGGGCCGCCGCGCTCGGGTCCGCCGCGACGCTCAACCGGACGCCTCGGCCGGCAGCCGGCGCAACCAGCGGTAGCCGAGCGCGATCACGAGCGCGAGCAGCGCCATCAGGCCGGCGACGATCGAGTACTCGACCCAGGTCGGGTGGTAGATGCCCGTGAACTGGAACGATGTCTGCGTGCTGCTGAACGTGCCGAGCGCGATGCCCGGCGGCAGGTGGAGGAGCGGCTTCAGCATCCCCCCGACCACCAGCTCGATCCGGAACGCGTACACGCCGACGAGCACCAGCACCGAGGCGGCAGCGACGAGGCCGAGCCGCGACCGGAAGCGGGGCACGACGAGCAGCACGAACGGCACGAGCCCGCCCACGACCCACTCGAGCCAGAACAGCCACTGCCAGCTGCCGCCGGGCAGGATCAGGTCGAGAGCGGCACGATTACGCGGCACGTTCCCCCAGAGGATCGTGATGTAGTCGCTGGCGACGAGGAACAGGTCGACGGCGAGCGCGGTCGCCATCAGCCCGCAGACCGCCCCCCAGGTCTCCCGCGGAACGTCGAGGCGGTCGAAGCGGTGCGCTGCGAGCGCGACGAGTGCGACGAGAGCCGTGCCGGAGAGGATCGCCGAGGTGACGAACAGCGGTGCCATCACCGCGGTGTTCCACCACGGCCGAGAGATCTGCAGACCGAAGATCCAGGCCGTGATCGAGTGCAGCAGCACCGCCATCGGCAGACCGACGTAGGCGAGCACCCGCAGCGTCCTCGCGCGCGCCGACGACGGGTGCCGGTCGGCGAGCACCCACAGATCGACGACGGCGAAGACGAAGTAGCAGACGATGATCAGGACGTCCCAGACCAGCGGCGACGACCAGCGCGGGTGCAGGAGCAGGTTGTAGATCCGATCCGGCCGGCCGAGGTCGGGGATGATCGTCATCGCCGCGATTGCGATCGATGCCGCGGCGGTGAGGACGCCGATCCGTGCGAGCGGCTTCAGGCTCTTGACGCCGAAGACCTCTGCTCCCGAGGCCATGATCAGGCCGCCGGCGGAGAGACCGACGAAGAACGCGAACGTGAAGATGTAGAGACCCCAGGAGACGACATCGCGCATCCCGGTCGCGATCAGGCCCTGGGTCAGCTGGTAGATCCAGGCGGACACGCCCAGCAGCACGAGCAGAGCGAGCCCACCGCCCACAGCCCGGAACGGAAGCCGGCCGTGCTCAGGAGTGTGTTCGATTCCGATGTCCATGCTCGGCTCCTCCCTCACTCCCGGGTCTTCCGGGGCTCGTTGACGGGGATGTAGAAGACACGCGGCCTCGTGCCGAGGTCGGAGAGCATCTGCGTTGCGCCCTGGTCCTCGACGAGCCCGCTCACCTCGCTCTCGGGATCGTTGAGGTCGCCGAAGATACGCGCACCAACAGGGCAGACGGTGACGCAGAACGGCTCCTCGCCGACGTCGATCCGCTCGACGCAGAACGTGCACTTCTCGACCACGCCGCGAGGCCTGTCCGCCGTGAACACGAGCCTGCCGTCGCTGCGGTAGTCGCGCCCGTAGCCGACGGTGAAGTCGGGGCTGCGCTCGGCATCGCCCCAGTTGAAGACGCGGATCCCGTAGGGGCAGGCAGCGAGGCAGTAGCGGCACCCGATGCAGCGTTCGTAGTCGACGAGCACGGTGCCGTCGTCGCGGCGGAACGTCGCACCGACCGGGCACACCTTGACGCACGGGGCGTCCTCGCAGTGCTGGCAGGCGACCGGCAGGTACGCCATCTCGACGTCGGGGAAGGTGCCGTGCGGGACGTCGATGTTGTCGCTCGCCGGGTCTGCGACTGCGGACGAGCTCTCGCCGGTGGTGTCGGCCGGAGCGGCGGTGAGGATCCTGTTCCACCAGAAGCCCAACGGCTCGTTGTTGATCTCCTTGCAGCCGACCGCGCAGGTCCAGCAGCCGATGCAGAGGTTCTGGTCGATGACCATTCCGTACTGCTTCTCACTCGCGGCCATCGCAGATCACGCTCCTTCCCGTCGGACTTCCACAAGGCAGTCGTAGTACGCCGCGTTCGAGCGGAAGTTCGGGATGATCGACTGCGCCGGGTTCGCGATCTGATGGGTCAGGTTGTTCGGATGGCCCTCGATGTAGTGCTTGACTTTGATCGTGTCCCAGCCGCCCTGGTAGCAGTTGACGACACCGGGCTTGATGCCCTCGGTGAGGCGTGCCCTCACCTTCATCGTGCCGCGGTCGTTGAACACCTTCACGACGTCGCCGTCGCCGATCCCGCGGGGCTGCGCGTCCTTGGGGTTGATCTCGAGGAAGCCGTCGCCGCCGTTGTTGATCTCCTTCAGCCACGGCAGGTTCACGTACTGCGAGTGCGTGCGGAAGCGCGTGTGCGTGCTGAGGAAGGTGAGCGGGTACTTCTTGAACAGCGGGTTCGACGGCGTCGCCTCGACCGGCTCCTTGAAGCCGGGGAGCTGCTGGTCGTACGGAATGAGCCTCTCGACGTAGAACTCGATCCGTCCCGACTTCGTCGGGAACGCCTTGTCGAAGAACGGAACGTATGGGACGGTCGGCGTGTTCAGGTGCGGCGCGGTCGTCGTCAGCTGCTCCCAGCTGAGCCCGTTGACGTTGCCGTCGGCCTTCGGATCGCCGATGTGGAGGATCTCCTTCAGATAGTCGTCCGCCGCCTTGTCGAAGTACTTGCCGACGCCCATCTTCTTTGCAACGAGCGTGATCGCGTCGAGATCGGACTTCGACTCCCACAACGGCTCGATCACCTTCGGCATGTACTGGAGGTAGAAGTTGTTCGAGCTGAGCAGGTCGGTCTTCTCGAGATACGTGCACGCCGGCAGCACGACGTCGGCGAGGTCGGCGGTCGCCGAGAGGACGTAGTCGGAGACGACGATGAAGTCGAGCGACTTCAGTGCCTGCACGACGCGGTTCCGGTCGGACATCTGCTGCGCGAAGTTGTCGACCATGAACCAGGCGGCACGCACTGGATACGGCTTGTCGTGCAACATCGCGTCGCACGCCTCCATCGGCTCGAGCACCGTGAACATCTCGGTGCCCTTCGGCGCCCACCAGTTGCCGAGATCAAACGCGGTCGTGGTGAGGCCGCCTGCGAACGTGGTGACGCCGCCACCGTGGACGCCGATGTTGCCGGTCAGCGCCTGCAGCGTCAGCAGCGCCTGCATCGTCAGGTCGCCGCGATACCAGTGCGAGAGCGCGAAGCCCGCGCGCACGCCGATCGGGTGATTGTCCGTCCACAGGCTCGCGAGCTGCAGCACCTGCCGCGGGTCGAGATCCGTCATCGTGGCGACCTTCTCCGGCGTGTACTGCGCCATCTCGTCGGCGAGCAGCTGGAAGGCCGTCTTCGCCGTGACGCCACCCGCCACGTGCTCGCCCAGCAGTTCCGGGTCGTGTGCCTGTCCGATCGGCTTCACCTGCCCGTCGGCGTCGACGACGAGGTAGTGGCCCTTCGCGTCACGCAGGAACTTCTTCGTCCCCGGATCGACGAGGAACGGACCGACCGTGTACTTCTTGACGTAGCCGGCGTCGTAGCGGCGCTTCTGGATGACGTAGTTGATGATCCCGTCGATGAGCGCCGTGTCCGCACCGGGCCGGATGGGCAGCCAGACGTCCGACTTCGCAGACGTCGGCGTGAAGCGCGGGTCGATCGAGATGAGGATCGCGCCGTTGCGCTGCGCCTGCGCCAGGATCCGCCAGTCCGGAATCGACGTCTCGGCGACGTTGTTCGCCCAGAGCACGATCACCTTCGAGGTGAGGAAGTCGGTCGACTCGTGCCCGTCGAAGATGCCGCCCGCCGTCGTGTCCGGGTCGGCGAGCAGGTAGTTCCAGCCCGCCGGCGTCGAGCTGTCGCCCTCGTTGTCGCCCTCGAAGTCCCCGGCGGACGCACCGATCGCGCTGGCGAAGCGGAAGCCCGCGCCGACGACGCCCTCGAGGATCGAGAGCGAGCCGGTGTACGGAGCGATCCAGACGGACTTCTTGCCGTGAGCCTTCTGGATCGCCTGGAACTTCTCCGCGATCAGCGACGTCGCGTCGTCCCAGCCGATCCGCCGCCACTGTCCCGAGCCGCGCTCGCCCACGCGCTGGTACGGGTACTTGATCCGGTCCGGGCTGTAGGTGTTCTGGATCTGCGCGACCCCGCGCAGGCAGACGCGCGGGTCGTATTTCGGCGCGGCCTGGCCGGAGATCGTCTTCTGGCTCCACGGCGCGCCCTGAATCAGCCTGATCCGGCCGTCCACGACCTTCACCAGATGCCCGCAGGCGCCGTCGCAGTTGTTCGAGTGCCCCGTGCGGAACACCGTCTCCTGCCCGACGAGGCTGCCCGCCTGCGCCGACCCGGCGTGCTCGAGATAGCGCAGCCCGCCGCCGACTGTGAGCAATCCGACCCCGCCGGCGGCCCCCTCGACGAACCTGCGCCGCGTAAACGGTTCCACCGGTCTCACCGCCCTTTCCCACGGAGATGTGTCAGCGGCGCGGGGGCGTTCTCGAGCCTCGCGTCACAAGAAGGAATCTGACTCCGCGCGGGCAGCGTGAACATCCGCCTGCGCCCGGATCGGCGCTCAGCGTATTCCCCGATTTTCGTGCGGGACTTACGAGACGACGGGGTTCGAGCGCGACGCGTCGGCGAGCGCGAGGCCGGTCGCGGGATCGAAGAAGTGCAGCCGCTGGCGGTCGACCGCCAGTTCGACCTCCGACCCCGATGAGATCCCATGCCGCGCGTCGATGCACGCGGTGAAGACCGCGCGATCGTCTGCGAACAACTTGACCTCGTCGTCCCCCTCGTCCGACGCGGCGCGGACGGCCTCCGCCGTGACGCGCGGCGCGTCGAGCGTGAAGATCACGTGGTACTCGGATCCGAGGTCTTCGACGACGTCGGGTCGGACGCGCAGCCGCGGGAGCTCCCGCTTGGCCGTCGCCCCGTGTTCGAAGTCGGTCGGCCGGATGCCGAGGATCAGCCGCCCCTGGACGCCCGCGGCCGGCGACGACTCCGGCAGGTCGAAGCTGACGTCCGCAAACGAGACGCGCCCGTTCACGACCTCCGCATCGATCAGATTCATCGACGGCGAGCCGATGAACGCGGCGACGAAGAGGTTCACGGGCCCGTGGAAGAGGTTCTGCGGCGTGTCGACCTGCTGCAGCCGGCCGTCCCGGAGCACCGCGACTCGCTGCCCGAGCGTCATCGCCTCGACCTGGTCGTGCGTCACGTACACGGTCGTCACGCTGAGCCGCTCGTGCAGCTTCGCGAGCTGCGCGCGCATCGACACACGCAGCTTTGCGTCGAGGTTGGAGAGCGGCTCGTCCATCAGGAACGCTCTCGGCTCGCGCACGATCGCCCGCCCCATCGCGACGCGCTGGCGCTGGCCGCCCGAGAGCGCCGAGGGCTTGCGGTCAAGAAGCTCGTCGAGCCCGAGCGTCTTCGCGACCTCGTCGACACGCCGCTGCCACTCCGCCTTTGGCAGCTTCTTCAGCTTGAGCCCGAAGGCAAGGTTCTCCTTCACGGTCATGTGCGGGTAGAGCGCGTAGTTCTGGAAGACCATCGCGATGTCCCGCTCCTGCGGCGGCCGGTCCGTAACGTCGACGCCGCCGATCGAGACGCCGCCGTCCGTGACGTCTTCGAGGCCGGCGATCATGCGCAGCAGTGTCGACTTGCCGCAGCCAGACGGGCCGACGAGGACGCAGAACTCTCCCTCTGCGATGTCAAGCGAGAGCGCGTCGACCGCCTTGACGCCGTTCGGATACACCTTTGTGACGTCGTCGAGTGAGATCCCGCTCACGAACTGCTCCTTGCTTCGCCCGCGAACGAGGTCGCGATGGGTGTCGTCTCGGTCGTTCGCAGGCCAACGGGGATCAGCTCGCCGTGGGCTCGGGTCAGATCGTCGCAGAGAGCGTCGATCTCGTCCAGCGTCAGTGCGGCAGCCGTCGCGGGGTCGAGCATCGCGGCGTGACGGACGTGGTCCGGTCTGCTCTCGAGCACTGCGCGCACGGTCAGCTCGACGACGTTCACGTACGTACGGTTGAGAGCCGTCAACTGGATCGGATACTCGGGTACAGGCGTCGGCCGAATTCCGGTGCGGTCGACGAGACAGGGAACCTCGACGCAGGCGCCTTCCGGCAGCCCCTCGATCAGTCCAATGTTCGCCACGTTGCCGTAGATCACCGACGGCTCGCCCGTGACCACCGAGTTGACGATCACGGACGCATACTCGTTCGAGCGCACGAGCTCGATCGTCTCGCCGCGCGCGAGGACGCCCTTCACGCGCGCGTACTCCTCGAGGTTCTCCTCGCTGCGGCGGATGTACTCGTCGATCGGGATCCGATAGTGCGAAATCTCGCCTTCGTGGCCCATGAACCAGGGCACGTACTCGGCGGCGTGCTCGCTCGACTCGGTCGGATAGAAGCCGAGCCGCCGATAGAGCGCGACGCGCACACGGCGCTGGAGCTCCGGATCGCCGGCTATGCGGGCATCGAGACGGGGGTAGAGGCTCTCGCCTCCATGCTCGAAGCGGAGGATGAACGCCTGATGGTTGATGCCCGCGGCGAGGAACGTGACCTCGCTCTCGGGTACGCCGACGAGCTCGCAGAGATCCTCGATCGTGAACTGGACGGAGTGACAGAGCCCGACGACGTTCTTGGTGGGTGTGCCCTTGTAGACGAGCTCGCAGAGCGCCGCCATCGGATTCGTGTAGTTCAGGAGCCACGCTTCCGGCGGACAGAGCTCGGACAGCTCATGCCCGAGCGCCAGCATGTGGTCGGCGGTGCGCAGCGTGCGGAAGATGCCGCCGATGCCGAGGGTATCGCCGATCGTCTGGCGAAGACCGTACCGCGCCGGGAGCTCGAAGTCGCGGAGCGTGGCCTCGTGTCCACCGATCTGCACCATGTTGAGCACGAAGTCGGAGCCTTCGATCGCAGCGCGCCGATCGAGGTGCGCGCTGATCGCCGGGCTTGCGCCTCGGACGGCAGCGACGTAGCGCGCCATCGCTTCGGCGGTCTTCAGCCGGTCGGGGTCGATGTCGTGGAGCGCGATCTCCACGTTGCGTAGCGCAGGGAAGTCGAGGATGTCGCCGAGCAGGTTCTTCGTGAATACCACGCTGCCTGCGCCGATGAATGCGATCCGCGTCATCCCTTGGTCGCCCCCAGTGTGAGCCCGTTGACGAAATGCCGTTGCAGCGCCGCGAAGACGAGCACGGTCGGAATCGCGGTCATGAGTGCCGCCGCCGCTATCAGGTTGTTGTCCGTGAAGAACTCGCCCTGCAGGTTGTTCAGCGCCGCGATGACCGGGCGCTTGCTGCCGTTCTGGATCAGGATCAGGGCCCAGAGAAAGTCGTTGTAGATGAACGTGAACTCGAGCGTTGCGAGCGCGGCGAGCGCGGGCTTGCAGATCGGCAGGATGATCTTGAAGTACTGGCGCACCACCCCTGCGCCGTCGACGCGCGCAGCCTCGGTGAGCGACTTCGGGATCGTCTTCATGTAGTTCGAGAGCACGAACGTGCAGAAGCCCGTCTGGAACGCGACATTGATCAGGATCAGCCCGAGGTACGAGTCGTACATGAGGCCGGTGTCCGAGATCCACGTCGGGAGCGGGATGCGCACGTACATCCGGTACAGGGGTTGCAGGATGACCTGTTGGGGCAGCAGGTTCGCGGACATGAAGAAGATCAGGAGCGGCACGTTCCACCAGAAGCTGAACCGGGAGACGACGAACGCGACCGCCGACGAGAGGAGCAGGATCAGGATGATCGCGGGGATCGCGACGATGATCGAGTTCCAGAAGTAGTGCGGCAGGTCTGTGGCGGTGAACGCGGTCTTGAAGTTGTCGAAGTTGAGGTGCTTCGGCCACGAGACGTAGCCGTGCTGCGAGGTGTCGGCGTAGGGCCGCATCGCCGTGAAGATCGCCCACACGATCGGCGACATCCAGAGCAGGGTGGCCGCGATCAGGAACGCGTGCAGGCCGATCCGCGAACGGCGGATCTTGCGCCGGCGATTCGCGCGAGGCACCGCTCGCTGCTCGACCGTCGCGCTCGTCATTCCTCGACTTCCTGGAAGCTGTTCCACACGAAGATCACGATCGGGACGAGCGAGATCGTGAGCAGCACGACCGCGATCGCCGATCCGTAGCCGATCCGGCTGGCCTCGCCGATGATGTTGTCCGTGATCAGCACGGAGAGGAGCTCGAGCCCGTTGCGGCCAGCGTTGATGATGTAGACGATGTCGAAGGCACGAAGGGCCTCGATCACCGTGATCACAACGAGGACGATGTTGATCGGCTGCAACGCAGGCAGGATGACTTTGAAGAACGTCCGCGCCTCGCTTGCTCCGTCGATCGCCGCCGCCTCGCGCAGCCCCGGGTCGAGGGCCTTCAGCCCTGCGAGGTAGATGATCATCACGTAGCTGGCGTGCCGCCAACACGCGAAGACGAGCACCGCCGGGAGGTTGAGGTGCGGGTCGCCGAGCCAGTCGATCAGGTGCCCGTGCCGGGGATCCTCGAAGAGGTTGTTGAGCAGACCCTGCGTCGGCGAAAGGTAGAGCTCTGCGATCAGGCCGATGATGGCGGGCGCGATCACGACCGGCACGTAGAGAAGGCTCTGGTAGATCCGCGAGCCCCGGATCCGCTTGTCGAGCTGGTAGGCGAGCAGCATCCCGAACGGCGTCGCGACGAACGCCAGCGCGCCCAGCCAGAAGAGGTTGTGCTCGAAAGCAGGCCAGAACGGTGGATAGATCGTCGCAATCTGGCGGTAGTTCGTCGTGCCGATCCAGTGAATCGTGCCCAGACCGCCGATCCCGTCCCAGCTCGTGAACGAGAGCAGAATGGAGGAGATCGTCGGGAACCAGATCAAGCCACCCGTGACGAGCACAGGGATCCCGACCATCACCGCGATCGCCAGACGATCGCCCGTCGAGAGCCGGACGGCGCGCTTCCTGTGCCGCGCGCCGTCCGCTCTCATGCTGCTTGCGATGTGAGTCGCCATCGCGCGGAGTCCAGCCTAGTTCATGATCCGAAGATCGCCTTCTTCTGCTTCTGGATTCCCTTCACCAGGCCGTTGACGTCGGTGGGCTTGTTCAGGAACTGCTGCAACGCCGGGATCATGACAGTCGACGCGAAGTCGGGCCGCGTGTCACGGTCCATGTACTGCGCGATGTGCTTCGCGCCGCCGATCAGCGTCGCCGCCTTCTTCTGCAGCGCGTTGTAGTGCGCGGAGCTGGCGTGCTTGTTCGCACCGACATCGTTCGCGTCGGACTTGAGGTACGTATTCTCGGCCGCGGCGCTGCCGAGGTACGTGAGCAGCTGTTTCGCGCCGGCCGAGTTCTTCGCCTTCTTCGACATGAGGAACCCGTCGATCGGCGCGTCGAGCGAGTCCTGCCCGTGCGTCGGGTTGATCGACGGATACGCGAAGAAGTCGAGGTCGGCGTGGTCGGCCGCCGCCGTGGCCTGCTGCCCGACGAACGAGCCGAGCAGATACATGCCGGCCTCTTTGTTGATCATCTGCTGCGCGCCTTCCTGCCAGGTCAGCCCGAGCGCACCCTGCGAGGTATAGGGCAGGAGCTCACGCCACTGGTTGAAGACCGCCTTGACCTTCGAGCTGTCCCACGATTCCTTGCCGGCCATCAGGCGGACGTGGAAGTCGTAGCCGTTGATCCGCATGTTCAGGATGTCGAACGTGCCCATCGCGGGCCAGCCGTCCTTGTCCGTGAACGCGAGCGGCGCCGTCAGGCCGTCGGTCTTCATCTTCTTCATGAGCGCCATGAACTGGTCCCACGTCTTCGGCACGGTGTAACCGTGCTGCTTGAAGACGCTCTTCCGGTAGAAGACCGCCCACGGGTAGTTGTAGATCGGCACGAAGTAGTAGTGCCCGTCGAGCCCCTTCGACGCCTGCTGCATCGCCGGCGAGAACTGCGGCGCGAGCGTCTGCCAGACGTCGTCGATCGGCTCCAGCAAGCCCTTCTGCGCGAAGAACTGCATGCGGTAGCCGGCGAACCAGGTGAAGACGTCCTGGGGCCGCCCCTGGAGGTATGTGTTGATCTGCTGCTGGAACGTGTTGTGGTCGACGGTGTTCACGCTGACCTTGGTGCCGGTCTTCTTGGTGAAGGCGTTGAAGACGGATGCGTACGCCTTCTTCGGGACCGGATCGGATGCGTTGGAGCCGAACGTGACGGTGCCGGAGAGCTCCGACAGCCACGACGCCGGCACGGCGCCGCGGGCACGGGCGGCGGTGAGGCCGTACACCGCGGCCAGGCTCCCGGCGCCGGCCGCCGCGAGCAGCCCCCGGCGTGTCGTCTGCCGTGTGCTCAGCTCTTCGAGGTCGAAGTGCAGGGGATTGTCGTCGTCCGACATTGCGATCCCTCCTGGTCGCGGGCACGCGATCGCGAAACAGCACGCGATCGAACAAAAAACGACTACCGCACAACACTGGCACGTTCGAGGCACGCGTGTCAAGCCCTCGTTAGCAGCTCGCCGGCCGCCTGTGACGGCCGCAGATGCTCGACGAATGGCCTTGACGTAGCCTGTTGGTTAGCGTTGAGTATTGTGCGAATCGCCGACCCCAGGGAGCCATGCTCGCGGCCCAACGCCACAAGCTGATCGTCGAGGAGGTCCGCCGGCAAGGTGCTGTGCGGGTCAGCGAGCTGACCGAACTGCTCGCCGTTTCCGAGATGACGGTTCGCCGTGACCTCGACGCGCTCGCCTCGGCCGGCCTCTTGGAGAAGGTGCACGGTGGCGCCACCGTGCGCGGCGGCCTCAGCGCGGAAGAGCCGGGGTTCGAGGCGAAGTCGCACCGCCAGCTGAAGGAGAAGGAGGCGATCGCACGCGCGGCCGCCCGCCTCGTCGAGCCGGGCCAGTCGATCGCGCTCACGGCGGGCACGACGACGTGGCGTCTCGCCCACCATCTCGCCCAGGTGCCGGATCTGACCGTGGTCACGAACTCGATCCAGGTGGCGGACGTGCTGCACCGCGAGCCACGGCCGGACCTGACCGTGGTGCTGACGGGCGGCGTGCGCACGCCGTCGGACGCGCTCGTCGGTCCGATCGCACTGACGGCGATCCGGTCGCTCCACCTCGACGTGCTCTTTATGGGCGTCCACGGGGTCACCGCCGATGCGGGCATGACGACGCCCAACCTGCTCGAGGCCGAGACCAATCGTGCACTCGTCGCCGCGTCGTCGCGGATCGTCGTCGTCGCGGACCACACCAAGTGGGGCGTCCGCGGCCTGAGCCGGATCGCGAGCCTCGAGGAGATCGACGTGTTCGTCTCCGATCACGGCCTCGATGCTGACGCGCGCGCGGCGATCAGCGAACACGTCGAGCGCGTGCTGATCGCCCCGATCCGCGGGCGGCGCGGGATCGCCGGAGCGGCGTGAGCACCTCGACGGGCAGCGACCTGCGCACGGACGAGCTGAGCGGCGTCCGGACGTTCGTCGTCGACTCCCGCCAGCACCGGCCGAACCTGCCGTCCGCCGGGTGCCCGTTCTGCCCGGGCGGGCTCGAGGCGCCGCAGGTCTACGACGTCCGCTGGTTCGCCAACCGCTGGCCGGCGATGCCGGAGGACCGCTGCGAGGTCGTGCTCTACACGCCGCAGCACGATGCGACCTTCTGGTCGCTGGGGGCCGAGACCGCACGCAAGGTGGTCGACCTGTGGGCGGAGCGCACCGCCGCCCTCGGTGCGCGGGATGACGTCGACTACGTGCTCGTCTTCGAGAATCGCGGCGCAGAGGTCGGCGCGACGATCGCGCATCCGCACGGGCAGATCTACGCCTTCGAGTTCGTGCCCGAGTTGCCGCGCCGCGAGCTCGTCCGCGGCACGCGGCTCGGCGAGCCGGGTGACCGGCTCGTTGCGGAGTCGCCGGGCTGGCGCGCGTGGGTGCCCTCGGCGCCGGTCTTCCCCTACGCCGTCCGCCTCGCGCCGGACGACCCAGTGCCGGACCTTCCGTCGCTCGGAGACAGCGGTCGCGACGCACTCGCCGGGCTGCTCGTCGACGTCCTGGAACGTTTCGACCGGCTGTTCGACGCAGAGACGCCGTACATGCTCTGGATCCATCAACGTCCCTTCGACGGGAGCGACTGGCCCGGTACGCGGCTGCACGTCGAGATCGTCACGCCGTGGCGCGCCCCCGGTGTAACGCGCTACGTGGCGGCCGGCGAGCTGGGCTCCGGCGTGTACTTCAACCCGGTTGCGCCCGACGCCGCCGCGCAGGCACTGCGAGACGCCGTGTGAGCACGCACGCGAAGAACCTCGCGTCGCTGCTCACGATCGGCGGCCGGCAAAGCTGGATGTTGCCGGAGCTCGCAAGCCTCAACCGACTGCTGCCGACCGCGACACTCGCGCGCAGCGCTGCGCGCGTACGCAACCTGGACGGCCGCTGGGAGTTCCGTCTTGCCGCACGGCCCGAGGACGCGCCGCGGGCGCTCGACGCCAAGCGCGGCTGGCATGAGGTCGAGGTGCCGGGCCTCTGGACGATGCAGGGCTTCGGACGGCCGCACTACACGAACGTCGTGATGCCGTTTCCCGATCTGCCGCCGCACGTGCCCGAGCAGAACGAGACGGGCATCTACCGGCGCGCGTTCACGATTCCCCGCGGCTGGCGCTCGCGCCCCGTCGTCCTTCATTTCGGCGGCGCCGAAGGCGTGCTCTACGTCCTCGTGAACGGCGAGCCGGTCGGGATCGCGAAGGACTCCCGGACGCCGGCGGAGTTCGACATCAGCGGCCTCGTGCGCCACGACGGGCCGAACGAGCTCATCGCCGTCGTCGTCCGCTGGTCGGACGCGAGCTTCGTCGAGGACCAGGACCAGTGGTGGCACGCCGGGCTGCCGCGCTCCATCCGCCTCGTCTCCCCGACCGTGCGCGACGTCGAGGTACGCGCCGAGATCGACGGGCAGTTCACGGTGATCGCCGAGGGGGGCGACACCCGCCTCCTCGACGCGCGCGGGCGCGCGATCGCAAAGGGCGCGCTGGCGAACGGGCGGTTCGACGGCAAGGTGCGCGCGCCGCGGCTGTGGTCGGCGGAGGACCCGGCGCTGTACACGCTCGAGCTCAGCGCCGACGGCGAGACCGTCACGACGCCGCTCGGCTTCCGGCACGTCGAGATTCGCGACCGTCAGCTGCTCGTCAACGGCGAGCCCGTGCTGATCGCCGGGGTCAACCGGCACGAGCACGATGACACACGCGGACGCGCGGTCACCCGGGAGCTGATGGAGCGGGACGTGCAGCTGATGAAGCAGTTCAACGTCAACGCCGTGCGCACGTCGCACTATCCGAACGACCCGTACTGGCTCGAGCTCTGCGACCGGTTCGGCCTGTACGTCGTCGACGAGGCGAACGTCGAGTCGCACGCGTACTACGACGAGCTCTGCCGCGACGCGCGCTATCGCAACCAGTGGCTCGAACGCGTCGCGAACATGGTCGAGCGAGACAAGAACCACCCGAGCGTGATCCTCTGGTCGCTCGGCAACGAGAGCGGCTACGGCCCGAACCACGACGCCGCGGCGGGCTGGGTGCGCGCGCGCGACCCCTCGCGGCCGCTGCACTACGAGGGCGCGATCAGGGGGGACTGGAGCGGCGGACGTCCCGCCACCGACGTCGTCTGCCCGATGTACACCGACGTCGACTCGATCGAGGCGTGGGCGGAGGAGGAGACCGGCGACCCGCGACCGCTGATCCTCTGCGAGTACTCGCACGCGATGGGCAACTCGAACGGAGGGCTCGCCGACTACTTCGCCGCGTTCAGACGACACGACGCGCTCCAGGGCGGGTTCATCTGGGAGTGGATCGACCACGGCATCCGGCAGCGCGACGAGCGCGGCCGGGAGTACTGGGCGTACGGCGGCGACTTCGGCGACACGCCTCACGACTCGAACTTCTGCGCGGACGGGATCGTCTGGCCGGACCGCACGCCGCATCCGGCGCTGCACGAGCTGAAGTTCCTCGCGCAGCCGGTGCACGTCGAGGCGCGCGCCGGCGGGCGCTTCCGCATCCACAATCGCCACCACTTCGCGTCGCTCGACGGCTATCGCGGCGAGTGGGAGCTGACCGTCGACGGCGAGCGGCGCAAGGGCGGCCGCCTACCGGCGCTGCGCGTGCCGCCGGGCGGGACGCTCGACGTCGCGCTGAAACTGCCGCGTGGCGGCGGAGAGCGGTTTGTCACGTTCCGTTTCTTCCTGCGCCACGCGCGGGACTGGGCGCCGGCCGGGCACGAGGTCGCGTGGCAGCAGGTGACCCTGCCGGGACGCGCGCCGAAGCAGGCTCGCGGCCGCGCCGTCAAGGCGAGCAGCGACGGCGTGCTCCAGACCGATCGCGTGCGCGCGGTCGTCGACCTCGCCGCAGGCGTCCTGAGCGAGCTCTCACTCGACGGGCGCAACCTGCTCGTCGACGGACCGCGGCTGCAGCTCTGGCGGGCGCCGACCGACAACGACGGCCTGCCGCAGGTGCCGAGCAGACAGAGCGGCGTCCTGCCGCGCTGGCTCGAGCTCGGCCTCGACCGGCTGCAGCTCGCCGTGGTCTCGGCGCGCGCCGACGGCTCGGCCGTCGAGCTTGTCCACCGGGCCGGCCGCCTGGTCACGCACCGCCAGCGCTACCGGCTGCTCGCCACGGGCGAGCTCCGGGTCGAGAACGTCGTGGAGCTCTCGTCGCGGCTCCGCGACGTGCCGCGAATCGGAGTGGCGCTCACCCTCCTGCCCGGCCTCGAGCAGCTCACCTGGTACGGCCGCGGCCCCTGGGAGGCGTACTCGGACCGGCTCGCAGCCACCGTCGTCGGCCGCTTCGAGAGCACGGTCACCGACCAGTACGTGCCCTACATCCTTCCGCAGGAGCACGGCCACCATCCGGACACGCGGTGGCTGACGCTGACCGATGACGCGGGCTTCGGCCTCGAAGTGCGGGGGCGGCCGACGATCGGCTTCGGGGCGAGCCACTTCACGGCCGCCGACCTGACCGCGGCGCGGCACACGAACGAGCTCGAGCCCCGGTCAGAGGTGCTGCTCAGCCTCGACCACGCACAGCGCGGGCTCGGCACCGCGAGCTGCGGGCCCGACACGGGCAGCCGGTACCGGCTGCTCGAGCCGAGCTACTCGTTCGACTACGTGCTGGTGCCGATCGCGTCGCGCCAGGAGAACGCGGGCTCGTAACCGAGCAGCCGGCGCGCCTTCTCGATCGAGAGCAGTGTCCTGAACTCGCCGACGCCGTCCCGCAGCTCGACGTCCGGGTAGACCTCTGCCATCAGGTCGGCGCTCGGCCGGTTCATCACCGTGTCGGCAGCGGCGACGATGAAGACGTCGGCGCCGGAGAAGTCTGTTTCGAGCGCGAGCCGGCACGACTGCGCGACGTCGCGCGCGTCGACGTAACCCCACAGGTTCCAGCGGCGCAGCTGTGCGTCGTCCCAGAACCCGGGAAAGCGCTCGTAGTCGTGCGGCTCCATCACGTTCGAGAAGCGAAGACCGACGTACGGGATCCCGGTCCAGCGGCTGAACTGCCGCGCCATCTCCTCCGAGATGACCTTCGAGAGCGCATAGCTGAACTCCGGCAGCAGTGGGTGCTCCTCGTCGATCGGCGCATACCGGGGGCGCTCGCGCTCGAACGGCAGCCCGAGCGTCGTCTCGCTCGACGCCCACACGACTCGACGGAGCCCGAGGAGCGGCGCCGCCGCGAACACGTTGTACGTGCTGGTCGTGTTCACGCGGAACGTCACCTCGTCCGGCTTCAGCCCGGGGGCCGGGATCGCCGCGAGATGGACGACCGCATCAGCGCCCTTGAGCGCGTCGACGACCTCGCCGTAGTCGGTCACGTCGGCGACCATCTGCTGCTCGTCCGTCAGGTTCGGGTCGCGGGCCAGATCGACGCTGACCACGTCGTACCCGTGCTCGAGCAGGTCGCGAACGACCGCGCGGCCTGCCTTGCCGGCGCCCCCGGT
>DATCOE010000059.1:0-51240 GCA_036564885.1 Gaiellaceae bacterium | reverse complement strand
GATCACCTGCGGGCCCTTCGTGCCGGAGCGGACCTCTGTGATGACGGCCTTGATGCGCGAGCCCTGCTCGTAGCGCTCGCCGTCGACCTGCTCGGAGCGAGGCAGCAGCGCCTCGACCTTGCCGAGGTCGACGAGCACGTTGTTGCGGTCGCCCGCCTGCTGGACGATGCCGGTGACGACCTCGCTGACGCGGTCGATGTACTCGTCGTACATCATCCGCCGCTCTTCCTCGCGGATGCGCTGCAGGATGACCTGCTTCGCCGTCTGCGCGGCGATGCGGCCGAAGCCCTCCGGCGTCACGTCCTCACGCTTGATCTGATCCTCGGGGATCTCGGCCCAGTCGACGTCGAGATCGTCGTCGGTGATGAGCGTGTGCTGGCGCTCTCCCGTCTCCTCCTCGAGCCGCTCGAGCTCGTCGAGCTTGCGCTCGCGTGCGTCCTCGAGCAGGCGCTCCTCGACATCTGCAGGCAGCTCGATCGAGAAGACCCGGAAGTCGCCCAGGTCGTCCATCTCGACCGTCGCGTGGCGGGACGCGCCCGGCGTCTTCTTGTACGCGGCGAGCAGCGCGTCCTCGAGAGCGGCGACGAGCGCGCCCTCCTCGATTCCCTTGTCGCGCTCGATCTCGCGGACCGCTTCGATGATCTCCTGGCTCATGGTCTACCTCTCGTCGATCAGGTTGCCCCGCACGATCGACTCGTACGGAATGTCCACGTCGGCGCCGTCGATGCTCACCGTGAGCGCGTCGGGGCCGGCCTGTCTCACTTCCCCTTTGAACTTCGAGCGTCCACCGACGGGCTCGGCGGTGCGCAGCGCGACCTTCTTGCCGACGACCTCGGCGAAGTGCTGCGGCGTGCGAACGGGCCGTTCGATCCCGGGCGAGGAGACGTCGATCGTGTACTCGCGCAGGAGGTCGCGCAGCACGTCGGTGACCTGCTTGCAGAGCGCGTGGTCGACGCCGCCCTCGGGCCGGTCGACGTACACGCAGAAGCGCGACGGCGTCATCAGCTCGAGCGCCAGCACCTCGACGCCGGCGAGCTCGCTTTCGATGCGCGGTGCGACTTGCTGCAGCAGCTTCTGTTCCTTCTCGTATGTGGTTGCCATCTGTCGGTGCCCCAGAATCAGTGCTGTCTCGGAAATCAGTGCTGTCTCGGAAATCACTGCTTGTCTCGAAAAAAAATGGGCCCGCAGGGCCCATTTCGCCAGAGATCGGTGAAACGCGGTGAGTCAAGTGTAGCAAGCGGAATAGGCCGAACGGCCTATCGGCGCCGCCTGCTTGGCCCGATTCAGAGAACGATCGTGACCGGGCCGTCGTTGACGAGCTCGACCGCCATCGCCGCCCCGAAGACACCCTGCTCGACCGGCACCCCGAGGCCCCGGAGCCCGGCGCAGAACCGCTCGTAGAGCGGCTCGGCCTCCTCCGGCGGAGCGGCGTCGGTGAAGCTCGGCCGGTTCCCCTTCGCGGTGTCCGCGAGGAGAGTGAACTGGGAGACGACGAGCGCCGAGCCGCCCACGTCCACGAGGCTGCGGTTGAAGCGGCCCTGCTCGTCGGCGAAGACCCGCAGGCGCGCGATCTTTGCCGCGAGCCGCTCCGCGTCGGCCTCGCCGTCGCCCCGCGCGACGCCCAGCAGCACGCAGAGCCCTGCTCCGACCTCCCCGATCACCTCGCCGGCGACCCGGACGCGGGCCTCGCTGACACGCTGGCACACGGCTCTCATGCTTGGCCGACCATAGTCCGATAGAGGGACAATGGAGGCCGCGACCGACCTTCCCACAGCCCTGCCGCTCATGCTCCCGGTGGACCCCTCGCGCGTGCCGCTCGGCACGCTGCTCGTCCGCGACGGGCTGCTGACGACCGAGCAGCTCGAGCTCGCACTCGCCGAGAAGGAGCAGACCGGCCGGCGCGTCGGCGAGATCGTCGTCGCGCACGGCTGGGTGCCCGCCACGAACCTCGCGAGCCTGCTCGCCGAGCAGCACGGCCTCGAGTATCTCGACCTCGCGACGGCGGTCGTCGACCCTGCGGCGGCGACGCTGCTGCCCGAGAAGCTCGCGCGCCGTTACGAGGCGCTGCCCGTCCGCTTCCTCACCGAGAACCTCGTGCTCGTCACCGTGTCCGACCCGACGAACGTCGTCGCCTCCGACGACCTGCGCCTCGCGCTCGGCCTCAACGTGCGCTTCGCCGTCACCGCGGCACCAGACCTGCTCGCGGCGATCGACCGCGTGCATCGTCCCGGCGAGCCGCAGCTCGGCCTGAGCGGCTTCGACGACGAGGAGCCGGTGGACGACATCCGCGGCACGGCGGCGACGACCGCGCCCGCGATCACGCTCGTCAACTCGCTGATCGCCCGCGCCATCGACGCCGGCGCCTCGGATCTGCACTTCGAGCCGCAGGCGAACCAGATGGTCATCCGCGCCCGTGTCGACGGCGTGATGCGCAACCTGTCCACGGTGCGGAAGGAGATGCAGCCGGCAGTCACGAGCCGCCTGAAGATCATGGCGGAGCTCGACATCGCCGAGCGTCGCGCGCCGCAAGACGGCCGTATGTCGATTCGCGTCGGCGGCAAGCCCATGGACCTGCGCTGCGCCGTGCTTCCGACGACGTACGGCGAGCAGCTCGTACTGCGGATCATGAACCGGCCCGGTGGCCGGCTCGGCCTCGCCGAGCTCGGCATGAGCTCCGCCGCCGAGCAGGCGTTCGCCCGCGCGATCCGGCAGCCGTACGGCGCGGTGCTCGCGGTCGGCCCGACGGGCTCCGGCAAGACGACGACGCTGTACGCCGCGCTCGACGTGCTGAACGACGAGGAGCGCGTCCTCATGACGATCGAGGACCCCGTCGAATACCAGACGCCGGGCATCAACCAGGTCGAGGTGAACTTCAAGAGCGGCCTCACCTTCGCGCGGGGCTTGCGCACGATCCTCCGCTCGGACCCGGACGTGCTGCTCGTCGGCGAGATCCGGGACGAGGAAACGGCGCGCATCGCGATTCAGGCCGCCATGACCGGGCACCTCGTCCTCACGACGCTGCACACGCACAACGCCGCGTCGTCGGTGGCACGCCTTGCGGACATGGGCGTCGAGCCGAGCCTGCTCGCCACGTCGATCAACTGCATCGTCGCGCAGCGCCTCGCGCGCCGTCTGTGCGTCTACTGCCGCGCGCCGTACCGCGCGGAGGCGGCAGACCTCGTCGATATCGGCCTCGAGCCCTTCGGCGACGAGACGACCCTCTACCGTCCCACCGGCTGCACGACCTGCGGCGGCACGGGCTTCTCGGGGCGCGTCGCGCTGTACGAGGTGATGACGGTGCAGGGCCGGCTGCGCAGACTGATCGAGTCGGGCTCGACGGAGGAGATCTTCACCGAGGCGACCGCGCAGGGCATGGCGACGCTCCGGCAGGACGGCTTCCGGCTGGCGCTCGCGGGCATCTCGTCGCTCGACGAGATCCGCCGCGTAACCGGCGACAGGCTGAGCTAGCTTCGCTTCGCTCGCCTTCACGGGGGAAACCATGTGTCCCCCGTGGGCCCCCTTCTTCGTGTGCTCTCGGCGGAGCGTCATCACTGCTGCGCGGAACACGTTCCGCTCCGCGACGAAAAGCCTCGAAGATCAGTCCAAATCGCGAATTCTGGCGCGGTACTGGTTCGACGATGGGCGTAGCGAGCTTGCGAGCTTGTAGTGCACGTTCGCCTCGCGCTCGCGTCCCTGCTTCTCGAGGCAGCGGCCGAGCGCGTAGTGCGCGTAGTCGTTGACGGGCGAGAGCTCGAGCAGCGTGCGGAACTCCGCCTCCGCCTGATCCCAGCGTCCGATGCGGAAGTACGCGATGCCGAGGGCCTCGCGGATCGACGCCTTCTCCGGCTCGCGCTTCCTCGCCTGCTCGAGCGCGACCGTCGCCTGCGCCGGCATGCCGCGCTTCAGATGCGCGCGGCCCTTCTGGAAGAGGCTGTACGTGGATTCGCTCATGCCGCCTTCGCTGCGCTCGGCTTCACGGGGGAAACCATGTTTCCCCCGTGGGCCCCCTTCTTCACTGTGCTCTCGGCGGGACGCATCACTGCTGCGCGGAACAAGTTCCGCTCCGCGACGTAAGGGCGAAGCTCTACTCGCATTTCATTCATTGCCCCAGGTACGGGAAGTTCTCCTTCAACAAGTCAACCGGAAACGTCAGGTCGCGTGTCTTGCCGATTTCGATGCCCGCAATCGCGAGCTTCGACTCCAGCGCGCGCTCGAACACGTCGGCCAGCTGGAAGGGCGGCCCCGGAAGCCCGTCGAGGAATGGAACGAGCGCTGGGCCGAGGGCCCAGAGCGGCGCGCTGCCGAGCCGGTTCGCAGGATCGTCGTCGACGACCTTCTCGACGAGCCCGTTCACGACCCGCAACCCGTCCCGATGCGCCGGGACCGGCGGGGGGTCGCGGCGGCCGGCGATCGCGCCCGCTGCGCCCGAGGCGGTGAAGGTCTCGACGAAGCGCCGCACGTCGCCGCGGCTGTACACCGTGTCGGCCGCGGTCACGAGGAGCGGCGGCGTCGCGCCCGCGGCGAGCGCGCGCCGCACCGTGTCGGCGGAGCCGAGCACGCCCGGCTGGCGGGCGAAGCGCACCTCGAGGCCGAAGCCGGAGCCGTCGCCGACGAGCTCCTCGACCTGCTCGGCGAGATGGCCCGTCACGACGACCGCCCGCCGGATGCCGGCGGCCGCCAGCTCGCGCAGGAGCGTCGCGATCACCGGGCGCCCGTCGATCGGCAGCACCGGCTTCGGCCAGCGCTCGGTCAGCGGCCGCAGGCGCGAGCCCTCGCCCGCGGCCATCACGACGGCGTCCATCACGGCGCGAACCCGAGCGACCGGAGCGAGAGCAGGCCGCGCAGACGCTCCCGGAAGGTGAGCCGCGCACGGACGACGCGCATGAGCGCGCGCAGCTCGCGTCGCGCGTCGTACGCGGCGGGCCGGGCTCCCGTGGGCCGCCCGAACCGGGCAGCGGTGGCCGCCGCGACGAAACGATCGGGGTCGACGGCGAGCTCCTCGCGGACGAGCTCCCCGAGCTCGTGGAGCGTCGCGCTTCTCGCCGCGTCGATCCGCTGGTCGAGCAGGAAGTCGGCGAGCTCCTGCCGGCACGCCGCAGCGATCCGCCGAGGATCGCGCGACACGTAGCGGGCGCGGCGCACCGCGAGCTTCGTGAGGACGAGGCCGGCGAGCGCAGCGCCGAGCAGCAGCGCGAGCAAAACGAGGAGGCTGTCGTGACGGCCGGCCGCGGACGACCCGCGCGCGTCGCCGCCTCCCCCACCCTGCGAGGCGTCGGCTTCTCCGTGGCGGTGGGCCGCCTGCGCGGGCGCGCTCGGCCCGCCGGCGACCGTGATGCCGGTCGCGCGGAGCGAGAAGCGCGGAGACCCCGCCGAGTACGGCGCACCGAGCTGCCCGCGTTCGGGCCGTCCTGCGCCGGGCGTCGGGTCGAACGGCAGCCAGCCGTAGCCGTGGAACCACGCCTCGACCCACGCGTGCGCGTCGTGGTCGGTGACCGTCCAGACACCGCGGTGCGCGTCGTAGGTCCCGCTCGAGAACCCGACCGCGACCCGCGCCGGCACGCCGAGATAGCGGAGCATCAGGGCCATTGCACCCGCGAAGTACTGGCAGTAGCCCTCACGCGTCTGGACGACGAAGCCGACGAGCGGCGCCTCGGAGAACACCGGCGGATGGTTCGTGTACGTGAAGCCGCCCCGGCCGCGGAACCACGATTCCAGCGCGATCGCCGCGGCATACGGGCTGCGCGCGCCCTTCGCCACCGCGAGCGCCGCCTTCTCGAGCGGGACGTAGCGGGCGAGGGCCGGATGGGCGTCGAGCAGCGCCGTGAGCCGGCGCGTGCGCTGCGCGACGCCGAAGGGCGGCACCGTCACGCCCGGCCAGACATCGAGCAGCGTCTGCGGCCGGGTGAGCGCGGCCGGGTAGAGCGGCCGCGAGCGGTTGAGCTCCGCGGGCCTCGGCTGCGGCGCGTAGCTCCAGACCGTGTACTGGAACCCTCGCGTCAGGCCGCCTGGCAGGAACGTGCCCCCGGTGGAGGCTCGAGCGACGGGAGCGTCGCCGGCGTCGAACGCCACCTGCGTCGCTGCCCCGATGAGGTGCGTATCCGACAGCGCCTTCACCGTGACCACCTGCCGCACCCACGTCGTTCGGTCCCTCGAGGCCGCCGGCTCGAGGAAGTCCACGATCGTCGGAGGGACTTCGGTCCAGCGGTCGCCGGCGAAGCGGTCGAGCAGCGCCGCGCGCCAGTAGAGCGCGGCGGGCGGCGCCTTGATCTCGAGCACGGTCGTCCGCTTGCGTGGAAAATGCAGCCCGCCGTATTGCGCGTTCCACACGTATGAGACGCTGACCGGCGGCGTCGGCGCGTTGTAGAAGTCCCAGCTCTGCCAGGGCACGAGCTCGCCCTTCGCAACCGCCGACGAGCTCGAGACGACGAACGCGGCGAGCGCGAGGCCGACTGCCGCCGGCACGGCGGCGCGCGGCACGCGGCGGGCCGTCAGCCCGGCGAGCACGACGAGCACCGCGAGGAGGATCGCGACGCCCGCACCGAGACCGCCCGTGGGGCCCGCGAGCGTCGCGGGCCAGCCGGCGCCGAGGAGCACGACGAGCGTCGCCGCGAGCGGGCTCCGGGCCGCGGTCGAGAGTCCGAGCGCGAGCACGAAGCCGAAGACCGCGACGAGGATCACGCTGCGCATCTCGGCGTGCACGCGCGGGTCGAAAGGCACCCGGACGTCGTAGAAGTCGAGGAAACCGTTCGCGAACGCCGTGCCGATGTGCCCGAGGGCGTGCCTCGAGTGGAGCACCGACAGGCCGAAGGCGACCCTCGCCCCGATGCCGACGATCACGACCAGCACGGCGACGCGCGCGGCCCGCGGCCGCACGAGCGCCGGCGCGAGCGCGAGCAGGATCACCGCTACCACGCGCGTCGGGTCGTCACGCGGACCCTCGAGCCGCAGCCACGTCGCGGCGATGACCGCGGCCGGCAGCAGCGCCACGAGCAACGTCCGAGCCGGCTGATGCCATCTAGGCAACGCGTGCCTCGGGGGCGCCGAGGGCCGCCGCGAGGTCCTCGCCGCTTCGCACGACGGCGACGGGGATCCCGACCGCCTGGAGGCGCAGCAGCTGCGGCTGCGGGCCGGGCGCCGTCTCGACGTAGACGAGCGAGACCCCGCGCCGCGAGAGCGCACGCTGCACGAGGCGATCGACGAGCGGGACGTCGACGCGCGACGTCACGACGACCAGCTCGAGCGAGCGGGCAGCGACGCCGCCGTCGGCCTCGAGGAGCGCGAACGCGGGCGTGCGCGCGGTCGGCTCCGCCGCGGCGAGGATCTCGAGCGCGCGCCGCCAGTTCGTGTCGGTTGCGACAGCCTGCGTCTCGCGCGCCGCGGAGTTGATCACGAGAGCGCAGCGCCGGCCGCGCCGGTGGTGCGCCTGGAGGATCGAGCCGGCCGCGCGGACCGCGACCTCGAAGCTCTCTTCGACGACGGCGGTCTTGTCCCCGTCGAGGAGGACCGCCACTTCGTCGCGCGGCGCGTCCTCGAGCTCCTTGACCATGAGCTGTCCGCGCCGGGCCGTCGAGCGCCAGTGCACCTTGCGGAGCGAGTCCCCGTGCACGTACCCCCGGACGCTGTGCAGCTCGAAGCCGGTCGGGCGCTGGAGCAGCAGCCGCCGTCCCTCCTGCGCGTGCGCGCCGCCCTCGGAGAAGAGCCGGTCGAGCGCAACGAGGCGCGGATAGACGACGAGCGCCTGCGGCTCGCCCTGGACGATCTCCGCGCGTGCGAGCGAGAACGGGTCCTCGATCGTGAGGCGCACCGTCTCGAATGCGTACCGGCCGCGCGGTACCCGCTCGAGCTCGTAGCCGGCGGCGTACCGCCGCCTGCCGACCCGGCCGAGCTCGACCCGGCGCTCGCCGAGGCGCCCGGGCCGCTCGTGCGCGACGAGCGTCGGCGGCGGGAGCGTCGAGGTCGCGCGCACCTCCAGCTCCACCCGGACGTCGTCGCCCTCGACCACGTCCCGTGCCGCGCCGTGGCGGCTCACGTGCGGGGGGCGCGACGCGAGCCTGACCCACCCTGTCGCGAGCACGACCGCGAAGACGAGCCCCGTCGCGACCGGGTAGAGCGCGCGCGAGCCGAAGACCCAGGCCGCGGCGTAGACGACGAGGCCCAGGGCGAGGACCGCGCGCCCGCGTGGCGTCAGTGGAGTCTCCCGTGGGATGGCCGAGTCTCTGGCGCGCGAAAACCAAGCGAGACAAGGACGCAGGGAGGGCTCGTACCGGGGTTGTACGGGCCCGACCGAGGACGCAGGATCGCGCCGGTTTGCAGCCGCCAGAGGCCGGCTGATCCTGCGGGGGCCTCCACTAGACAGGGACGGGCGTCTTCTCGAGCGCCTCGGCGACGATCGCCTCGCCGCCGAGCCCGGCGGATCGTGCTTCGGGGCCGAGGATGAGCCGGTGCGAGAGCACGGGCGCCGCAACGGCCTTCACGTCGTCGGGCATGAGGTAGTCGCGACCGTCCGCCAGCGCCCGCGCCTTCGCGACCCGCAGGAGAGCGATCCCGGAGCGCGGGCTCGCGCCGAGGTAGAGACGCGAGTCGGCCCTGGTCTGGCGCAGGAGCGCGACGACGTAGCGGCTGAGGCTGTCCTCGACGTACACGTCGCGGGCCTGTTCGGCGAGACGGATCACCTCGTCGGCCTGCGCGACGGCCTCGAGCGACTCGAGCGGCGGCACGTGCGTCTGCTCGTCGAGCATCTTCGCCTCCTCGGCCAGCGACGGGTAACCCAGCGCGAGCCGCATCGTGAACCGGTCGAGCTGCGCCTCGGGTAGCGGATACGTGCCCTCGTACTCGATCGGGTTCTGCGTCGCGATTGCCATGAAGGGCCGCTCGAGCGGATACGTGACGCCGTCGACGGTCACCTGGCTCTCCTGCATGCACTCGAGGAGCGCAGCCTGGGTCTTCGGCGACGCGCGGTTCACCTCGTCGACGAGCAGCAGGTTGGCGAACACCGGGCCCGGCCGGAACTCGAACTCGTTCGTGCGCTGGTCGAAGACGTTGACGCCGGTGACGTCGGACGGCAGCAGGTCCGGCGTGAACTGGAGACGCGAGAAGCGGCAGTCGAGCGAGCGCGCGAGCGCCTTCGCGAGCATCGTCTTCCCGACGCCCGGGAAGTCCTCGATGAGCAGGTGCCCGTCGGCGACGAGGCAGAGCACGACGAGGCGCAGGGTCTCGGCCGGCGCGTGCACGACGCGGGCGAGGTTCGCCGCGATCGCTCGGACGAGATCCGCCGGCTCCGGGACATGCGCCATCTCTGAGGCGGGCGCAGGCTCAGCCAAGCAGGCGCTCCACCTCGTCGAGGATCGCCGCGGCGATCTCCTCCTTCGGCGCCTTCGCGACCGTCCGTTCGCCCGCACCAGAGAGGAGGGTCACTTCGTTGTCCCGGACCTCGAAGCCGATGTCGTCGCGCCCCACGTCGTTGAAGACGAACAGGTCCGCGTTCTTGTTCGTGAGCTTCTCGCGTGCCCGCTCGAGGCCGCGTTGCCCCTGGTCGGCCGCGAAGCCGACGAGGATCTGTCCGGGCGCACGGGCCCTGCCGAGCTCGGCGAGCACATCGGTCGTCGGCTCGAGCTCGACGGTCCAGCCCGCGCGATCCTTAGGGCGTTTCGTCGCGAGCGCCTCGGCCGGACGGTAGTCGGCGACGGCGGCGGCCATGATCACGACGTCGGCCTCGGGGCCGCGGGCGAGCGCCTCGCGCTCGAGCTCCGCCGCGGTGGGCGTCTCCACGAGCTCGACGCCGGGCGGCGCCGCGACTGTGAGGTTCGCGGCGAGCAGCGTGACGTGCGCGCCGCGCCGGCGGGCCTCCACGGCGAGCGAGACTCCCATTCGCCCGGACGAGCGGTTGCCGACGAAGCGGACGGCGTCGATCGGCTCGCGTGTTCCCCCCGCCGAGATCAGCACGCGCCGGCCGGCGAGCTGACCGGTGCCGGCGAGCAGCTCCTCCGCGGCGCGGACGACGTCCTCCGGCTCCGACATCCGCCCCACGCCGAGCTCGCCCTCTGCCGTCTCGCCCTCGTCGGGCCCGACGAGCACGACGCCGCGGGCCCGCAACGTCTCGGCGTTCGCCCGCGTCGCAGCGTGTGCCCACATGCGCGGATTCATCGCCGGCGCGACGAGCGTGGGCCCCCGGTGTGCGAGGGCCGCCTCGGTGAGGACGTTGTCGGCGAGCCCGTGCGCGAGCTTCGCGAGGGTGTTCGCCGTGCACGGCGCGATGAGCAGGAGTTCGGCGCGCGTCAGATGGAGATAGACGTCGTCGCCCGGAGGCCGGCGCGCGAGCGCGCGAAAGGTCTCAGCGGTGACGAATCGCTCGGCGCCCGGCGTGACGAGCGGCACGACGTCGTGGCCAGCCCGGACCAGGAGCCTGCAGATCTCGCACGCCTTGTAGGCGGCAATGCCGCCGGAGACCCCAAGCAGGACACGGGCCATGGCCCGGATTGTGCCTGTTACTTGACGTATTCGTATGCCAGCATGCCCTCAGAAACTTCCTCCAAAGCCATCGTGAGGTAGTTCTTCGAGCGCGATTCGACGAGCGGCGGCGGATTGTCGTCGAAGGTGCCTTCGCCGAGCTGGTGGTGGTAGTTGTTGATCTGCCGGGCACGCTTTGCGGCCACGATGACCAGCGCATAGCGCGAGTCGACTTGTTGGAGCAGATCATCTACGCGGGGATGGATCATGGTCGCGACATGGTACCCGCAGGGGTGAGCAGACCGCGGACCAGTTCGGCGAGCTCGGCCACGGCGCGCTCCAGATCGTCGTTCTCGACCACGTAATCGAACTCGTCGGCTTGCTCGAGCTGGCGCCTCGCGAGGGCGATTCGCTCGCCGATCTCGCCTGTGGACTCGGTCGCGCGCTCCCGCAAGCGCCGCTCGAGCTCCGCGACCCGGGCCGAGATGAAGATCGTGACGGCGCCCGGAACGTCTCGCTTGACCCGCAGCGCGCCCTCGGTCTCGAGCTCGAGCAGCGCGACGTGGCCCTTCGCCCCGATCCGTGCCAGCTCGTCGCGCAGCGTGCCGTAGCGCTGCCCCGACACGTAGGTCACGTGCTCGAGGAACTCCCCGCGCTCGATGCGGTCGAGGAACTCCGCCGCGGACAGGAAGTGGTACTCCCGGCCGTCCTCCTCCCCGGGCCGCCGGTCGCGCGTCGTCGCCGACACGGTCACCTCCACCTCGGGAACGCGCCGCAGCAGCTCGCGGATCAGCGTCCCCTTGCCGGCGCCCGACGGCCCGGTCACGACGATGACCGAAGGCCGGCTGTCCGAGGCTTGATGTGAATCAGCCACACGCACGGATGGTGTGCCAGACGCTGCGCGCTTCGCCCGGATCCGGCTTGAACGTAGAACCACTATGCCCTACGCCGGATCCGGCCAAAATCGCTTGGTCTGGCCCATCCCCGCACGCACGTCCAATCCACATCAAGCCTCTACCGGTTGAAGAGCTCAATCAGTTCCGCGCGCTGACGATCGGAGAGGCCGCCGACGGTCTTCGACTGGCTGATGCGGCAGGTGTTCAGGAAGCGCGCTGCCTTCACGCGCCCGAACTTCGGCACAGCCATCAGGATGTCGATCACCTTCGCCGTGGAGACGTATTCGGGAGGCGCGCCGAGGATCGTCTCGATGCGGACGCGGCCGTCCTTGAGGTCCTTCTTCAGCTTCGCCCGTCTGACCCTGACGTCATTCGCACGTCTGAGTGCGTCCATTCGCTGGTCCAGAGAACGGACCGGAGCGTGTGCTTGCGTTTTTGTTGGCGACATGGGAGCGCTCGATCATAACAACGAGTCGCTCGCGATCAAGCTGCGACTATTGGCTCGATGTCCAGGGATTTTCCACCCTCGTGCGCGCGTGCGTATGCGTCGCCAGGCTGGACAACACCAAACGCCTCCGCCGCGCGGTTCAGCTCGTCGCGAACGCGCTCCGGCGCATCGGGGTCGGAGAAGAGGATCGTGCCGAGCGCGACGTGTCGTGCGCCGCACGCGATCAGCTCGAGTGCGTCCTGACCGGTCGTGACGCCGCCCATGCCGACGATCGGCAGCGCCGTCGCGGCGTAGCACGCGTGCACGGCGGCCAGCGCAACGGGCTTGAGCGTCGGTCCCGACAGCCCTCCGGTTCCTCGCGCGAGCACCGGCTCGAGCGTCCTCGGGTCGAGCGACATGCCGCGCAGCGTGTTCACGAGCGAGAGCCCGTCGGCGCCTGCAGCGGCCACGGCGCGTGCCACCGCGGGGACGTCCGGGTGCGCGGCGGAGAGCTTCGCGTACAGCGGCAGGGCCGTCGCAGCGCGGCAGACGGCGACGATCTCCGCCGCCGATTCCGCGGCCTCGTCGACGTTCGGGCAGGACAGATTGAGCTCGATCGCCTCGACGTCCTCGAGCGCGGCGCACGTGTCGGCATAGTCCTTGGCGCAGAAGCCGCCGACGGAGATCCAGAGCGGGACGCCCAGCTCGCGCAGCCGCGGCAGGTGCTCGGCGAGGAACCGCTCGCGGCCGGGGTTCGCAAGCCCGATCGCGTTCAGCATCCCGTGCGCCGTCTCCGCGATGCGCGGCGCCGCGTTCCCCTCGCGCGGCAGCGGGGTGATCGTCTTCGTCACGAAGCCGTCGAGGCGGCGGGCGACGGCCGGCGCAGTCAGCGCGTCGAGGCAGCCGGAGGCGTTAAGCAGCACGAAGGCTCTGCCCTTCGACGCGAAGCACTGGGCCTTCGACGCAGAGGCGCTTGAGCTCGCCGTCGATCTCGACCGCACAGCCGTAACAGGCGCCGTACCCGCAGGCCATCGGCGCCTCCCACGCGAGTTGTGCGCCGGGGCAGCGCGCGCCGACGGCGTGCAGCATCGGCTCGGGGCCGCAGGCCAGGACGTCGAGCCCCTCGGGAATCAGCTCGGTCACGAACGTCGGGTCGATCGCCACCTCGGCGCCGGGCAGGAGCGCCGACGCCTCGGCGTGGCGCTCGCTGCGGAACCCGAGCACGACCGGCGGAAAGCGGAGCGCCTCGGCGAGGTAGGGAAGCGGGGCCATCCCGATGCCCCCACCCACGAGCACCGGCCGGCTGACGTCCAGGTCGAAGCCGTTCCCGAGCGGGCCGAAGACGGCGATCGCGTCGCCCGGCTCGAGCTCGCAGAGCGCGACCGTTCCGGGGCCGACCGGGTCGATCAGGAACGCCAGCTCGCCCGGGGGCGCGAGGCAGAGCGAGAGCGCGCGCGGCAGCAGGCGGCCCGGTGCCTCGAGCATGAAGAACTGTCCCGGGATGCCCGGGTCGATCTCGCCGCGGTCGAGCCGCAGCAGCACGTACGCGCCGACGGGCTCGGCGGCGAGGACGTTACGCCGTTCGCGTCTCGGCATCGATTCGTTCTTGGAGCGAGACGGCCTGCTCGGCGCGCGCGTTCGCGATCGCGTGGACCGCGGTGGCTGCGCCCGCCATGGTCGTGATGCACGGGACGCGGCGCGAAAGCGCCGCCTCGCGGATCGCGTAGCCGTCGGAGCGCGCGTTGCGGCCCTCCGGCGTGTTGATCACGAGGTCGCAGCGCCCGCGGCGGATCAGGTCGATCACGGTCGGCTCGTCACCCTCAGCCTCGCTGAGCTTGCGCACGGCCTCCACCTCGAGGCCGGCGCCGGCGAGCGTGCCCGCCGTGCCCTCGGTCGCGAAGAGCTTGAAGCCGAGCCCGAGGAGCGTCGCCGCGATCGGCACCGCCGAGCGCTTCTCGGCGTGGCGAATCGAGAGGAAGACCGCGCCCGAGTGCGGCAGCGCGCGGCCGGCTGCGCGCTCGGCCTTCGCGAACGCGGTCGGCAGGTCCGCTGCGCTCGCCATCACCTCGCCCGTCGCGCGCATCTCCGGCCCGAGCACCGGATCGCTGCCGGGGAAGCGTGCGAAGGGCAGCACCGCGGCCTTCACGCTCCACTGCTTCGGCGGCCGCTCCTTCTGCAGGCCGAGATCGGAGATGCGCACGCCCGTCGAGAGGCGGCATGCCGCTGCGACGAGCGGGATGCCCGTCGCCTTGCTGACGAAGGGGACCGTGCGCGACGCGCGCGGGTTCGCCTCGAGCACGTAGAGGCCGCCGTCGGGGGTGATGGCGAGCTGCACGTTGAGGAGGCCGATCACACCGAGCGAGCGGCCGAGCATGCGGACGGTGCGCTGGATCTCCTCGGTCTGCGACGGGGTCAGGCCGGGAGCAGGCAGAACGCACGCGGAGTCGCCGGAGTGCACGCCGGCCTCCTCGACGTGCTGCATGACCGCCGCGATGTACACGTCGGTGCCGTCGCAGAGCGCATCGACGTCGATCTCGACGGCGTTCTCGAGGAAGCAGTCGACGAGCACGCGGCCGAGCACCGGCACCTCGCGCACCTCTTCGTCGGTGTAACAGACGCGCATCGCGCGCCCGCCGAGCACGTAGGACGGCCGGATGAGCACGGGGTAGCCGATGTCGTTCGCGACCCGCACCGCATCCTCGCTCGAGCCCGCCATCCCCCACGCCGGCGAGCGCAGGTCATGCGCGCGCAGCAAGCCGGCGAAGCGCTCGCGGTCCTCCGCGAGGTCGACCGCGTCGTACTGCGTGCCGAGAATCGCGTAGCCGGCGTTCTCGATCGCGCGCGCGAGCTTCAGCGGCGTCTGGCCGCCGAACTGGATGACGACGCCCTCCGGACGCTCGCGGTCGCAGACCGCGAGCACCGACTCGGTGTCGAGCGGCTCGAAGTAGAGGCGATCGGAGGTGTCGTAGTCCGTCGAGACGGTCTCGGGGTTGCAGTTCACCATCACGGCCTCGTAGCCGAGCTCGCGGAACGTCGCGACGGCGTGGACGCAGCAGTAGTCGAACTCGACGCCCTGCCCGATCCGGTTCGGCCCGGAGCCGAGGATGACCACGCGCGGCCGGTGACCGGTCGGCGCAGCTTCGTCGGTCTCGCCCCAGGTCGAGTAGAAGTAGTTCGACGCGGCCTCGACCTCCGCGGCGCACGAGTCGACGCGCCGGTAGACCGGGCGGATGCCGCAGTCGCGGCGGCGCGCCCGCACGGCGGGCTCGGGGACGTCCGCGGCGTCGGCGATGTCGGCGTCGGAGAGACCGAGCCGCTTCAGCCGCAGCCAGTCGTCCGCGACGAGGTCGTCGATCGAGCTCCCGGCGATGTCGAGCAGCGCCTCCTGGATCCGCCAGATCTCTTCCGCGAAGAACGGGTGCACGCCCTCCGGGACGTCGGCAAGCGTCTGCCACGGCGTGGCGGCGCCCGGATCGAGCTCGCGGGAGCGCATGGCCTTCAGGAATGCCTCGCCGAAGGTGCGGCCGATGCCCATCGTCTCGCCGACGGACTTCATCTGCGTGCCGAGTGTGCGGTCGGCGCCGGGAAACTTCTCGAACGCGAACCGGGGGAACTTGACGACGACGTAGTCGAGCGTCGGCTCGAAGCTCGCCGGCGTCGTACCCGTCAGGTCGTTGGGGATCTCGTCGAGCGTGTAGCCGACGGCGAGCTTCGCCGCGACCTTCGCGATCGGGTAGCCGGTCGCCTTCGACGCGAGCGCGGACGAGCGCGAGACGCGCGGGTTCATCTCGATCACGCGGATGTCGCCCGTCGCGCGGTCGCGCGCGAACTGGATGTTCGACCCGCCGGTGTCGACGCCGACGGCGCGCACGACGGCGGCCGCGGCGTCGCGCAGCTCCTGGTACGCCTCGTCGGGAAGCGTCATCTGCGGCGCGACCGTGACCGAGTCGCCCGTGTGCACGCCCATCGGGTCGAGGTTCTCGATCGAGCAGACGATCACGACGTTGTCGATGTGGTCGCGCACGACCTCCAGCTCGAACTCGTCCCACCCGCGCACCGACTCCTCGACGAGGACCTGCCCGATCGGGCTCTCACGGAGCCCGATCTCGACCTGGGCACGCAGCTCGGCGCGGGTGTTCGCGAAGCCGCCGCCGTGCCCGCCGAGCGTGAAGGCGGGCCGGACGACCGCAGGCGTCGCAACGCCCTCGATCTGGGAGACGTCGGTGACGATGATCGAGCTCGGGACGCGCAAGTTGCAGGACTCCACCGCGTCCTTGAAGAGCTGGCGGTCCTCGGCGCGGTTGATCACCTCGAGATTCGCGCCGATCAGCTCGACGCCGAGCTCGTCGAGGATCCCCGACTCCGCGAGCTCACGCGCGAGGTTGAGCGCGGTCTGTCCGCCCATCGTGGGCAGCAGCGCGTCGGGCCGTTCGCGGCGCAGCACGTCTGCGACCCCCTCGAGGTCGAGCGGCTCGAGGTACGTGCGGTCGGCGAACCCCGGGTCGGTCATGATCGTCGCCGGGTTCGAGTTGATGACGACCGTGCGGTAGCCGTCCTCGCGCAGCACCTTCAGCGCCTGGCAGCCCGCGTAGTCGAACTCGGCGGCCTGGCCGATCACGATCGGGCCGGAGCCGACGAGGCAGATCGTGTGGATGTCGGTGCGCTTAGGCACTAGATGGTCGATGCCACGTCGTCGACCCAGTGCTCGATCAGCGGCCACGCGTCGTGCGGGCCCGGACCCGCTTCCGGGTGGAATTGCAGCGACCGGGCGTGCAGGTCGGGAAAGCCGAGGCCCTCGACGGTCTCGTCGTACAGCGAGACGTGCGTCGCCTCCGTCGCATCGGTCGCGCGCACGGCGAAGCCGTGGTTCTGGCTCGTGACGAGCACGCGGCCGTCAGCGCGTTGGAGCACCGGATGATTGGCGCCGCGGTGGCCGAACGGAAGCTTGAACGTCTCGTGGCCGGTCGCAAGCGCGAGCAGCTGATGGCCGAGACAGATGCCGAGCACGTTCGTGCGCCCGAGCAGGTCGCGCACGGTCGCGGCCTCCTGCTCGAGCGGCGCGGGGTCGCCGGGGCCCGGCGAGAGCAGCACGCCGTCGTAGCCTGCGAGCTCGTCCGCGTCGACGTCGTGCGGGTACACCGTGACCGCCGCACCCGCCACCGCGAGGCGGCGCAGGACCGACCGCTTGACGCCGTAGTCGACGACCGCGATCCGCGCGCGGCCTTCCTCGGTGACCGTGTAGGGCTCGGGGGTGGACACCGCCTCGACGAGTGCGCGGCCCGCCATCGACGGCTGGGTCGAAGCCGTGGCGACGGCCTCCTCGACGCTCGCGGGGCCGGAGGCGACGACGGCCTGCATCGCGCCCGAGTCGCGCAGCTTGAGCACGAGCGAGCGGGTGTCGATCCCGGTGAGCGCGACGACGCCCCGCTCGTGCAGCCAGTCCGTCCACGCGGGGCCGCGCGCCTCGCGCATCAGCACCGCCTTCGCGTGCGCCTTGCGCGACTCCGACCGCTCGTCGGCGACGCCGTAGTTGCCGACCATCGGCGCCGTGAAGCAGACAAGCTGCTCTGAAAAGCTTGGATCGGTCACCGCTTCCTGATAGCCCGCCATGCCGGTGGTGAAGACCGCCTCGCCGCAGGCGAAGCCTTCGGCGCCGACCGAGTCGCCGCGGAAGATCGTGCCGTCTTCCAGCGCGAGGAAGCCCTTCACTGCAGATCCATTCAAGCTTGGGCCACCGCGAGCCGCTCGTAGGCCATGGCTCCGGCCGCGATCGTGAGCGCCACCGAGCCGGTCAGCGTCTCGCCGAGCAGCCACGAGTTCGAGGAGCGCGACCGGAAGCCGTCCTCGCTCACGCGCCACTCGCCGTCGAGGTCGAGGAGCACGAGGTTCGCGGTCGCCCCCACCGCCACGCGCGGCCGGTCGATGCCGTAGATGCGTGCGGGCCCGGTGGACATGCGGTCGATGAGCGTCGCCAGTGGTAGCAGGCCGGTTCGCACGAGCCGGGTGTAGAGCACGGCGAACGCCGTCTCGAGCCCCGTGACGCCGAAGGGGGCCGCCTCAAACGGCGCCTCCTTCTCGTGGCGGGCGTGCGGCGCGTGGTCGGTGGCGATCGCCTCGATCGTCCCGTCGCGAAGCGCGTCGAGCAGCGCGACGCGGTCCCGTTCCGCGCGCAGCGGCGGGTTCATCTTCACGTTCGGGTCGAGCGACCGCACGGCCTCGTCGGTGAGCACGAGATGGTGCGGCGTCACCTCTCCGCTCGCGCGTACGCCTGCCTCCCGCGCGCGGCGCAGCGCGGCGACCGACTCCGCCGCCGAGAGGTGCAGCAGGTGCAGCGGCTGATCCTCGTAGCCCGCGAGCGCGAGGTCGCGCTCGACCATCACGGACTCCGCGACCGACGGGTAGCCGGCAAAGCCGAGCTCCGCGGCGACCGCGCCCTCGTGCACGTGGCTGCCGTGCGAGAGGCTCGTCTCCTCGCAATGCAGCGCGAGTAGCCGCCCGGTCACGGACGCGTACTGCAGCGCGCGGCGCATCAGTCCCGCAGAGGCGACGGGGACGCCGTCGTCGGAGAACGCGATCGCCCCGGCGTCGGCGAGCTCGCCCATCTCGGTGAGCTCGGCTCCACCCTGGCCGCGCGTGATCGCGGCGAGGAAGCCGACCTGCACGTCCGCCTCGCGCCGCGCCGTCTCGACGAGGGCACCGAGTATTGCCGCCGAATCGACGACCGGATCGGTGTTCGGCATCGCGAGGATCGCGCAGAAGCCGCCCGCGGCCGCAGCGGCCGTCCCGCTCGCGATCGTCTCCTCGTCCTCACGTCCCGGCGTGCGCAGGTGCACGTGCGGGTCGACGAACGCGGGTGCGAGCACGAGGCCGGACGCGTCGACCACGCGATGCCCGTTCGTGTCGACCAGCTGTGCGACCGCGGCGATGACACCGTCGTCGATGCGCACGTCGAGCGTGGCGTCGATCCCCTCCGCAGGGTCGACGACGTGTGCGCCGCGCAGCACGAGGTTCTCGCCGGGGCGCTCTTTGCCGAAGAGCATCAGGCCACCTCCGCCGCTGCGAGCGCGCGCACTCCGACCGGACCGCCGGTCAGGACGTCGTAGAGCACCGCCATTCGGACGACGAGGCCCGACCGCACCTGCGCCTCGACGAGCGAGTCGACCGAGTCGGCGACCCGCGGATCGATCTCGACGCCGCGGTTCATCGGGCCCGGGTGCATCACCTTCTGGCCGGGGCGAAGCCGCTCCGGCGTGATGCCCCACCGGGCCGCGTACTCGCGCAGGCTCGGCACGAAGTTCGCGCCCGGCTCCATGCGCTCGTTCTGCATGCGCAGGACGTAGACGACGTCGGCGTCGCGGATCGCGGCGATGTCCGTCGTCGCCTCCACTCCGATGTCGCGCGGCAGCAGCGCCGGCGGGCCGACGAGCGTGCAGCGCACGCCGACGAGCTCGAAGGCCTGGATGAGCGACCGTGCGACGCGGCTGTGGAGCACGTCGCCGACGATCGCGACGTGCAGCCCTTCGAGGCGGCCGAGCTCCTGCTCGAGCGTGTAGAGGTCGAGCAGCGCCTGTGTCGGATGCTGGTGCTTGCCGTCGCCCGCATTCACGATGTGCGCGCCGGTCACGTTCGCGACGAGCTGCGGCGCGCCGATCTGCGGGTGCCGGATCACGATCACGTCCGGGTCGTACGCGCCAAGCGTCAACGCCGTGTCTTTCAGCGACTCGCCCTTGTCCACCGACGAGCCGACCGACTTGATGCTGAGCGTGTCGGCGGAGAGTCGCTTGGCGGCGAGCTCGAAGCTCGACGAGGTGCGCGTCGAGGACTCGTAGAAGAGATTGACGATGAGCCGTCCCTTCAGGGTCGGCAGCTTCTTCACCTCGCGGTCCATCGACGCGGCGAACGTGCGGGCCGTGCCGAGCAGGCGCTCGACGTCGTCGCGGGTGAGATCGGCGACCGACAGGAGGTGGCGGCGCGGGGGCGGCCCAGGTGGGCGGAGCTCGTCGCGGACGAGTCGGACAGTGCTGTTGCGCGGCTCCGTCGAGCCTACGACGCGTGTCATCGGGTTTCCTCCTCAGGCGAGGGGACGAGCAGGACGTTGTCGACCTCGTCCACCTCGACGAGCTGCACCTGGATCCGCTCGTCGCGCGCGGTCGGCAGGTTCTTGCCGACGTAATCGGGGCGGATCGGGAGCTCGCGGTGGCCGCGGTCGACGAGGACGGCGAGTTGGACACGGGCGGGCCGGCCGTAGTCGAAGAGCGCCTCGATGGCGGCGCGGATCGTGCGGCCGGTGTAGAGGACGTCGTCGACGAGAATGACCGTCCGCCCTTCGAGCGGGAAGTCGAGCTGCGTCGCGCGGACGAGCGGTTGGGCGTGCAGCGGCGCCTGGCCGCCCCGCACCTGCACGTCGTCGCGGTGGAACGTGATGTCGACGGCGCCGAGCTCGGGCGCCTCGCCGGCGCGCTCCTCGATCAGGCGCGCAAGCCGTTGCGCGAGCGGGACGCCGCGGGTCTGGATGCCGACGAGGGCGACCTGTCCGAGGTCGGGATTCCCCTCGATGATCTCGTGCGCGATGCGCGAAAGCGTGCGCGAGAGCGCGTCTGCGTCGAGGAGGGACTTCCCGGACGCCCCCACCGCGCTCCCCTCGATCGGGCTCACAGCGCAGAGGGCGTCGGCAGGACGGGGGCGTGCGTAGTCATTCGACTCCTTTCCGGCCTCGCTGGGCCGGGTTAAAGGGGTGCGTGGCGAGACGCACAGTACCGTGTGCGCCGGATGGACGCGAATGATCTCGACCGGTATGCGGATCTGATCGTCTCGGTGGGCGCCAACGTCCAGCCCGGCCAGGTGCTCGCGATCGAAGCGCTGCCCGAAGCGCAGCCGCTCGTCGCCGCGCTCGCACGCGCGGCGTACGGCCGCGGCGCACGCTTCGTCGAGGTGCAGTACTTCGACCCGGAGCTGAAGCGGATCCGGGCCGAGCAGGCGCCCGCCGACTCGCTCGAGTGGGTGCCGCCGTGGCTCGGCCAGCGGATCGTGGGGCTCGGCGACCTCGACGCGGCGCGCGTCGTCCTCGTCCCGCTCGTGCCTCCCGGCCTGCTCGACGGTGTCGACCCGGCGCGCACCGGCCTCGACCGGCTGCCCGGGCTCAAGGAGACGTTCAAGACGATCGACGACCGCTCGATCGCGTGGACGCTCTCGCCCTTTCCAACGCTGTCCTGGGCGCAGGTCGTCTACCCGGACGCGGCGCCGGACGAGGCGCTCGAGCAGCTCTGGCAGGACGTCTTCCACGTCTGCCGCCTGGACGAGCCCGATCCGGCCCGCGCGTGGACCGAGCGCATCGACCAGATCTGGCAGACCGCGCGCCGGCTCGACGCGCTCGACCTCGACGCGCTGCATTTCGCCGGCCCCGGCACGGACCTCACGGTCGGCCTTCTGCCGAGCTCGCGCTTCGCGAAGGAGGGCGGCATGTCGCACACGCGCACCGGCGTGCGGCACGTGCCGAACATCCCGACGGAGGAGGTCTACACGACGCCCGATCCCGAGCGGACGAGCGGATTCGTGACCGCGACGAAGCCGCTCGACGTGGCCGGATCGCTCGTCACCGGCCTCCGGATTCGCTTCGAGGGCGGGCGCGCCGTCGAGATCGACGCGGACTCGAACGCCGAGATGCTCCGCGCGCGCTGTGCCGCCGACGACGGCGCGTCACGGCTCGGCGAGGTGGCGCTCGTCGACCGCGAGAGCCGCATCGGCAGGCTCGGTCGCACGTTCTTCACCACGCTGCTCGACGAGAACGCGGCGAGCCACCTGGCGCTCGGAGACGGGTACTCCTCGCCGATCGGCGACCCGGCCGACCTGCCGCGCATCAATGCGAGCACGGTGCACGTGGATTTCATGATCGGCTCAGACGAGGTCGAGGTCACCGGCACGACGAAGGCCGGCGCGACGGTGCCGGTCATGCGCGGCGGCGTCTGGCAAATCTAGCGCCGGCGATCGAGCGAGCTAATCCGCGGTCGGTTCGTCGGGCTCGCTGAGCGCCTCGATCGCGTCCAGCGCCTCCTCGAGCGAGCCCTCCGGCACCATCACCGTGAGCGGGTCGTCTTCGCCTTCCGCCTGGAGCGTGGCCTCGATGCCGGCGGCCTTGAGCAGCTCCTGAAGCTCCTCGGCCTCGGCGACGTCACCCGCCAGCGCGACCTGAACCATCCGCGTCATCGCCTCCCGATGATACGGCCCGCGCGCCGTTCTTGACGAGCTGGGGCGAGCCGCGCTCCGCGAACGGCACCTCGATCAGGTCGAAGTCGCGGGGCACGACCGTGTCGGGGAAGATCTCGCGGGCCTCGCGCGCGAGCTCGGGCCCGAAGTACCGGGTCGAGACGTGCGTGAGCGCGAGCAGCCGCACCGCGGCGAGCCGCGCGACCTCGGCCGCCTCGGACGCCGTGGCATGGAGCGTCTCGCGGGCACGCTCCTTCTCCTCCGCCGCGAACGTCGCCTCGTGCACGAGCAGGTCTGCATTGTGCGCCGCCTGGACGACCCCCGGCGAGGGCGCGGTGTCGCCGGTGAGCACGACCTTTCGGCCGGGCCGGGGCGGCCCGAGTACTGCGTCGGGGGTGATCACGCGCCCGTCGGGGAGCGTGACCGGCTCGCCGCCCTGGAGGATCCCCCGCTCCCGCCCGGGCGGGACGCCGAGCGCGTCGGCTGCGTCGACGTCGAACCGGCCCGGCCGCTCGTGCTCGAGGAGGGCGTAGCCGACGGCGGAGACGCCGTGGTCGACCGCGAAGGCGTCGATGCGGTACTCGCCGCGCGCGAGCGATTCCCCGGGCTCGAGCTCCACGAGCGTCAGCGCGTACGGCAGCCGGCCGAGAAACGGACGCAGCTTTCCGAACAGGTCCTTGAGCCCCTTCGGCCCGTACACCGTCAGGCCGGGCGCCTCGCGGCCACGCAGCGCGAACGTCTTCAACATCCCCGGGAGCCCGAGGAAGTGGTCTGCGTGGAGGTGCGTCAGGAAAATCTCCTCGATGTCGGGCAGGCCGACGGCCGAGCGCTGGAGCTGCCGCTGCGTGCCCTCGGCGCAGTCGAACAGGAGCTTCTCGCCGCCGCGGCGCAGCAGGAACGCCGCCGGGGCGCGTTGGGCCGTCGGCATCGACGCCGACGTGCCGAGGAAGAGAAGGTCGAGGTCCACGCCGGGCGATTCTAGGAGCCACAGCCGTCGCCGCTGTAGATTTTCGCGCCTGGCCGACCTACCGGCGCGAGATCACGCCCGAGCTGTACACCGAGATCCGCGAGGTCGTCATCAGGTTCCCGTGGGACCAGGAACGACGGCTCTTCCGCGGCGAGAAGGTCTACGTCTCCGGGATCGAGATCCCGGAGATCGCTTAGCCCGGAAGGACCAACGCCTGGCCTGGGCGGAGCGTCGCCGAGCGCAGGTGGTTGCGCTGCTGGAGCTTCCAGACGCCCTCGCGGGCATCGCCGGCGTAGCTCGAGACGGCGATCGACCAGAGGGTGTCCGAGGGCTTCACGACGTAGGTCCGCTCGGGCCCGGCGCCGTGCGACGACCGGGCGACCATCCCGACGGCGAGTGCCGCAAGGACGAGCACGAGGATGAGCTTGCCGAACATGTGTTCGTCATCATAGGGCGAACAGGTGTTCGTGTCAAGTACGCCTCGGGGAGCCGTCTGGCTCCCCGAGGCAGGTGCGTATGAGCGATCGCCGCGACGAGCACGGCGCCGAACCTAGTGCTTCCTGTGCGACTTCGGCTTCGGCGTGTGCTTCGACTTGTGCGTTGGCTTCGCCTTCGGCCTCGTCGCAGGCTTCTTCCCGGACTTGCCGGTCCTGCCGGTGACGCTCGACGAGCCCGCGGGCACCCACGAGACGGGCGAGCCCTTGCAGGCACCGCGGCCCGCCGCGAAGTCGGGGCCGACCTGCGAGTACGCCGCCTTCGGCTGGGAGACACCCTGGCCGCCCGCTGTCAGGAGGCCGCTCTGCCAGCCGCCGCCGAGGGTGACGCCGTTCGCGTCCTTGCCGTTGCGGTAGCGCTCGTCGGCGAGCAGGAAGAGCTGGACGCTCACCACCGTCGGGTCACAGGCGAAGTATTTCTCCGCCATCTTCTTGAGGTAGTCGGCCTGCGTCTGCTCCCTGATCGTGGCGACGTTTTCAGCGTTCACGTACTGCGAGTACGCCTTGGTGTCGGTCTGCCAGCCCACCTCGTCGATCACGAAGGTCAGCGGGCCCGTCGCAGCGCCGGCCGACGCGGAGGAGAGCGCCGCCGAGGCCGTCGTCGGTTGCGCGGTGCCGTTGAAGGCGTCATAGACCGCCTGCTTGACCCGATCGAGATTCGAGATGCCGAAGCGGTCCGTGACCTCGTAGCCGACGTCCGGCGAGTCGGTCGGACTGTTCGGGTTCGGATACGGATGGACCGAGAGCTGGTCCATGATCGGCGCCGTCCGCCCGGAAGCCCTGTACGCCTTGCCGACGTCGCGCAGGAACACCAGCGGCTCGGTCGACGAGCTGGTCGACGCGCGCGGCGAGAGGCCCATGCCGATCACGTTCGCCGCGGCGTCCGCGTTGTGGATCGAGTCGTAGCACTTGGCGAGCAGGTCCTCATACGCCGGCGCTGCGATGTCGTTGCCTGCGTCGTCCTTCTGTGGCGACCAGTAGAGCCGCGTGTTCGGCTCGTTCCAGACGATGAAGTCGTGGATGCCCCACTGTTTCGCCTTGGCGGCGACTGCGCCGGCCCAGGAGCAGAATTGCGTCGCGTCGTGCTGGGTGGCAGTCGGCGACGGCGTGCCCGCATAGAGCGAGAGCAGGACGTGGATGCCGGCCGCCTGCGCCTTCGGCGCCGCACGCTCGAGGAACGGCAGCTCCTTGATCGCCGTCGGGACCGTCGAGTCCCACGCGAGCGTCCAGCGGTTCGTCGTCAGGCTCGCGCCCTTCATCTGGCCGTAGAACCACGCGCCGCCGTCGTCGGCGAACTTCGATGCGTCGTCTGCGACGCCCCAGACGATCGGCGGTGTGGACACGGCTCGGGCTCCCGACCCGGTCCGCCCTGTTGTCGCTCCAGCGACCCCTGTCGCGAGGAGTGCGCACCCCAATACGACGGCCGCAGCTAGCTTCTTCAAGATCGTTCCCTTTCTTTCTCTGACCCGGTTGCGTCGTACGTAGATCGGCAGGGGCGCGACGGCGGCAACAGGCCGTCCGGCCCATCTTTCCGGCTCGTGGGTCCTACCCCTCTTCGTGTTCCGGCACGGAAACCGCCGCCCACGAGCACGCGGCCGCTAGTGCTTCCTCTTGCGCCGCGGCTTCAGCTTCGGCTTCAGCTTCGGCTTCAGCTTGCCGGTGCTTCCGCCCTGCTTGCCGCTGCCGAGCTGCAGCGTGACCGTGCTCGTTCGCGCCGGGTTCATCTCGGCCTTGAGGACGATCGTCGCCGACCCGCTACCGAATCCGGTGGGGATCTTGACGGTCGTGGTGGTGCGCGGCGCCGCGCCGGTCGCGTTCGCGGTCTGCGAGCCGTTCTTGAAGGTGGCCGCGTACGTGAAGCCCTCGCCCGCGACGAGGGAGATGTAGATCCCGCCGCCGGATACCGTCTTCGCCGCGTACGGCTGCACGCCCTGGTACGGGAACGTCTTGTACAGCGGAACGACGGCATTGGTGGCGTAGAGGAAGTTGCCGAGGGTCTGCCAGACGCCGCCGGCGCAGTTGCCGTTATCCGCCTTCACCGCGTGCTGCACCGAGTTCGGCGTCGAGAGCGCGGAGTCGCGCTCGGTGAAGTCGACCCGCAGGACGCCGCTCTGGAAACCGGTGCGGTCGGACTCGTCGATCTCGTGGAAGATGTGGAACGCCGTCAGCGTCGGCTCGCAGTTCGCGAGGTGCACGAGCTTCTCGTAGTCCTCGGCCTGCTTCGCCTCGGTGACAACCGGGACGTTCTCGGAGTTCGTATAGCCGGGGCGGCCGGTGGTGTCGACCTGCCAGCCCGTCTCGTCGATGAACATCCGCGAGGTGCTCCCGTAGAGCGTCGAGCCCTTCGTGTCGACCGGATAGCCCGGCAGCGTCGGCTGGCCCGTGCCGTGGAATGCGTCCCAGAGGGCGAGCTTGACGCGCGCAGCGTTGACGCAACCGGTGTTCGGCCACGCGTAACCGGTCTCGACCTCGTCCGTGTTGACGTTCGGATAGCAGTGCCACGACCACTCGTCGAAGAGCGCCTTCGTGCGCCCGCTCGAGCGATACGCGTCGCCGAGCGCCTTGATCCAGCGCACCGGCGAGATCGACGAGTTGCTCGAGGCGCCGGGATCGTCGTTGCCGCGGGGCGAGAGCCCGACGCCGATCACGTCGAGCGTCGCGTCGAAGGCCTTCAACTTGTCGTAGCAACTGGCGAGCACGACCTCCATCGCGGCGGGAGACGCGGGCTGGCTCCCGTTCCAGATCGGCTGCCAGAACTTCGGCTGGTTCGGCTCGTTCCCGATGATCGCCTTGCGGACGTACGGGTAGCGCTGCATGACTTTGACCGCGTAGTCGCAGAACGAGTCGGCCGCGCTCTGGCTCGTCGGCGCGAGCGCCGCCTTCTGCGGGTAGATCGCGAAGACGACCTGGATGTGCTTCGCCTTCGCGACCGGGATCATCCGGTCGAGGAACGGCTGGTCGACGATGTTCTGCGTGCCGTCCCAGAACACCGCGACGCGGTTCGTCGTCGTCGAGAGCTTGGTCATCTCGTCGAAGAGGCGCGCACCGCCGTCCTCGGCGAACTTCGTGCCATCTTCGGCGAAGCCGATCTGTGGGCCTGCTGCAGCAACGCCCGTGATCACCAGCGCGAGCGCGCCGACGACCGCCGCAATGACCTTGTTCACGCCCTCTTCCCTTCGGATCGACCCTCCCTCCCGCGAAGTAGAGCGCGCCGGCCGGCCGGAATCAACCCCCTTTTGGGCTAGATGGCATCAACCGAGCACAGCGTCCACGAGCTTCCCGGCGCCGAAGCGGACGGGGTCGTCGGCCGGCAGCCCCGTCTCCTCCTGCGCCGCCGCGACGGCCGCCCGGGCCTCGGCTTCCGCGAGCGTTCGTGTGTTGAGCGCGACGGCCGCGACCCGCGCCGGTCTCGCCGGAAGCGCGAGGCGCTCGTACAGCTCGACGAGCTCCCGCAGAGGCGGGATCGGGTGTGGCCCGCCGCCCGCTCCTTCGATCTCGGTGCGCCCCGCTTCGTGACAGAGGAGGAGCAGGTGCGGCGCGCTCCCGTGGAAGAGGCCGAGCGTGACGCCCGAGTACACCGGATGGAGGATCGACCCCTGACCCTCGATCCAGAGCAGCTCGCCGCCGCGTTGCGCGGCCTCGACGACGAGGCGCTCGGCCGCGCCGGCGATGAAGTCGGCGACGACCGCGTCGACCGAGATGCCCCAGCCGGCGATCGCGATGCCGGTCTGGCCGGTCGGCACGAAGATCGACGCGAGACCGCGCCGCCGCGCCTCGAGGTCGAGCTCGAGCGCCACGGTCATCTTCCCGATCGCGCAGTCGGAACCGACGGTCAGGACGATCGTGCCCGGCACGTCGAGGTTCGCGCCGGTCGCGGTCGAGAGATCCGCGGGCGGGCGCCGCAGGTCGCGTAGCTCGACGCCGTGCCGCGCCGCGAGCTCGCGCAGCTCGGGATCGTCGCCGAGGAAGACGTGCAGGCCGTTCTCGACGTGGAGCCCGTTGCCGATGCAGCTGCGCAGCAGTTCGAGCCACGCCGGCGGGAACCGCCCGCCCTGGGTCGCGACGCCGACGAGCGCGGTGTCCGGGTCGAAACGGAGCGCGTCGGCCACGGTCGCGACGACGGGAACCCCGTCGTCGGTCTCCCCCGCCCCCCGCGTCGAGTCGAGGATCGCGACGACGTCATCGCGGCGGTAGCGGAGCACGCCGCGCATCGTCTTGCCGTAGTGCGGGTCGGCCGAGAACCCTTCGGCGAGGATCAGGTACCTCGTCACTGAAGGGCCGGCGCGACGCCGAGGCCGGGCAGCTCCGCCGGCACCTGGACGCCGTCGACGAGCTCGACCCCGGGCCACGGGTCGTGCCCGATGAGGAGGTTGCCGTCGAGATCGACGTGGTCGAACAGGCTCGCGATGTGCGCACCGGCCGCGATGCCCAGGCCCGACTCGACCATGCACCCGAGCATGCACCCGAGGCGGAGTGCGCGCGCGGCATGCACCATGCGCACCGCCTCGCGGATGCCGCCGGATTTTGCGAGCTTGACGTTGATCCCGTGCGCGCGCTCGGCGCACGCCGGGACGTCGGCGAGCGTGTGGCAGTCCTCGTCGACGTAGATCGGGATCGGCGAGGCCGCCTTCAGGCGCGCTCCGCCGGGGTCGCCGGCGACGAGCGGCTGCTCGCAGTACTCGACGCCGAGCGCTGCGAGCTGGGGCAGAAGCTCGAGCGCCTCGTCGAGGCTCCACGCCTCGTTCACGTCGACCTGCAGCGGCACGTGCGCTACACCGTGCACAGCCTGGACGCGCTCGGCGTCGCAGCCGTCGCGGCCCCCGAGCTTCAGCTTCAGCCGCTTGAAGCGGCCGCGCACCTTCTCGGCGCGGCGCGCCATGTCGTCGGGATCTCCGAGCCAGATCGTCCACGAGGTCGGCGGGCCCAGCCGCGGCAGTCCAAGCAGCTGGTACACGGGCCTGCCGACGAGCTTGCCCTGGAGGTCGTGCAGCGCAGCGTCGATCGCCGCCCGGGCGGCGCGTTCGCGTACGGGCAGCCGAGCCATGATCTCCTCGAGCGCGAACGGATCGTCGCCGATGAGCCCAGCGTGCTCCTCGACATATGCGAGGGCCGACTCGTGCGACTCGTCGTAGCGCTCGATCGGCGCCGCCTCGCCGTAGCCGCGGACGCCGCTGCAGGTGAGCGTCACCTCGACGAGGTCCTCGGTGTCACGGGCTCCGCGCGAGATGACGAACGTCTCGGCAAGCTCGAGCGTGACGATGCGTGCGGCGACGTCCACGTCCGGACGCTAACAGTGGCGCTGCGAGCGCCGGAGGCTGCGGTAGCCTCGGGCACATGCGCCGTCGGCTTCGCACCCTGGACGGCCGTGTGCTCGCAGGCGTCGCCGTCCTCGTGTTCTTCGCGGTGCTCCTCTCCTTTCGCGGCGTGACCGGCGCGACGCCGTGGCCGACGGTGGGCGTCGAGCCGGGCGATCTCTCGTTCGCCGACCTGCGCTCGGTCACGTCGAGCTGGGACTGCGAACGGCGCGGGATCTCGGCGTTTCCCAGCAATCCGTGCGATCCCTTCCATCGTCCGGCGAACTATCCGCGGATCTGGACGCAGGCCGGGCGCCTCGGGCTCGGTCAGGCGGACACCGTGCCGATCGGCGTCGCGATCGGCGTCATCTTCTTCGTCGCGGCGCTCGCGGCCGCCGGCCCGCTGACGCTCGGCGAGGGTGCGGTGTACGGCGCCGCACTGCTCGCGCCCGCGACGCTCCTCGGGGTGGAGCGCGGCAACGTGGACCTGCTGATGTTCGCGCTCGTCGTGCTCGGGACCCTGCTCGTCCGGCGGTCTGCCTGGCTCGGCGCCGCCCCCATCGCACTCGCGGCGGTGCTCAAGATCTTTCCAGGGTTCGCGCTCGCACTGCTGCTGAGGAAGCGCCTACGCTGGCCCGCCGCGGCCGGCGCCCTCGTGGTGCTGCTCGTGTACGGGATCGCGACGCTCGCCGACATCCGGACGCTGCGCAGCGTGATCCCGCGCGAGACCGTGAACTCGTACGGCGCCGGCGTCGTCGTGCAGTCGCTCCGGCTCGCCGGTGTGAGCTGGACGCAGAGCGCCGCGGAAGTGCGGTACGTCCGGCTCGCCGTGATCGCGCTCGGCCTCCTGCTCGCACTCGCGCTCGTGCTCGTGGCACGACGGAGGAGCGCGGGCGCTGCGGACGAGCGCCGCCTCGACGCGTTCTGGGCCGGCGCCGGCGTCTACGTCGGCTCCTACGTCTTCGGGAGCAACTTCGACTACCGGCTCGCATTCCTCGTCCTGTGCGTTCCCCAGCTGTGCGCCTGGATCAAACAGGGTGGCGCGCCCGTGCCGTGGCCGGGCGCCGCGCTGGCCGCGCTGCTCGTGACGCTCTGGCTCAGCTCGACGCAGCCGCCGCTGCCATTCGGCCTGCAGACGTGGTACGTCACGCTCGCCTTCCCGCCGGAGGAGGTCCTCAACTGGCTGCTGTTCGGCTGGCTGTGCGCGGCGCTCGGCGCAGGCCTCGTCCGGGCGGTCCTGCGGCCGCGGTCGCTCGTGCCCGCGACGTGAGATCGCGGGTCCTACCACGGCCCGAGCTCCGCGGGCCCCTCCTCGCGGGTGCGCTCGTGACGATCGCCGCCTGGACGTTCATCGTCGCGACGCCCGTCTTCCGGCACTGGCTGTACGGCGACGCCCGCTACTACGAGAACTGGGGCAGCTGGATGACGGACCACCAGGTGCCGTACCGCGACTTCCACGTCGAGTACCCGCCGGGTGCGCTGCCGACGTTCGTCGCTCCGGTGTACCTCCGCAAGCTCGCCGGCTATCACGGCACGTACTTCTTCTGGCTGTGGTTCGAGGTGCTGATCTTCGCGCTCCTCGCCCTGCCGGGGATGGCCTGGGCGCTCGCACGCCTCGGCGCATCGCGGCGCCGCCTCTACGCCGCGCTCTGCGCAGCGGCTGTCACGCCCGCGCTGCTCGGGCCGGTGGCGATCTTCCATTTCGACTACTTGCCCGCAGCTCTCGCCGTGGCGGCGGTCGCGGCGCTCGTCGCGCGGCGCGGCGTCCTCGCCTGCGCGCTCGCCGCCGCCGGCGCCGCCGTGAAGGTGTTCCCGCTCGTGCTGATTCCGTTCGCGCTCTTCGAGCTCTGGCGGCACGGTCGGTGGCGCTCCGTCGGCAAGGGCGTCGCAGCCGCGGCCGCGGTGCTCGCCGTCGCGCTCGGCCCCTTTCTCGCGGTCGCTCCGCACGGCCTCGCGTGGGCGCTTCACCGGCAGCTGAGCCGCCCGCTCGAGATCGAGAGCGTCGGCTCGTCGTTCTTCACCGCAGCGCACGAACTGGCTGGGCTGCATCTCCACGTCGTCGTGTCGGCCGCCTCCCACGGCTTTGCCGGCGCCGGGCCGAACGCGATGGCGTCGGCGCTGAGCGTCGCGACGCTCGTCGCGCTCGCCGCGATCTATGTCCTCTACCTGCGCGGGCCGCACACCCAGGAGCGGCTCGTGCTCGGATGCGTTGCGGCGGTCGCGGCCTACATCGTGCTCTCGAAGGTCTTCTCGCCCCAGTACCTCGTCTGGCTCGTCCCGCTTGTCCCGCTCGTCGGCGGACGCCGGGGCCTGCGCGCCTCTGCACTCCTGCTCGTGATCCTCGGCGTCACGCAGATCTACGAGCCGTATCACCAGGAGCAGTACTGGGCACTCGACACATCCTGGGTGAACTGGCTGGTGATCGCGCGCAACGTGCTCGTCGTCGGACTCCTGGGGCTGCTCCTCTGGCCGGAGCGACGGCGGCTAGAGTAAAGGCGCCCCAAGCGCCCGTAGCTCAGGGGATAGAGCGCGCGCCTCCGGAGCGCGAGGTCGGAGGTTCGAATCCTCCCGGGCGCACTCGCATCGCTTCGCTTGCTTCACGGGGGAAACCAGTTTCCCCCGTGGGCCCCCTTCTGGGTCGTGCTCGCGGCGAGACGTATCACTGCTGCGCCGAACACGTTCGGCTCCGCGACGGAGGGTTGGCGCTTCGGTCCGGGAGCCTTACCTCCGCCGAGACCGGCGTGAGCCTCGGCTCCTCGGTCAGGGCACGCCCGGAATCGGCACGGGCCTGGGGGTCGGCTCCGGCTGCGGGAACGGCGCCCAGCCCTGGGCCACGAGCGTGGCGAGGCTGCTCGAGACGACGCCGGCATCCGAGACCGTGAAGACGCTGTCGCCGACCACAACGGAGCGCCTGATCGCGGTCGAGACCGCCGTTCCCGTGGGGTGCGTGATCCGGCCGACGAGCGCGATGCCGCGCGCCCGCCCGACGCGGTAGCCCACCGCGCTCTGGCCGAACGGCACGACGACGAGGCCCGTGCGCGGCCAGAAGAGGAAGGCATGGTGGTCGGACTCCGACTCGGACCAGCCCTGGCCGAGCGTTGCGTGAGCGAGCCGCGTCGGGTGCCGGAGGTCGGAGACGTCGAAGAGCGAGAGCTGGGTGCCGGCCGGTCGGCCCTGGTCGTTGACGTCCTGCCCGATCCCGAGCAGCAGGTCCCGGCCGATCGGGTGCAGGTAGGCCGAGTAGCCCGGGAGCTCGAGTTCGCCGAGCACGCGTGGCCGCGCCGGGTCGGCGAGATCGACGGTGTACAGGGGGTCGACCTGCTTGAACGTGACGACATAGGCGGTCGGGCCGGCGAAGCGGACCGCGTAGACCCGCTGGCCCTTCCCGAGGTTGCCGACGCGGCCCACCTGGTTGAGCGCACCGTCGCGGAGGCGCAGCGTCGTCAGCGAGGACTCGGTCGAATCGCTCGAGCCGAGCCACGCGGGCGTGTCCGTGCTCACGACGCGCAGGACGGCGTCGTACTCGGACAGCGACCACTGGTTCAGCAGGTAGCCCGACACCTGGCCGCTGCCGCGGTAGCGCGTGCGGGCCGGGTCGGAGATGTCGAGGCGGTGGATGGCGGTGGTGACGCTCGGCTGCGGCTCCGTCGGCGTCTCCGGGGGCGGCCGGTCCGTCCAGCGCTCGGTCGCGAGGTACAGGTTGTCGGATGAGGCGTAGACGATCCGCGCGTCGGTCATCACGCCGATCGAGTCCACCGGGTCGAGGCCCTTGGCCAGGTCCACCGTCAGCACCGTCAGCATCCCGAGGCCGGAGAACCTCTGTGGGCGGTTCACGTTCCGGCACTGGACGAGCGGCCGCGCGGCCTGCGCCGGCCGACCCGCGCGCTTGATGCGGTACGTCGGGAGCCACGAGCTGAGGGCGGATGACTGGACGACGGCCCGGTTATGGTCGCGCGCCGTCGCGAGCGCCGCGTCCGTCGACCCGGTCGGCTGCTCGAACGGCAGCGTCGTCGGCACTTGGGAGGAGACGACGATGCGTGCGGTCGCGCCGACGAGGCGCGCATCGACGTAGGCGCCGCCCACCGTGAGCGTCCGGACGAGCCGCAACGCCCTCGGGTTCGAGACGTCGATCTCCGAGAGCACCGACTTCGCGGGGAAGTACGGCATCGCGATCGCCGTTGCGGCGGGACGGGGCGTCACCCAGTACCCACCCCGCGAGAGCACGAGCAACCGGTCGCCTGCGAGCAGGAGCTCGTGGCTCCAGCCGCCGTCGAGCTTCAGCGAGTCGAGCAGCTGCGGTCGCGTCCCGGTGACGGCGACGGCGTTGAGCCGGCCGGCCGCAACGGCGAACAGGGTCGTCCCGTTCGTCTTGACGAGATCTGGCTCGTCGACACCCTGCTCCTGGACGTTGGTGCCGGAGTAGTCGACGCCCTCTTGCGGCGTCGCGCCGGCCGGTGCTGAGCCGGCCGCCGGGACGGCGACACCGGGGGGCAGGCCCCCTCGTGCGAACGAGGGGCCGCCGAAGCCCCACGGGCCGACGAGCGGCGCCGCCTGCGACGTGACATAGCCGAGCAGGTCGCCGCAGGATCGGAACGGCACGAGCCGCGAGGCCTTCGCGGCGGGAGCCGTGGCGGTGTGGCCGGGGGCCGAGTAACCGGCCGTCCCGCCCAGGCCGGCGACGGCGACGGCGAGCACGATCGCCGCCGAGACGAGCGCCATCCGCGTCATGCGCCTCATGCACGTGTTATACGGCGCCCGAGCGCGAAGTGTCACATCCCGCGACCGACGCGGTACCTCCAGCCGCGCTCCCGTTCGGCGACACCAGATGATTGATGCCACGACAGTGCATGCCCGGCTGGTGGCTCATGCACGGCGCCGGATCGGCCCGTTCAGCCTCGGACAGGCAAACCAGCCTGGCCTACGGCTGAACCGGCCGCCCGGCTTGGCCTGAGCCATCCCCAGACGCACCCTGCCGTGGCATCAACCATCTAGGCTCGCGCGGGTGCGCCGTGTCTCGCTTCTTGCCGTCGGGCTCGTCCTCGCCGGGTTCAACTTGCGCATCGCCGTCGCCAGCGTCCCGCCGCTGCTCAGCGACCTCGAGCGGCACCTCGGCTTCTCGTCGACGGTCGCAGGGCTGCTCACGAGCCTGCCCGTCCTCTGCTTCGGCGTCGGCGCGCTCGTCGCGGTGCCGATCGCCCGCCGCGTGGGCGGCGAGGCGGCGCTCGTGCTCGCGCTCGTGCCCGTCTGCGCCGGAACGCTCCTGCGCGCGGCAGGGTCGACGGGGGCGCTCTTCGCCGGCACCGTGCTCGCGGGTGCGGGCATCGCGGTCGGCAACGTCATCGTCCCCGCAGTGATCAAGGGCCGCTTCGCAGCTCACGTCGGAGTGCTGATGGGCGTGTACAGCGCGCTGCTCGGAGCGGGCGCGGCGACGGCCGGCGGGCTCGCCGTGCCCGCGGAGCATGCGCTCGGCCTGCGAGGCTCCCTCGCCGTCTGGGCCGCGCCGGCGGCCGTCGCTCTTGCGGTGCTCGCCGCGGCGCTGGCGCGCGACGACTCGCCCGCGGCGGTACGGGGCGGCGTGGGCGATGCCCGTGCGCTGCTGCGCAGCAGCCTCGCCTGGCAGGTGACGCTCTACTTCGCGCTCCAGTCGGCGATCTTCTACAGCTGCCTGACGTGGCTGCCGACGATCCTTCGCGATCACGGCTTCAGCCCCAACGCCGCCGGGGCGCTCAATTCGGTGTACGCATTCCTTGGGATTCCTGGGGCGCTGCTCGCCCCCGTGCTCGCGACTCGACTGCGCGACCAGCGTGCGCTCGTGGTCGCGTTCGGCGCCCTCGAGGTCGTCGCCATCGTCGGCCTTCTCGCTGCGCCCGGCGCTGCCGCCCTCTGGGTGCCCATCTTCGCGATCGGCCAGGGCGGATCGTTTGCGCTCGCGCTGACGCTGATCGTCCTCCGGTCTCCCGACGCGCGCCGCAGCGCCGAGCTCTCGGGAATGGCACAGGCAATCGGCTACTCGCTCGCTGCGCTCGGCCCGCTGCTCGTCGGCGTGCTCCACGACGCCGAGGGCGGCTGGACCGTCCCGCTCCTGTTCCTGCTCGCGCTCGCCGTGCCGCTGCTCGCCACGGCCCGGGGCGCCGCCCGGGCGCAATACGTGCCCGCCAGCGGGTTCATTGCAGGGGGTCCGGGGTAATATGGCGAACATGCCCGCGCTGGCGACCATCGACCCTCTCAGTACCGATGCCCAACCTGCCCCGCATCCGTACGCGCCGCGCTCCCACCGGCATGGTCCAGGCCGCCGAGCGGCCGCCGATCGCTGAGCTCAACCAGGACGGCCTCACCTGGATCCACCTCGAGGCTCCGACCCACGAGGAAGCACAACAGCTCGCAGACCGCTTCGGCTGGCATCCCCTCGACGTCGAGGACGTGCTCTCGCGGCGCCAGCGTCCGAAGGTCGACGTCTACACCGAGAGCGAGGCCGGCGGCTACCTGTTCGCCGTCCTCCACTTCCCGGTCTTCGACGCCAGCGTCGGCCGGCTGAACGCGGGCGAGCTCGACGCCTTCGTCGGGCCCGACTATCTCGTCACCCTCCCCGCCGTCGAGCTGAAGCCGGTCACCCGCCTCTTCGACCGCTGCCGCGCCGATGAGGAGCTCAGGCACCAGCTCTTCTCCCGCGGCTCGGGACGCCTGCTCTACGAGGTGCTGGACGACCTCTACGACTACTGCTTCCCGATCCTCGACAAGATCAACTTGAAGCTGAGTCAGATCGACGAGGAGATCGACGAGCTCGGCCCGCGCGCGAAGGACCGCGTGCGCGACATCCACAAGGTCAAGCAGGAGATCATCTCGTACCGCAAGATCGTGCGCCCCCAGCGCCCCACACTGCGCCTGCTCGAGCGCGGCGTCGAGCGGTTCCTTCCCGAAGAGCTCGATCTGTACTTCGACGATATCGTCGACGCAAGTGAGCGCATCTGGGACCTGCTCGACAACTACAAGGAAGTCGTCGAAGCGCTCGAGGGCACGAACGAGTCGCTGATCTCGCACCAGCAGAACGACATCCTGTACGTGCTCACGATCTTCAGCGTCGTGATGCTGCCGCTCACCTTCATCACCGGGCTCTTCGGGATGAACGTCCACTTCCCGGGCTTCGACACGACGACGGGCTTCTACGTCACGCTCTCATTGATGATCCTGACGATCGCCAGCATGCTCGGCTTCTTCCGCTGGAAGCGCTGGCTCTAGCGCCGTGGAGCGGCTGTGGGCGCCCTGGCGACTCGAGTATGTCCAGACTGCCGACAAGCAGGACGGCTGCGTGTTCTGCGCAGCGGCGGCCTCCGACGACGACGCAGGCCAGCTTGTCGTGCATCGCGGCGAGCGCGCGTTCGTGCTGCTGAACAAGTTCCCCTACTCGTCGGGCCACCTGCTCGTCGCGCCCTACCGGCACGGCTTGAACTTCGGCGATCTCGACGAGGCGGAGATCCTCGAGATCCACCGGCTCGGCACGCAGGGCCTCGAGGCACTCGCCGCGACATACGGGCCGGAGGGTTACAACCTCGGCTGGAACATCGGCCGCATCGCCGGCGCCGGCATCCCCGACCACGGCCACCTGCACGTCGTGCCCCGCTGGGGCGGAGACACGAACTTCATGCCGGTGCTCGGCGATGTGAAGGTGATCCCGGAGCACTTGGCCGCCACGCGGGCACGCCTCGCCGACGCCTGGCCTCGCTAGGTCGTTCGTTCGCCGGCAGTTCCCTCGTCGCCTTCGCGCGGGTCGGGCCAGGTCGGCCACGACTCCCGCGTGGCCGTCCTTCTCGACGATCACGAAGCCCCGACGGCATCTCGACGACGACCTCGACCTCGGCCTTCTAGCGCGGCGTCCCAACGCGGGCCGTCGAGGTCATCCCCACGACCTACCGTGTCCCCCGAGGCGATCCGCGGACTACTAGAGGCTTGATGTGGATTAGACGTGCGTGCGGGGATGGGCCAGACCAAGCGGTTCGGTCGGATCCGGCGTAGCGCATAGCGGTCCTACGTGCAAGCCGGATCCGGGCGAAACGCGCCGCGTCTGGCACACCAGCCGTGCGTGCGGCCAATTCACATCAAGCCTCTAGTTGCCGAGTACGCCGACCTTGTAGCCCTTCTTCGCCATGTCCTTCACCGCCGCCTGGCCGGCCTTGATCTCCGGTGAGTTCTGAATGGCGCTCGCGGCCTGCGCCGCCGCCGCCTGGTTGCCGTCCTTCGCGGCCTGCGCAAGCTTCTTCAGCTCCGCGTCGATCGCGCGCAGCGCGATCACGAGCTTGTCGTTGTCCGCCGCGATGTCCTGCGGGGGATTTGCGGCGTCGAGGTCGTCGGCGGCCTTCTTCGCCGCAACCTCCGCAGTGGCGACTTCCTTGGCGACCGACTTGATCGAGCTGAAGCTCGCCGAGATCTTGGCGACGGCGTCCTGCACGGCCCGGCCGTCGGCCTGAATCTTCGCCTCGTAGTCGGCCTTCGACATATGGCTGCTGCCGCCGCAGCCGGCGGCGAGCACCGCCAGCGTCGCCGCGATCGCGATCCCCGTGAACGTCGCGCGCATTTCCGTTGCCTCCCTGTGGCTGACGCCGGGCCCTGTCCCCGACGACAGGAGCCTACGCTACGCTCGTGACACCGGGGTGCCGCGCTCCACGCGGCTGAGATCACACCCGCAGAACCTGATCCGGCTAGTACCGGCGAAGGGAGTGACGTGACCGACACAACGCCGGCGTGGGGAATCGAGCCCGTGCCGGAGCGCCTGCGCGTGCTCGGGACACTCGACTCGCTGCTGCTCTGGACGAACCTCGGCATCTCGCTCCTCGTGCTCGTGGCGGCGTCCTACCTCGGCCTGTCCCTGCGGCAGGCGCTGCTCGCGACCGTGGTCGGCGGCCTGCTCGGCAACGCGATGCTCGGCGTCGCCGCGCTGATCGGCGCCGACGCACGTGTGCCCGCGATGGTGCTGCAGCGCGCACCGCTCGGGCAACGCGGCTCCTACCTCGCGACCGGCCTCAACGTGCTCCAGTGCCTTGGGTGGTCGGTGTTCGAGATCACGATCATCGCCTTCGCCGCGGGCGCGCTCTCGCAGCGGCTCGTCGGCTTCCACGCCGTGTGGTTGTGGAAGCTGTGCTTCGGCGGACTCGGGCTCGTGCTCGCCCTGATCGGCCCCGTCGGGTTCGTACGGCGCTTCGTCCGCAAGATCGGCATCTGGGCGGTGGCGGCGTCGATCGTCTATCTCGCGGTGTGGATCGTCCGTCACGGCGAGCTGGGCCATCTCTGGCACGCGCACGGCAGCGGCGGGTCGTTCTGGCTCGGGGTCGACCTCGTGATCGCACTGACGGTCTCGTGGGTGCCGCTCGTCGCGGATTACACGCGCTTCGCGCGCAGCCCGCGTTCGGCGTTCGTCGGCGCCGGGCTCGGGTACCTGCTGCCGACGCTCTTCCAGTTCGGCTTCGGCGCGGTGCTGGTCCTCTCGCATCCGGCGATCGGTGGGCCGACGGACGTCCTGACGACCGTCGCCGCAGGCGGCGTGGGCTCGGTGCTCGCACTGCTCGCGCTCACCGTCGACGAGACCGACGAGGCGTTCGCGAACATCTACTCGACCGCGGTGTCGCTGCAGAACCTGTTGCCGCGCGCCTCGCAGCGGCTGCTGATCGTCGGGGTCGGGACGCTCGCGACCGGGATCTCGCTCGGCGTCGACCTGACCCAGTACCAGCAGTTTCTCCTGCTGCTCGGCGCGTTCTTCGTGCCGCTCTTCGGCGTGCTGCTCGCCGACTGGCTGCTGGCGGGCCGCCACTACACCCGGGAGCACATCTTCGGCGCCCCTGCGTGGCGCCCCGGGATGATCGGCGCCTGGCTCGTGGGCTTCGCGCTCTACGAGTGGATCGCGCAGACGCAGGGGCTCGGCTTCTGGTCGCGCTGGCTCTCGCAGCTCCATCCGGCGGGCGGCGGCATCGGCGCGTCTCTGCCGAGCTTCGCGGCCTCGTTCGTGCTCGCGGTGAGCGTCGCCGCGGCCACGCAGGCGCGACGGGCGCGGCACGCACCGGCGTAGATTGCGCGGCCGTGCGGTCGCCAGAGGCTTGATGTGGATTGGACGTGCGTGCGGGGATGGGCCCGACCAAGCGCTTCGCCCGGATCCGGCGCAGGGCATAGTGGTTCTACGTTCAAGCCGGATCCGGGCGAAGCGCGCCGCGTCTGGCACACCATCCGTGCGTGCGGCCAACTCACATCAAGCCTCTAGCGGTCATCGGGCATCTCTCTCGCGACGTCGTCGGCGGCGCCGTGCCGCGGATCGGCGGCGCGCCGTGGTATGCCGGTCGCGCGCTGCACACGCTCGGCCAGGAGGCGGTGATCTTCGCCAAGTGCGGCGCGGACGACCGTGCGCGCTTCCAGCGCCGGCTCGCCACGCTCGGCCTGCCTGCCACGCTCGCCGCGGGCGGCGAGACGACGAGCTTCTCGTTCTCCTACGACGCCGAGGGCACGCGCACGATGACCGTCGAAGCCGTCGGCGAACCGTGGCGGACGGACGAGCCGCAAGGAATGCTCCTACGCCGGGTCGAGTGGCTCCACGTGGCGCCGCTCCTGCGCAGCGACTTCGACGCCGCCGCCCTCGAGCGGCTCGGTCTCGGCCGCCGACTGATGCTCGACGCGCAAGGCCTCGTCCGCGTCCCCGAGGTTGGCCCGCTGAAGCTGGACGCGAACTACGACCCCGACCTGCTGCGGCACGTGGCGATCCTCAAGCTGGCGGCGGAAGAGGCCCGCGTGCTCGTCGGCGGCGCAGAGCCCGAGTCGCTCGCGGAGCTCGGCGTCCCCGAGATCGTCCTCACGCTCGGCTCGGCCGGCTCGGTGGTGATCGTGCGCGGCAGCGCCGAGCACGTTCCCGCGCTCCCGGTCGACGGCGACGCGGATCCCACCGGGGCGGGCGACGCGTTCGCCGCGGCGTACCTCGCTGCCCGCGCGGACGGCCATGCGCCGGGCTCCGCCGCCCGCCGCGCGACCGCCCTCGTCGCCGCCTTGCTGATGAGCCGATGATCGCCGCGGTCGACACCGTCGAGGGCGTGCTGCTCGTCGACATCGAGGAAGAGCAGCCGCTCGGCCCGGGAAGCGAGCTCCCCGCCGCCGCCGCCGCGCCCCACGTCGAGCTGCCGCGCGTCGTCGCGACCGCAGGCGCCGGCGCGACCGTGGTGGCGGTGCTCGACCGGCGCCCGCCGCTCGCGATCTCCCGCGACGGAGGCTCAACGTGGCGCGAGGCCGGCGGCGGCCTGCCGGCAGGCTTCGCGATCGCGGTCGCCGAGGACGATCCCGACCGCATGCTCTACGCCGCGCGCAACCGCCTCTACCTCTCGCTGAACGGCGGCGTGTTCTGGCGCTCACTTCCGTTCGAGCTGCCGGACGTCGTCGCCGTGGCCTGGATCGACTGAACGAACGCTCGCACGTCGCGGTCGGAGCGGAGGCGACGCACGTCCTGGTGCGGATATCGCTCGGGGAACTCACGGCGGTTCGCGAACGCCCGCCTGAGCGCGGGCCAGATGAGGTACCTCGTCGACTCCCGCCAGCCCGGCTCCACGTTCCCGTTCCACAGCTCGGTCCTGTCGCGGTTGCGCACGTGCGTGCGCCTGAGCAGCCGCCACATGACGCGCGGGATCGGCAGGTCGAGCCAGACGAGGATGTCCGCGCGGTCGGAGACCAGGTTCCCGAGCATCCCGTGATAGGTGGAATCGGTGACCCACCCGTCACCCTCGATCGCTGCCAGCACACGTTCTCGCAACACGTCTGTTCCGCACGACTCCCAGTTCGGCCCGTGGTGCAGGGCGTCGATCTCGACAAGACGCAGGCCGAGCGTGCGCGCGATCTCCGCGGCGAGCGTCGACTTCCCGCTCCCGCTCGGGCCGGTGATGGCGATCCGCATCGGCGAGGCTTTCTAGATGCTGAACTCGCCGCGGGCGACGATGACGGCGGAGCCGCCGACCTCGATGCGCTCGACCGCGTCCGCCGTGCCGTCGACGCGTGCGTAGAGCGTCGAGGGTCTACCGATCTCCGCGCCCTGCGAGATCTCGATCTCGTCCCCGAACGCGATGCGCCCATGCCGAGCGAGGTGAAGCGCGAGCGGCCCCGCGGCGGAACCGGTCGCCGGATCCTCGGGCACGCCGAGCATCGGGCCGAACATCCGCGTCTTCCAGGTCAGCCCCTCGCCCGCGAAGCAGTTGATGCCGTACGTGCCGAGCGCGGCGAGCCGCTGCTGGTCGGGCCGCAGCGCCGCGACCTCCTCGGCCGAGCCGAGCGCGACGTAGACGTGCCGGAGGCCGTTGTCGTACACCTCGACCGGCAGCTGCGACTCGACCCCGAGCGCGGCCTGCAACTCCTCGGCGCGCTCGAACGGCGCGATCGTCGGCAGGGGCTGCTCCATCCGCCCGAACACGATGCGGGCCCCCTCGCGCTCGACGCGGACCGGAACCGTGCCCTGACCCGTCTCGATGCGGAGCTCGAGCAGCTGGAGCGGCCCGGCGAGCACGAAGGCCGTTCCGAGGGTCGGGTGACCGGCGAACGGGATCTCCGCAGCCGGCGTGAAGATGCGCATGCAGACGTGCCCGTCGGCCTTCGGCGGGTAGACGAAGGTCGTCTCCGAGAAGTTCATCTCCTTCGCGAGCTGCTGGAGCCGATCCTCGGGGATCCCCCGCGCGTCGGTGAAGACGGCGAGCTGGTTGCCGGCGAGCGGCTCGTTCGTGAAGACGTCACAGACGACGTAGCGGAATCGCTCAGCCACGAAATGACTCTAGTCGCCGCGCCGAGGCGGAAGTAAGGGTTCGGTTAATCGGGTTTCCGATCCGCTCCCGGCCGGGCACGCCTCCTGTATCGAAAAGAATAAAAACATAGGAGGCTCAATGGCACGCTCATTCCTTCCACGCGCGCTCGGCGGAGCCGGGATCGTCGCCGCGCTCGTCGCGGCTCTGACGATGTTCGCCGGCAGCGGGCTCGCCCAGGGCTCGGCCGCTCAGGCCAACTACGCCCCGGTGAACACCGCCGCCCCGGCGATCAGCGGCACCACGGAGATCGGCCAGACGCTGACCGCCGGCCCGGGCACGTGGTCGAGTGACACCACCCCGACGTATGCGTACGCGTGGCAGCGTTGCGACGCTCAGGGCGCCAATTGCGGCGCGATCGTGGGCTCGACGGCGACGACGTACGCTTTGCAGAGCGCCGATCTCGCCAAGACGCTCCGCGTCGTCGTGACGGCGACCAGCCCGTCCGGCTCGACCGCGGCCACCTCCGCGCAGACCGCGGCCGTCACGGCGACCGTCGTCAAGACGCCGACCGGCCTGACGTCGGTTCTGGCGTCGACCGTCGTGCTGCCGCAGCGGCTGATCATCGACAGGGTCAAGTTCACGCCGGGACGCCTGACCAGCCGCGCCGCGGTGGTCGGACGGTTCCACGTGAGCAGCACGAGCGGCGCTGTCGTGCAGGACGCTCTCGTCAAGGTGACGGCGCTGCCGTACGCCTGGGCGCGCGCGGGCGGCGAAGTCCGCACCGACCAGGCCGGCTGGGCGACCCTGACGATCACCCCGACGATCAACATGCCGCTGCGCCGCAACGCGCTCGTCATGTTCGTCCGGGCACGTGTCGAGGGCCAGTCGCTGCTCGCCGGCAGCTCCACCCGCCGGCTCGTGCAGGTCACGATCCGCTAAGGCGTCGTACCACCGAACGGATTGAGCCGCGCCGCCTCCGCCAACGCGAGGCGGCGCGGCTCGCCTTTCGAGAGCCCGGCGAGCTCGCTCCACGCACGCCAGTCGTTCGGGTCCAGCTCGACCGCGCGGCGGTACGCTCGCACCGCCCCTGCGCTGTCGCCGCTCGCACGCCGCGACTCGCCGAGCAGCTTCCACGCCTCTGAGGAATAGGGCGCGAATCGCAGGGCGCGCTGCGGATTGCCTGCGAGAAGCGCGGCGTTGCCGGCCAGCGCCAGCACGCCGGCGACGGTCAAAGCGACGAGGGCGGGCACGGCGTACCGGCTGCGCACGATCCCCGCCTGTCCGTCGGCGTGCACCGCCGCAGACGCGGCGAGGACGATCGCCGGTGCGGTCACCGCGGTGAGCTCCCAGTGGAAGTCGACGACTGCCGCCAGGCCATAGGTGACGAGGGCGGCGAGCAGTGCGGGGCCGACGCGCTCGCGGCGCAGACGCCAGGCGCCGGCGAGCCCTGCCGCGACGACGAGGAGCAGCAGCGCGAGCCCGAGCGGGCCGAGCTCCGCGAGCGTCTCAAGGTAGAGCGAGTGCGCCTCGAGCGCCGACCGCGGCGCCGTGCGCAGGCGCAGCCACCAGTCGACGAACGTCCCCGCGCCGGAGCCGAGCGCGGGGTTGGCGGCGAGCTCGTGCCACGCGACGCTCCAGTAGTGCCCGCGCTCGTGCCCCCCGAACGCGAACGGCACCGCGGCGAGGGCGCCGAGACCGGCCGCCACGGCGAGCGGACGCACGAGTCGCGACGGCACACGGCCGCGCTGCGGAAGCAGGCGGCGCGCGCGCGCGAGCACGCCCTGCCCGAGCGTCAGCACCCCGAGCAGGAGGAGCAGCCTGTGCCCGGTGTGGGCGGTCGCGAGCAGATCGGTCGGCGGTGGGTCGAGCACGCTGCTCGTGCCGGCGACGACGAGCGCACCGGCGAGGGGCAGAGCGAGAAGCACGAGCGCGCGAAGCGGCCGCGCGACGGTGAGCAGGTACGCGGCGAGACCGAGGGCGAGCGCGGCGACCGTCCCCGTGCTCTGCTGCAGCGCGATCTCCGCCGCGAGGGGGACGAGCACGATCGCGGCGAGGCCGCCCAGTCCCAGCGCGAGGACGACCGCGAGCGCTGCGAGCAGCGCGAGGCTGTTCGCGTAGCCGACGGGATCGGCGAGCTGGCCGATGTCGGTGCGCAGCGGCGAGCGCCCGGCCCAGTCGGGCGCGAGCCGCAGGAAGAGGTTCCACCCGGCCGCGGCGGTCGCGCCGGCCGCGACGCCGCCGGCGAGCCAGGCGGGCGGCACGCGCCGCCCCGCAAGCACGACAGCGGCGGCGGCAGCGAGATACACGGCCGTTCGCTGCGCCTCCTCGAGTGCGACGGGCGGCGAATCCGACCAGAGCCAGGACGCCGCAGTCCACGCGGTGAGGAGTCCGAGCCCCGCGAGCAGCGCGCCCGACAGCCGCCCGGGCCGCGCGCCGCGGGCCAGGACGACGAGGAGCAGGGCGGCAGCGCTCACGCCGACGAGAGCGCGGTCGAACGCGACCGGCTGGAACCCGCCGCCGTCGAACGCGAGTCCCGCGGTGAGCGCAAATGCCGCCGCGGCCCCGACCGGACCCCCGAGCCTCGTCATCGCCCGATTATCCTGGCCGCGATGCAACTTGTGATCGTCCGCCACGCCGAGGCAGCGCCGGGATGCCCCGACGAGCTTCGTCCCCTCACGCCGGCCGGCCGTAAGCAGGCGCGGTCGCTCGGGCTCCAGCTGCGCGAGCAGGGCATCGAGCCGGACGCCGTCGTGTCGAGCCCGCTGCTGCGCGCGGTCGAGACGGCCGCGGCACTGGCCAGCCTGCTGGGGCTCGGCGAGCCCCAGGTCGACGAGCGGCTCGCGCCCGGCGCCGCGCCTGCGGACATCGAGGACGCCGCTCGGAGCCGTGGGGAGACGGTCGTCGTCGTCGGCCACCAGCCCGACTGCGGCCGCGCAGCCGCCGCCATCACGGGCGGTCCCGAGCCGGCGTTCCCGGCCTGCGGGCACGTGCTGCTCGAGCTGGGCGCCGAGTGAGCGCGATCGTCGTCCGCGGCCTGCGGAAGTCGTACGGCGCGCTCGAGGCGGTGCGCGGCGTCGACTTCGAGATCGCGGAGGGTGAGGTCTTCGGTCTGCTCGGGCCCAACGGCGCGGGCAAGACGACGACGGTTGAGATCCTCGAGGGCTATCGCAAGCGCGACGCGGGCGAGGTCTCCGTGCTCGGCCACGATCCGGAGCGGCCCGGCCGGGAGTTCCGCGAGCGCATCGGCGTCGTCCTGCAGCAGTCGCAGCTTTGGCAGAACATCACGGTGCGCGAGATGCACGCGATGTTCGCGGGCTACTACGAGCGACCCCGCGACGTCGGCGAAGTGATCGAGCTCGTCGGGCTCGGGTCGAAGCGCGACGCGCGCGTGAAGACGCTCTCGGGCGGACAGAAGCGCCGGCTCGATCTCGGTATCGCGCTCGTCGGCGATCCCGATCTCGTCTTCCTCGACGAGCCGACGACCGGCTTCGACCCGGCCGCCCGGCGCGCGGCCTGGGACATGATCCGTTCACTGCGCTCGCTCGGCAAGACGGTGCTGCTGACGACGCACTACCTCGACGAGGCGGAGCAACTCGCGGACCGCGTCGCGGTGATGCGCGAAGGGGTGATCGTCCGCGTCGGCACGCCGCTCGAGCTGACGACGACGGACCTCGACGTGGAGATTCGCTTCCGGCGCGACGGCGAGGAGGTCGTCGTGAGCACGACCGAGCCGACGCGCGTGCTGCACGAGCTGACGACCGAAGCCCTCGCGCGCGGCGAAGAGCTGGAGCGGCTCGAGGTGCGCCGCCCCACGCTCGAAGACGTCTACCTGACGCTCACCGGAGACGACGCGGAATGAACCTGCGCCTGTTCGTGCACCAGTTCCGTTCCGAGCAGCTCCTCTTCTGGCGCAGCAAGGAGGCAGCCCTCTTCATCTTCCTGTTCCCGCTGCTGCTGTTCGTGCTGCTCGGGTCGGTGTACACCGGCAAGATCTACGGCGTTCCTGCACCGCAGGCACTGCTCAGCGGGCTGATCGGATACGGCTGCGCGAACACGGCCTTCGCCGGCCTCGCGATCACGCTCGTGCTACGCCGGGAGCAGGCGATCCTGAAGCGTCTCCGCGCGACGCCGTTGCCGGCCTCGACGTACGTGGCGGCGATGCTCGTCTCCACGTTGATCGTGTTCGCGCTCCAGACCGCGGCGCTCTTCGGTCTCGGCCGGGTGCTCTACGGCACGCCGTTCCCGAGCGCGGTTGGCTCGCTGATCCTCGCGGTGATCGTCGGCTCCGCGGCGTTCGCCGCGCTCGGCGTCGCGGCGGCATCGCTCATCCGCTCGGGCGAGGGCTCGTCCGCGGTCGTGAACTTCATCCTCCTGCCGATGGCGTTCCTCACCGGCTCCTTCGGCCCGACGCGGCACTACCCGTCGTTCCTGCGCGCGATCGGCGACGTGCTGCCGCTGAAGTACTTCATCGACCTGATCAACGCGATCTACCTCAGAGGCCACGGCATCTGGACGAAGCCGCTCGCGCTCGGTGTTCTCGCCGCCTGGGGCCTCGGCGGCCTGCTCGTCGCCGTGTTCAAGTTCCGCTGGGAGCCCCACGACGGTTAGATTCCGCCTTCCCCCGGTAGGAAACGGGGAGATGGACATCAACATGGATCCCGCAATCGCATTCCGCGTCCACCCGTACGAAGGGCCCGCACTCGAGGTGCGGGTGAACTTCGGCATCTATGCCGGGCGCAACGCAACGCCCGCCGAGATCGACGATCTCGCGCGTTCGCTGCGCACGCACGTCCCGGCGTTCACCGTCATCGCGGAAGAACGGCACCAGTTCGGCGACGACATGGAGACGTCGCTGCACCAGGTCATGATCGAGGTCGACGGCCAGAGCGCGGGCGGCCTGTCGGCTGACATCTGCGAGCGCATCGTCGAGCTGGCCGGCCGCTGGGCCGCCGACTGCGTCGCGGCGCGCTCCGAGCTCGGCGATCTCGGCAGTGTCTAGCGGGCTCCGGCGGCGGTCAGCGCGAAGCGCGTCAGCGCGCTCGGCGTGCGCCGCGCCCGCTTGATCGCCGACGTCAGCGACTCGACGAAGTACTCGACGTCCTCGTCGCTGACGACGAGCGGCGGCAGTGCCTTCAGGACCGCGATCCCGTGTCCGGCCACCTGGCTCAGAATGTGGTGCTGCGAGAAGAGCGGGCCGACGACGAATTGCGCGAACAGCCCGGGCTGCATCTTCTCGATCATCTTCCACGAGAGCTTGCGCGACTCCGGCTCGCCGAACTCGATCGCCCAGATGAGCCCGAGGCCGCGCACCTCGCGGACGACGTCGAACTCGTCGATGAGCGGGCGCGTCAGCTCGAGCAGCTTCTCTCCCAGGCGCGCCGAGCGCTCCACGAGCCGCTCGTCGTCCAGCTCCTGGAGCGTCGCGAGCCCCGCCGCCATCGCGAGCTCGTTCGGCGCGAACGTCGAGCCGTGCGCCAGCGCGTTCTGCATCGAGTCGAACACCGCCTCGTGCACGGCGCGCGACATGAGCAGCGCGCCGACCGGCACGTACCCGCCGGAGAGCGACTTCGCGACCGGCACGAGATCCGGCTCGAGCCCCCAGTGCTCGAACGCGAAGAGCCTGCCGGTGCGCCCGAAGCCGGTCTGGATCTCGTCGACGCAGAAGAGCGTGCCGTAGCGGCGGCAGAGCGCCTGCGCGCCCTCGAGATACCCGTCGGGCGGCAGGTTGACGCCCTTGCCCTGGACGGGCTCGACGAGGAAGAGGGCGACGTCCTCGCGGCGGAGCTGCTCCTCGAGCGCGTCGAGGTCGCCGAACGGCACCCGCTCGAAGCCGGGGAGCAACGGGCCGAAGCGTGCGGTGAACTCGGGATTGCCGTTCGCCGACAGCGAGCCGAGGGTCAGGCCGTGAAAGCCGTGGTCGACCGAGATGACGCGGCTGCGCTTCGTCGCGGCGCGACCGAGCTTCAGGGCCGCCTCGATCGCCTCCGTCCCCGAGCTCGTGAACTGCACGCGCTCGAGCCGGTCCGGCACACGCGCGAGCAGCGCCTCGGCGAGGAGCCCCGGCAACGCGGTGGCGCCCATCTGCACCGAGCCCGGCGTGTCGAGCTCGAGCGCCTCGATCAGCGCGTCGCGGATGCGCGGGTTGTTGCGGCCGACGTTGTACATCCCGAAGCCGCCGAGCATGTCGAGATAGCGGTGACCGTCGGAGTCCCAGAGATACGCGCCTTCGGCGCGCTCCCACGTGCGGTCGAAGTCGATCGTCCGCAGCACGCGCACGAACTGCGGGTTGATCGTGCGCGCCCAGCGGTCGAGGTCGTCGCCTCGCCCGTCCAGCAGCCCGCGTAGGTCGATTCCACCCACGGCCGCAATGTACCTCCCGCGGTGTCCGCGTCAGGCCGCGGGGAGGCGGACGAGGAAGCGGCCGCCGCGCGTGTCCGCGAGCGCTTCGACGTCGCCCGTCGTGCTGCGCGCGAGCCGCCGCGCGAGCGAGAGCCCGAGCCCGGCGCCGTCCGGGCCTCCCGCCTCGCCGAGGCGGCCGCGAACGCCCGGCTCGAAGATGCTCTCTCGCTCCTCGGGCGAGACACCGGGTCCGTCGTCGGCCACGACGTAGCGAACCGTCGAGTCTTGCCGCTCGATCGAGACACGCACACGCGTCGAGCCGTACCGGCACGCGTTCTCGATAACCGGCTGCAGGATCCGCTCGGCGAGGTCGGCGTCGATGCCCAGACGCACGGGCCGGTCCGGCTTCTCGATCTCGAGCTCGACGTGGGTGTCCGACACAAGGCTCGCGCACGCCTCGGAGATGTCCTCCGCGACCGCGTACGCATCGGCGGTGCCGCGCGCAGCGCCGGCCTCGTGCCGCGCGGCCGCGACGAGCGCGTCGACGATCTTCGTGAGCTGCTGTGCGTTGCGATGCACGATCTCGAGGGCCGACCGGTACTCCGCGGGCGGACGCTCGCGGCGCAGGGCGAGCTCGGACTCTGCGAGCACGCGCGCGATGGGCGTGCGGAGCTCGTGCGAGACCTCGGCAGAGAAGCGCTGCTCGTGCCGCAGGCTCGCGGCGAGCCTGTCCAGGAGCCCGTCGAGCGTCGCGGCGAGCTCGGTCAACTCGTCGTACGGATCGCCGACGGCGAACCGCTGGTCGAGATCGAGCTCGCTCCACGCCGCGGCTTCCCGGGTCATGCGGCGCACGGGGCGAAGCGAAGAAGCGAGCAGCCAACGGGATGTCACGGCCACGAGCAGGAGCACGATGCCGCCGAAGATCAACGACCCGACGAGCGCGACGCGTCGCGTGTGCTCGTTGGGCTCCAGCGAGCCTGCGACGACGACGGTGCCGATCCGCCGGCGGCCGACGACGACGGGGGCTGCGTACAGACGGGTATCGGAGCCCGGAACGTCGAGGAAGCCCCGCGGACGGCCGGCCAGGCTTCGAGCGGCGGCGTTCACGCGGGCGCCCGCGCGCGGCTGCTCGAGCAGTTCGCCGCTCGAGAAGATCCAGACGTTCGCGTCCGGGCCCGCGGCGTCAGGGGCATCCAGGAACGCCAACCGACCGTGATCCACGCGGAGCAGCGCGCGCTGCTGCGTCGCGCGCGAGCGCAGCACGTCGCGAGAGTATTGGTCGAGGCTGTTGGCGAACAGGATGTTGAAGCCGACGAGCAGTGCGGCCACTGCTGCGGAGACCACCGCGACGATCACGAGCAGCAGGCGGCGGCGTATCCCGAGTGGGCTCACTGGAGCCGGTAGCCGACACCGTGGACGGTGCCGATCTCGGGTGCGTCTTCGAGCTCGCGCAGCTTCTTGCGTAGCCGCGCCACGTACGCGTCGAGCGTATTCTCGCGCACGATCGCGCCGTGCGGCCAGCCGGCGCGCACGAGGTCGCGCCGTCGCACCGCTTCGCCCGGCCGCGAGAGCAGCCGAGCGAGCAGACGGAACTCCGTCGGCGTGAGCGGCACCTCGACGACGCCGCCGCGGACGGTGTGCGTGACCGGATCGAGCCGGAGGCCGACCGCTTCCACTGCCGCTTCGGTGCCCCCGCGGCGCACGAGCGCCTGCAGCCGCGCAATGAGCTCGACGAGCGCGAACGGCTTGGCGAGGTAGTCGTCGCCTCCTGCGTCGAATCCGGCGATGCGGTCGACGAGCAAATCGTGCGCGGTGAGGAAGAGCACCGGCGTCTGGATGCCCCGAGCGCGCAGCGCCTGGCAGAGGTCGCGTCCGTCGGTGTCGGGCAGCCCGATGTCGATCACGAGCACATCGGGCGCGACGTGCTCCACGCGCTCGAGCGCCTGGTGCCCAGTCGCGACGGCCTCCACGTCGAACCCTTCCTCACGCAGGCCGCGGCCGAGGACACCGCGCAGCTCGGGGTCGTCCTCGACGATGAGCACTGTAGGGCCGAGCATCTCGTCGAGTATGGCGAGTTCCACGCGGACCATGGTCCCCTCGTTCCCTGAAGCGCGCATGACCGAAAACCCGCCAGACGACGTCCAGGCGATGGAGGCGCTATGCGCCGCGGGCCGCGACGACGAGCGCCGCGAGGCGGTCGATGCCGACGTCGATCAGCTCGTCGGCGACGTTGCTGAACGAGAGGCGGACGTTCGTCGTCCCGCTTCCGTCCGGGTAGAACGGCCCGCCGGGCACGATTGCGACGCCGTCCGCGGCCGCGCGGAGCGCGAGCTCGCCGGCATCGACGGGCAGCGTCAGCCACGAGAAGAAGCCGCCGCTCGGCCGCGTCCACTCGACCTCCGGCGGCATCGACCGTTCGAGCGCTGCGAGCAGCCGCTCGCAGCGCCCGGCGTAGAGGGCCCGTGAGCGTTCGAGCTGCTCGTCGATCCAGCCGCGGCGTACGTACTCCTCGAAGAGCCGCTGCCCGAGCGCTGCCGCGCACTGGTCGGTGGTCTGCTTGGCCGAGACGAGCTGCGTCACGATTTCGGCCGGACCTGCCGCCCAGCCGAGGCGTACGCCCGGGAAGAAGGTCTTCGACGTCGTCGCGACCTGGAGGACGACGTCGGCGCCGATGCTCCAGAGGCTCGGGAGCGCGGAGCCGTCGAAGCCGAGCTCGCGGTAGGCGACGTCCTCGACGATGAGGAAGCCGTAGCGTCGCGCCAGCTCGACGAGCGCGGCACGCCGCTCGGCGGCGAGCGTCACGCCCGCCGGGTTCTGATGGTCCGGGATCGTGTAGAGGAGCTTGGGACGCAGGCCGGCGGCGAGCCTGCCCGCGAGGTCGTCGACGTCGAGCCCGTCGTCGTCGAGTGGCACCGCGACGGGCTCCGCCTGGAAGGTGCGGAACGCCATGATCGCACCGAGGTACGTCGGGCCCTCGACGCCGACCGTGTCGCCCGGGTCGAGGAACGACTTCGCGACGAGCCCGAGCGCTTCCATCCCGCCGCTCGTGACGAGCAGCTCGTCGTCGTTCGGCCGTGCTCCCTGGAGCGACTCGATCCGGGCGGCGATCGCGTCGCGCGGCCCGGCGAGTCCCTGCGTCGGCGCGTACTGGAATGCGGAGGCGTCGCCCGCGCTTGCAAGCTCCTGCAGGATCGTCGCAGCGCGCTCGGCGGGGAACGTCGCCGGGTCGGGAAAGCCGCCGGCGAAGGAGATCAGCCCGGGGTTCCCGAGGAACCCGAGGATGACCGCGATCCCGTCACCGGCGTCGTTGCGCGTCCGCGCGGCGAAGAGCTCTTCCCACTGCCGGGATCGGGGGGTGACAGCCACACGCGGACGATACCGCCTCCCACCGTCCGCTCCGTATTGCCCGCACAGAGGGCCGATACCCT
>DATCOE010000058.1:0-17640 GCA_036564885.1 Gaiellaceae bacterium | reverse complement strand
CGGGGATGGGCCAGACCAAGCGGTTCGGTCGGATCCGGCGTAGCGCATAGCGGTCCTACGTGCAAGCCGGATCCGGGCGAAACGCGCCGCGTCTGGCACACCAGCCGTGCGTGCGGCCAATTCACATCAAGCCTCTAGGGCGACGTCGCGGCCCAGGTCCCGCCGTCGGCGAACAAGAACGTGGGGTTGATGGAGCTCACCGTAAACAGGGTGCCCCAGGCACTGGCAGCCCCAACGACCACGGGGCCGTTCGTGTTGACCGGGAAGCCGTTCGAATACAGGCAGAGGTTGCCCCGCTGCGCGGTTGGGTTGACGTTCGAGCCGCCCGAGCAGCCGGCGGGTACCGACACGGGGCCGGGCACGTAGTGGAACGTGGGGGCGGAGGCGAACGCGAAGCCGAACGAAATCGACCCGTAGGCCGTACCGCCCGCACCGCCCGGGCTGGGCCCGCCGGCCGCCCAACTACCGCGCACCGTGATCCCCGATGGGAGCACCGTCGGGAAGGGTCCCGCGGGTCCGGTGGCGCCCTTGGCTCCCGCCGGTCCGGTGTCGCCCTTGGCTCCCGCCGGTCCGGTGGCGCCTTTGGCTCCCACCGCTGCGGCGGAGCCATCCTTGCCCGCCGGCCCGGCGGCGCCATCCTTGCCCGCCGGCCCCTGCGGGCCGGTCACGTTCCAGCTCACGAGCCTGTCGTGGAGAGCGCACTTGCGGGCGATGTAGAGCACGCCACCCTTCTGGTGAACGCATGCGGCGATCGCTGCCGACGACCCCGTCGCCGCAGCATAGGCGCCACCCGATGCCGCAACGAAGAGCGCCGCAAGGGATACGCCCATCGCCGGAGTGAGATGCACGCTTCCAAGGTACGTCCTCGTTGTCGAACGCCGACGGCGAGCGCGAGGCTCGCCCGAAAACGACCGAACCGTCTCCGACACCTAAACACCTAACGGCCCAAACACCCAAACACCGCGATGCCGTCGGCCCGGCGATCCCTTGCGGCGCGTCGTCTCAGACGTCGCCGGCGGCTCGGACGTTGCAGCGCGAAGCGCGTACGAGAACGGCCCCCAGAGACGCGGACACCCACTACCTGAGCGGGTTTCCGGTCAACCACACGAGAGCGGACGATGGGGCTCGAACCCACGACCCTCAGCTTGGGAAGCTGATGCTCTACCAACTGAGCTACGTCCGCCTGCGCGTCCGATTCTAGCCGGACGCAAGAACGTGGCAGCTGCGGCACCTCAGATGCCGCTCGTAGGTCGGCCGCGCGCCGTGTCCGGTTACTCTGGGGTGACGGACATCTGACCAAAGAGAGGCTCAGCATGGCCCAGAACAAGCTGCACGACATCGCGAGAGCGCTCGTCGCGGACGGCAAGGGGATCCTCGCTGCCGACGAGAGCGACGGCACGATCAAGAAGCGGTTCGACACGATCGGGACCGAGTCCACCGAGGACAACCGTCGCGCCTACCGCGACCTGCTCTTCACGACGCCCGGCGCGGAGGAGTACATCAGCGGCGTGATCCTCTTCGACGAGACGATCCGCCAGAACGCCCTCGACGGCACGCCGTTCCCGAAGCTGCTCGAGTCGAAGGGCGTCATCCCCGGGATCAAGGTCGACAAGGGGGCAAAGCCCCTGGCGCTCGCCGAGGGCGAGACGATCACCGAGGGCCTCGACGGGCTGCGCGGACGGCTCGAGGAGTACTACGGCCTCGGCGCCCGCTTCGCGAAGTGGCGCGCGACGTACTCGATCACCGACGAGCTCCCGAGCGAGGACTGCATCTGGACGAACGCCCACGCGCTCGCCCGGTACGCCGCGCTCTGCCAGGAGGCGGGGATCGTCCCGATCGTCGAGCCGGAGATCCTCCAGGACGGCACGCACACGATCGAGCGGGGCTACCACGTGGCCTGCCGTGTGCTCGGCGCGCTGTACACGGAGCTGTACGACCAGCGCGTCGACATCGAAGGCACGCTGCTCAAGCCGAACATGGTGCTGTCGGGCTATGAGGCGTCGAACCGCGCCGGCGCGGACGAGGTCGCGGAGTGGACGCTCAAGTGCTTCTACAAGCACGTGCCTGCCGCCGTGCCCGGGATCGTCTTCCTCTCCGGCGGCCAGTCGGACGAGGACGCGACCGCGCACCTCAACGCGATGAACGCGAGCGGCCCGCACCCGTGGCAGCTCTCGTTCTCGTACGGCCGCGCGCTGCAGTCGCCCGCGCTGAAGGCCTGGGCCGGCAAGCCCGACCAGGTCGAGGCCGGCCAGCGTGCGTACTACCACCGCGCGAAGCTGAACAGCGCCGCACGCACCGGCGTGTACGCGCCGGAGATGGAGCGCGAGACGGCGAACGTCTAGTAGAGGTTCGAGGGGGCGCCGCAAGGCGCCCCCCTCGGCTACCGGTACTCGAAGCCCGTGAGGGCAGAGAGCTTCTCGATCGACTGCTGGGCGGTGATGCGCCGCACCGTGCCCGACCGGGAGCGCATCACGATCGAGTCGGTCACCGCTCCGCCCGGGACGTACTGCACGCCGCTCAGGAGCGGGCCGTTCGTCACGCCGGTCGCGGCGACGAACACGTCCTCGCCCCGCACGAGATCGTCGGTGAAGAGCACCCGGTCGGGATCGAGCCCTTCCGCCGCGAGCTGCGCACGCTCCGCATCGTTGCGCGGCCACAGCCGCGCCTGGATCCCTCCGCCGACGCACTTCAGCGCAGCGGCGGAGATGACACCCTCCGGCGTTCCGCCGATCCCGTACAGCACGTCGACGCCCGTGCCCGGCTGAGCCGCAGCGATCGCCGGGGCGACGTCGCCGTCGCGGATGAGCTTCACGCGCGCACCTGCCTCGCGCAGCTCCTCGATCAGCTGCTCGTGGCGATCGCGCTCGAGCACGACGACGTCCACCTCACGCGCGGTCTTGCCGAGCGCCTGCGCGACGCGCGCGACGTTCTCGCCCGGTGAGCGCGTGATGTCGATGACGTCGATGGCCCGCGGGCCGACCGCGATCTTTTCCATGTAGAAGGCCGCGCCGGGGAAGAACATTGTCCCGCGCTCGGCGACCGCGAGCACGGAGATCGCGCCGGGCTGGCCGAGCGCCGTCAGGCGCGTTCCCTCGAGCGGGTCGACGGCGACGTCGACCTCGGGCCCCTGGCCGCTCCCGACCTCCTCGCCGTTGTAGAGCATCGGCGCCTCGTCCTTCTCGCCCTCGCCGATCACGACCACGCCGCGCATGGCGACGCTGTCCAGCACGAATCGCATCGCGTCGACGGCGGCCTGGTCGGCGCTCTCCTTCTCGCCGCGGCCGATCCAGCGCGCCGCGGCCATCGCGCCCGCCTCCGTCACCCGGACGAGCTCCATGGCGATGTTGCGGTCGGGAACCTGGCGCGCGGGCACAGCGCGTGATCCTACGTGGCCCACCCGGCTCAGGACTTCTCAATGGGGTGCGTGACGAACCACGCGACCACGATCTGGAAGACGAGGAGCACGGCCACGAGCACGATGCCGCCGATGAGGGCGCCTCGCGGCTTGCGGGCAGTCGTCGCGATCACGAAGCCGATCAGCACCCCGAAGACCGCCATCGAGTACGCGACCGAGCCACCGCCGAGCGCCACCGCGACGGCGACGAGGACGAGCGACGGGCCCGCGCCGCCCGCGAGTTTCAGCCAGAAGAGGCGGGCACGTTCCTTCCCGGTGAGCAGCAGCCCGTCCGCCACGGGCGAAGTGTTACATGCTGTCCGGCGCCTCGACCCCGACGAGATCGAGGGCGCGCGCGATCACCTGCTGCGTGGCGCGGCAGAGGGCGAGCCGGAAGGCCTGCTGCTCGCTCTCGAGCACGCGATGCTCGTGGTAGAAGCGGTGGAAGTCGTCGGCGACGCGGATCGCGTAGGTCGGTATCCCCTGCGGGCCGCGCTTCTCGGCGGCGTCCGCGGCGACGAAGGGCAGCTCGGCCAGACGCTTGATCAGCTCACGCTCCTCCGGCGCGAGCGGGCCCTTCAGCTCGGGTGAGCGCTCCGCGTCGCCCGCGTTGCGCAGGATGCCCGCGATGCGCGCGTGCGCGTACTGCACGTAGTAGACCGGGTTCTTCTGCGACTTCTCCGCCGCGAGGTTGACGTCGATCTCGATCGTCTGGTCGGGGCCGCGGTTGACGAGGTACCACCGCGCGGCGTCGACGCCGATCTCGTCGATGAGCTCGTCGAGCGTGACGATGTCGCCGCGCCGCTTCGACATCTTCGTCTGCTCGCCTCCGCGAACGAGATGCACCAGCTGGTAGAGCAGGACCTCGAGGCGGTTCGGGTCGTACCCGAGCATCGCTGCCGCGGCCTTCAAGCGCGCGACGTAGCCGTGATGGTCGGCGCCCAGCACGTAGATCGCGAGGTCGAAGCCTCGCTCGAACTTGTGGTGCACGTACGCGACGTCCGCGGCGAAATAGAGCAGCGATCCGTCGGACGAGCGACTGAGCGGCCTGTCCTTGTCGTCGCCGTACGCAGTTGTACGCGCCCACAGCGTGCCCTCGGCCTCGTACGTGTCGAGCCGCGGAAGCAGCTCCCGTACGCGTTGCTCCATGTCGCTCTGGTTCGCCCAGGTGTCGAAGCGAATGCGGAAGCGCTCGAGTGTCGCCTCGATCTTCTGCCGCATGGCAGGCACCGGATCGCCGGGCTCGGCAGCGAGGACGGCGATGTAGTCGCCGTGGTAGCCGTCCTCGGGCGGCTCTTCGCCACGCCGCACTGCTTCGACCGAGGCGCGGAAGCGGTCCATCTGCGCGCCCGCGTCGTTGTAGTAGTACTCGCGGTCGACGGCATGGCCGCCGAACGAGAGCAGCCGCGCGACAGAGTCGCCGAACGCGGCGTTGCGGGCATGGGCAACCGTGATCGGGCCCGTCGGGTTCGCCGAGACCATCTCCACCTGGATGCGCTGCTTCGGATCGGCCCAGCCGCCGCCGAACGACTCCCCCGCGTCGAGGATCGCGCCGAGCGTCGACGAGAACCACGCGTCCTCGAGGAACAGGTTGACGAAGCCCGGGCCTGCGATCTCCGTCCGCTCGACGCCGGGAAGCCTGGCGGCCTCCTCCGCGAGCTCCGCGGCGAGCTCGCGCGGCGGCCGGCGCCGCGCGCCTGCGAGCTTCAGTGCCGCGTTCGTCGCGAAGTCGCCGTGCGCCGGGTCGCTCGGACGATCGAGGACGACGTCCGGGCCGAGCGCCGCGGCGAGCTCTCGTACGGGATCAGTCGCCAACGGTCTCGCCGGCGGCGAAGAGATCTTCGAGGCGCCGCAGCTCGTCGGCCGTGCCGACGCCGACGAGCACGTCGCCCGGATCGATGCGCACGTCGGGCTCCGGCGTCGTGTCGAACGTGCCGTCCTTCTTGCGCAGCGCGACGATGATCGCCCCCGTCTCGTGCCGGATGCGGATGTCGCGGATCGTCTTGCCCGCCTGGACGCAGGTCTCGGGGACCTCGATCTCCGCCATGTGCAGGTCGGGGCCCGTCGCGGTCGTCACGGCGTCGAGGAACGCCGTCACCTGCGGCTTCAGCACGAGGTTCGCCATCGTGCGCCCGGCGGTCGCGTACGGCAAGACGACCCGGTCGGCGCCGGCGAGCTTCAGCTTCTTCTCCGCGTCTTCGTCCGAGGCGCGCGCGACGATCTGCATGTCGGGTCGAGCGGAGCGCGCCGAGAGCGCGATGTAGAGATTGTCGGCGTCGGAGTCCGAGGCGGCGACGAGGCCCTTGGCGTGCTCGATCCCCGCGCGGCGCAGGTCTTCGTCCTCGGTCGCGTTGCCCTCGATCAGCAGGTCACCGTGCTCCTTCGCGGCGCTCACTGCGTCCTCGCGGAAATCGAGGACGACGTACGGCTCGCCGGACAGGCGGAACTCCTCCGCGACGCGACGGCCGACACGGCCGTAGCCGCAGATGATGAAGTGATCGCGCAGGCGTTCGATCGTCCTCTCCCTCCGTCGCTCGGCCAGCACTCCGGTCAGGACTCCGCCGGCGATGACCTCGACGATAACGGCACCGGCGTAGGCGATGATCGTCAGACCGGCGAGCACGAGGACGATCGAGAGCGCGCGTCCGCCGTCGCTCCCCGGCACCGTGTCGAGCCCGGCGAGCGTCGCGGTGACGACGCTGCGGTAGAACGCCTCGAACCAGGGCTCGTCGAGGATCAGATGGAACCCGACCGTCCCAGCGACGAGCGTCGCGGCCACCGCGGCGGTCAGGCGCAGCGTCTGGCGCAGGCGGAGGCTCAGGTCCATGCCTCAGTAGTATCGTGGCCGCGTGGACGAGGAGCTCACACCTGAGGCCGAGCCGGGCGAGCGCAGGCTCAACATCCACCTCGACCCGCAAGACATCGCGGGGGTGTACGCGAACTTCGCCAACATCAGCTTCTCGCGCTACGAGTTCACGCTGACCTTCGCCCGCATCGAGCACGAGGTCGAGGAGGGCGACGTCCCCGGGGCGGTCGTGGCACGGGTGAACGCGTCGCCGCGCTTCATGGAGGAGCTGATCGCGGCGCTCCAGGACTCGTGGTCGAAATGGCAGACGACCGAGGGGATCCGGAATCTCCCCGAGGTGCCTCCGCACGACCTGCGCTAGATGCTCTCACTCGCACCGTCGTACGCCGCGCTCTGCGTTACGCAGGCTGCGCTCGTCGCCGCGCCCGTGCGCGCGCACGCGCCGGGGCGCCGAGGCTGGCTCGGGATCCTCTTGCCGGCGTTCGCGCTCGGCGTCGGCGTGACGGTGCTGCGGGTCGTCTCCGGCGGGCCGCATGCGCTCGCGCTGCTCGGTGCGATCGCGACTCCGGTGCTCGCTGCTGCCGGCCCGCGCCGGGCGCCGGCGGCCGTTGCGCTGTGGCTCGTGGCGTGGCTCACGCCCGGGTTGCTCGGGCAGGCGGCGGCCGTCGCGCTGCTCGCGCTCGCGGTGACGGAGATCGCGTCGCTCGCCGCGAGGCTCGCGCCGGCGTGGTCGCTCGAGGTCGGGCTCGTCGCGCTCGTCGTGCTCGACGTCGTGCTCGTCTGGGGCACACCGCAGGTGCAGCCCGCATCGACGGCGCTGCACGGCGTTGCGCTCCCGAGCGCCGCCGGCCATCCGATTCCGGCGCTCCAGGACGCGACCTTCGGCTCCGCGACGATGGGTTGGCTCGACCTCGTCGCGCCGGCGCTGCTCGCCGTCGTCGCGCGAAGACGCCTGCAGGCGGCCCTTTTCACCGGCCTCGCAGCGGGCGCCTGGGGGCTGCTCCTGACCGTGACCTCCACCATTCCCGCGACCGTGCCGGTGCTCGTAGGCCTGCTCGCGGCGCGGCTGTAGCGTTTCGGCGCGATGCGCGTCGCCGTCGTCTCCGACATCCACGGGAACCTCCACGCCCTCGAGGCCGTGCTCGCGGCGCTCGAGCCCGAGGCGCCGGACGAGCTCTGGTGCCTGGGCGACCTCGTCGGCTACGGCGCCCGTCCGAACGAGTGCTGCGCCGCGATCGCGGCGCGTGCAAGCGTCTGCCTCGTGGGGAATCACGACCTCGCCGTGCGAGGAACGATCGACCTCGCGGAGTTCAGCGGCGATGCGGGCGCCGCCGCGCGCTGGACGCGCGACGTGCTCTCGGCCGACGCGCTCGCGTTCCTCAACTCGCTCGAGCCGCAGGGCACGCGCGCGGACGTCGCCCTCTTCCACGGCAGCGCGCGCGATCCCGTCTGGGAGTACGTCCTCTCCAACACGGTCGCGATCGCGACGCTCGAGCTGACGGAGGAGCCCGTCGTCCTCGTCGGGCACAGCCACGCCGCACTCCACATCCAGCTCGACGGCGGCGACCTCACGGGCGGGCTCTCGCCCGCCGGAACCGAGGTCGACCTGGGCCGCGGCCGGACGCTGCTCAACCCGGGCTCGGTCGGGCAGCCGCGCGACGGCGACCCGCGCGCCGCCTATCTCCTGCTCGACCTCGACGCACGCACCGCGAGCTTCCGCCGCGTCGACTATGACGTCGAGCGCACGCAGGCCGAGATCCGCGAGGCGGGCCTGCCGGAGACGCTCGCGGCGAGGCTCAGGATCGGGCTGTGAGGACGCTCGCGACAGCCGTCGCTCTCGCGGCGCTGGCCACCGCCGGCTGCGGCGGGGCAGCGCGCACCGCAGCGCCCGCGCCGCCGAAGCTGCCGCGCGCACTCGCGTGGGGATGGGCGCAGCAGGCCGATGAGATTGCCGCCGCCCTCGCTGCGGGCGACGGCTGCACCGCGGAGACGCGGGCGGTGGCGCTGCGCACGCAAGTCGTCCAGGCGGTGAACGACCGGCGGGTCGCGCGGCGGTTTCTCGAGCCGCTCGTCGGCACCGTGAACGACCTACCGGACCGGATCGCGTGCAACCCCGCGCCCGCGCCCGCACCGGCCGACACGACACACGGGCATCAGCACTCGCACAGGCACGGGCACAAGCACGGCGGTCACGGGGACGGCGGCGATTGAGCACGCCGCTCGTCACGGGCCGCTACCGCGTCGAGCGCCCGCTCGGGCACGGCGCGATGTCGACCGTCGACCTCGCGTTCGACGTCGAGCTCGACCGAGAGGTCGCGCTCAAGCGCCTGGCGGAGAACCTCGCCCGCGACGATGACCTCCGCGCGCGCTTCCAGCGGGAGGCGCGGCTTGCCGCGCGGCTCGCGCATCCGAACGTCGTGCGGATCTACGACGTCGGTGAGGACGACGAGGGCCGGCCGTTCATCGCGATGGAGTACGTCGCGGGCGAGACCCTCGCCGAGCTGCTCTCGCGTCGCGGCCCGTTGCCGCCGAGCGAGGTTGCGGACCTTGGCGTTCAGGCCTGCCGTGCGCTCGCCGCGGCACACAAGGCCGGGCTCGTCCACCGCGACGTGAAGCCGCAGAATCTTCTCCTTCGCAGCGACGGCGTGCTGAAGCTCGGCGACTTCGGCGTCGCGTTCGGTCTCGAGGGCACGCGGCTCACGCTGGTCGGCACGATCCTCGGCACGGCGGCCTACTTCGCGCCGGAGCAGGCGCGCGGCGAGGAGGTCACTGCAGCAGCGGACATCTACGGCATCGGCGCGGTGCTCTACGAGCTGCTGACCGGCCGGCCGCCTCGCAACCCGACGACGCTCGCCGAGCTGTCGGACGCCGCGCCGATTCCGGTGCCGCAGGGCGCACCGCCCGAGCTCGCGCGCATCGTGATGCGCTGCCTCGCCGCCGATCCGGCAGACCGCCCCGCGTCAGCCGCGGAGCTCGCCGGCGACCTTGCCGCGACGCTCCCGGAGCCGCAGACTCTGCCGCTGCCCGACCACCCCTCGCTGCGCGCCACCGAGATCACGCTGCCGGAGCCGCGCACGGTGCACGGCGCACGGCCGAGACGCGCACTGCTCGTCGCCGTCATCGCGGCCGTCGCCGTGATCGCCGGCATCGTCGCGGCGCTCTCGACCGGCGGCGGCTCTCCCGCGAAGCCCGCCCCCGTACCGAAGGTCACGCAAATCCCGCAGGCTCCGACGGCGCAACAGGAGGCACAGGATCTCGCCGCGTGGCTGCGGCGCTACTCGCGCTAGACAGCGGGTGCGCCGGCGGCCTGCGCCGTGTCGGCGTGGGCTTCGGGCTCGCCGTAGAGGTGGATCCCCTCGCGCGCGAGCGCGAGCTGCACGTCTTCCCGCGCCTTGTAGATCCGCCACTTCACGGTGGCGAGAGTCACCTCGAGCGAGTCGGAGATCTCCGTGTACGAGAGGCCGACGATGTCGCGCAGGAGCAGCGCCATCTTCAGGTCGACGTTCAGCCCTTCGATCGCGCGCCACACGGCGTCGATCGCCTCGAGCTGCTCGAACGGAGGGTCGAGCACCTCCAGCGGCGGCAGATCATCGATGTCGACGACCGCGCGCGGCCTGCGCTCCAGGGCTCGCAGCTCGTCGAGCACGCGATTCTTCGTCACCTGGAAGAGCCACGTCGTGAACTTCGAGCGGAGAGAGAAGCGCGGGAGGCCCTGGAAGACGCGCAGGAAGACCTCCTGCGTCAGATCCTCGGCCAGCGCCCTGTCGCCGACGAGGCGCAGCACATAGTTGAAGACCGGCACCTGGTACGCGCGCACGATGATCGAGAAGGCGCGTTCGTCACCACGCTGGGCCTTCCGCAGGACGCCGAAGTCAGGCTGGGGCAGCGACAAGGTTCGTCATGATAGCCCGGTTACTGGTCGGAAACAGTCAAATCCGACCCCGTCATCTGTAAGGCTTTGGCAAGTTGGAGCAGGGCCAGCGCGGTCGGAATGAGGTCGGAAAGCTCGCCTTCCCTCAAGCTGAGGCCCTTCTGCGTACAAATCAAGGGAACGAGGTTCGTGGTGTGCGCCGTGTGCGGGCTCACCCCGTCGTCCTCGAGCAGCTTCTCCGCATTCCCGTGGTCGGCGGTGATCAGGCAGACCCCGCCGAGGGCGTGCACCGCTTCGACCACCCGGCCGAGGCAGGCGTCCGCGGTCTCGACGGCCGTGACGACGGCCGGGATGACCCCCGTGTGGCCGACCATGTCGGGGTTCGCGAAGTTCAGCACCGCGAACGCGTAGCCCTGGCCGATCTCCGCGACGAAGCGGTCGGTGAGCTCACGCGCCGACATCTCCGGAGCGAGGTCGTAGCTCGCGACGTCGCGCCGTGACGGGACCATCAGGTGCGTCTCTCCCGGGAACGCCTCCTCGCGGCCGCCGTTGAAGAAGTAGGTCACGTGGGCGTACTTCTCCGTCTCCGCCATGTGGAGCTGCCGGAGCCCCTGCGTGGCGAGCACCTCCGCCATCACCAGCTCGACCTCGTGTGCGGGGAATGCGACCGGGAAGTCGAAGTCGTCGCGGTACTTCGTCATCGTCGTCAGGTCGGCGCCGAGCTCGCCAAGCTTCTCGGACAGCTGCCGCGCCCGGTCAGGACGGAAGTTGAAGAAGATCGCGGCGTCCTTCGCCGGATCGAGCCGTGGACGGCCGTCGACGACCACGGGCAGGATGAACTCGTCGGTGAGCTCGGCCTTGTAGCTCGCCTGGACGGCGTGCACGGGATCGTCGTCGTGGGGCCCCTTGCCGTCGAGGATCGCGTCGAGCGCGAGCTGCGTCCGCTCCCAGCGCTTGTCGCGGTCCATCGCGTAGTACCGGCCGGCGACGGTGGCGATGCGCTCGGCGGGAAGCTCGGCCAGGTCTCGCAGCGCGGCGTGCGGCGAGACGTCGCGTCCGTCCGTGAACGCGTGGATCCACGTGCGATGCGTCATCCCCTCCCGCTGTGCCAGCTCGAGCAGCCCGCGGAGGTGATCGATGTGCGAGTGGACGCCGCCGTACGAGACGAGCCCGAGCAGGTGGACGTCTCCCCCGCGCTCCTGGGCCCGCCTGAACGCCGCGACGAGCGCCTCGTTCTCGAAGAAGCTTCCGTCCTTGATCGCGCGGTTGACCCGCTGGAGGTCCTGGTCGAGCACGCGCCCGGAGCCGATCGTCAGGTGGCCCACCTCCGAGTTCCCCATCTGGCCAGGCGGCAGCCCGACGGCCTCGCCGGAGGCGGCGAGCGTCGTGTGCGGGTACTCCGCCCACAGGCGGTCGAACACCGGCGTATCGGCGAGCTCGACGGCGTTCCCCGGGCCCGGCGGGGCGAGGCCCCAGCCGTCCAGGATCACGAGCGCTACGAGCGGGACGGCGGGCCTGACCTGGAAGTGCGTCATGATCCCAGGTCAGGGCCGCCGTCGCGTCTGATTCTTGGGCCTCCGGCCCGGGCTGCGGCTTCGCATATCGATGCGAACGACTCCACGTCGAGCGACGCGCCGCCGACGAGAGCGCCGTCGACGTCGGGTTGCGCGAGCAGCTCGTCGGCGTTGTCGGGCTTCACGGAACCGCCGTAGAGCACGGGGCGGTCGAGCAGCGACTTCACGAATGCGTGCGCCTCTTGCGCCATCTCCGGCGTCGCGGTGCGACCGGTGCCGATGGCCCAGACGGGCTCGTAGGCGAGCACGAGGCGCTCGTGCGCGCCGCACGTGTCGCGGATCGCGTCGACCTGGATACGAAGCACGGTCTCCATGTCGCCCGAATCGCGCTCCTCCTGCGTCTCGCCGACGCAGGCGATCACGCCGAGCCCGGCTGCAAGCGCTGCCTCCGCGCGCCTGCCGACGGCAGCGTCGGTCTCGCCGAAGTACAGGCGCCGCTCCGAGTGCCCGACGAGCGAGCCGGCGACGCCGAGCTCGAGCAGCATCCGCGACGAGATCTCGCCCGTGTAGGCGCCTTCGTCCTCCCAATGGACGTTCTGTGCGTAGGTCGTAAGGCCCGCCTCGACGCAGCGCGCGAGTGCGACGTACGGCGGGCAGACGATCGCGTCGACGCCGGAGACGCCGACGAGCCGCGCTGCGAGCGCGTCGAGATCGGGCCCCTCGAACATCTTCCAGTTGCCGGCGACGATCACGTGGCAGCCTCGACCGCCGACGGGATCGCCGCAACACCCGGCAGCTCCTTGCCCTCGAGCAGCTCGAGGCTCGCGCCGCCGCCGGTCGAGACCCAGGAGATCCTGTCGGCGAGGCCGAGCTCGTTCAGCGCCCGCACGGAGTCGGCGCCGCCGACGACGGAGAACGACTGCTCGTTCGCCGCGACCGCCTGCGCAACCGCGTTCGTCCCCTCGGCGAACCGCGGCCATTCGAAGACGCCCATCGGCCCGTTCCAGAAGATCGTGCGCGCTCCCGCGATCGCGCGGCCGAACCGCTCGCGCGTCTCGGGCCCGATGTCCAGCCCGAGCCAGCCGTCCGGCAAGTCGTCGACCGTGTAGACGCCGGACTCCGCGTCTTCTGCGAACGCGCTTGCGCCGACGACGTCACTGGGCAGCTCGACCTGGAAGTCGAGCGCGTTCTCGACACGGAGCTGCTCGGCCATCTTGCCGCCGATCAGCACCGTGTCCGCACGCCCGCCGAGGTTCTTCAGCACGCCCAGCTTGTCGTCGACCTTCGCGCCTCCCGAGATGAGGACGAAGGGCCGCTCGACGTCGCCGAGCAGCGTGCCGAGATGCTTCAGCTCCTCTTCGAGCAGCAGCCCGGCATATGCCGGCAGCAGATGCGCCACGCCCTCGGTGGACGCGTGCGCGCGGTGCGCCGAGCCGAAGGCGTCGTTGACGTACAGGTCGCACCCGTCGGCGAGCTCGCGGGCGAACGACGGGTCATTCTTCGTCTCGCGGGGGTCGAAGCGCGTGTTTTCGAGCACGCTGAGCCGGTCGTCGGGCAGGAGGTCGCGGAGGCGCTCGCGCACCGGTTCCATCGAGTATTTCGCGCGGTCCTCTTCCGTCTTCGGACGGCCGAGATGCGAGCAGACGCGCACCGCCGACGCGCCGCCGTCGAGGAGCAGGCGAAATGTCGGCAGCGAGGCGCGGATGCGCATGTCGTCGGCAATCTTGCCGTTCTCGAGCGGGACGTTCAGATCCGACCGGACGAGCACGGTCTTACCCGCGATGTCGGCGTCACGAACGGACCGTGGAAGCCGCACGTCTCGGCCCTCGCTACGCCGCGACCGCGCCGGGCAGCGTCTTGGCGATCTTCGCGACGAGATCGACGAGCCGGCAGCTGTAGCCCCACTCGTTGTCGTACCAGCCGAAGATCTTCACGAGGTTCCCGTTCACCATGGTCAGATCGCTGTCGAAGATCGACGAAAAGGACGACCGGACGATGTCGGCCGAGACGAGCGGCTCATCCGAGTACTGGAGGATGCCCGCTAGGTCACCGGTGTCCGCCTTCGACTTGAAGAGGCCGTTGACCTCGTCGGCGCTCGTCTCGCGCGACACCTGCACGACGAGATCGACGATCGAGCCCGTCGGCACCGGTGCGCGCATCGACATCCCGTCGATCTTGCCCTTCAGCTCCGGCAGCACGACGCCGATCGCGCGCGCCGCGCCCGTCGAGGTCGGGATGAGGTTGATCGCCGCGGCCCGCGCTCTCCGCAGGTCGCTGTGCGGCAGGTCGAGCAAGCGCTGGTCGTTCGTGTACGCGTGAATCGTCGTCATGAAGCCGCGCTCGATCGTGTAGGCCTCGTGCAGGATCTTGGCGAGCGGCGCGACACAGTTCGTCGTGCACGACGCGTTCGAGATGATCGCGTGCTGCTCGGGGTCGTAATCCTTGTCGTTCACGCCGAGGACGATCGTCACGTCCGGATCCGTGGCCGGGGCCGAGATGACGACCTTCTTCGCGCCTGCGTCGAGGTGCTTCTGCGCGCCTTCGCGCTTCGTGAAGAGGCCGGTCGACTCGAGCGCGATGTCGATGCCGAGCTCGCTCCACGGCAGATCAGCCGGATCGCGCTCGGAGAGGAGCTTGATCTCGAGGTCGCCGACCCGGATGACGCCGTCGCCGGCCTCGACGGGACGGTCGAGCGCGCCGAGCACCGAGTCGTGCTTCAGCAGGTGCGCCATCGTCCGCAGGTCGCCGAGGTCGTTCGCCGCCACGATCTCGAAGTCGCCTCCGTGCTGGAGGTAGGCGCGCAAGAAGTTCCTGCCGATCCTCCCGAAGCCGTTGATTCCCACCCTGATCTTCGCCATGGTTCCGAGCCTTTCGTTTGCGTTATCGAGGCGAGTGTAACGACGGCCGGACCGCAGCCTCGCGGCAGGAGACGGCACGACCGCGCCCGACGCCGACCGCTCGACGGCCTCATGAAGGGCGGGCCGGAGGGGAAGCTCCGAGGACGACCCTCCCCTCCGGTTTACCACACCCGAGACCGTGGCGACGGACGGGGTCTGAATCCGCCGCCGGACGAGCGCGGACCCGCCGTTGCCGAGTATGACCCCTAGCAAGTCGCACGCGCTAGGCGAGTTGCAAGTCGTAGTCAACCCCGCGACACGCCGACGACGTCAGCCGGCCGCGAGCTCGATCAACCTGCGCAGGCGGCGGTACGCCGACGCCTTCGTGAGCGGTGGGCGACAGCGTCGCGCGAGCTCTGCGATCGACGATGTCGGATGACGGATGCGCAACGACGCGAGCTCGTGCAGGTCGTCCGGCAGCCCGGCGAGGTCGAGCTTGCGCAGTGCCTCGAGCTGCGCGTGCGCTGCGCGGCTCGTGCGCACGAGGTTCGCATGGTCCGCGTTCGCCAGGCGATTCGCATCGGAGCGCGTTGCAGCCATGACGGCGTTCTCCTCGAGCACGAGCACGATGTCGCTCGCACCCGCTGCGACGAGCACGTCGGTGATCGTCTCGGCTCCCTTCGCGTAGGCGACCGCATGCCGCGCGCGCTCGAGGACGTGCAGCGCGGCGCCCGTCTGGGCGGCGACCTCGACGATGAAGCGCGCGCCCTCGATCTCCGCGCTGCGGATCTCGAGGTGCGGGTCGCGCGGCCCGCTCAGTGACCCCGCGCCGAGGAGCGCGCCACGCAGGTACGCACCGCGGCAGCAACGGCGCGCGACCACTCGCCGGGGCGGCCGCTCGAGCGGCCGGTGCGAGACGTCGAGCACGCCCGCTCGATGCAGCGTCTCGTACGCGTGCGGCGTCCCCTCGACGTGCAGTTGGTAGCGCGTCGCGTGATCGAACGCCTGCCGCTGGTAGGTGCGGATCTCCGACTCGACGTCGAACGCACGCAGCAGGCTGAACGCGCGCCGGGCGACCGCCGAGCTCACGAGGTCGAGGTGGACGTCGACGACGCCTCGGCCGCGGAGATGGACGCTGCCCGCGACGTGGAAGAGCCCGGAGAGCTCGGCCAGGCGGTCGCAGTCCGACTCCGGCGCAATCGCGGCGAGCTCGTCGCGCAGGTCCTCAGACAGACGCAAGCGCGCCCTCCAGCTTCAGCAGCCGGCGCTTGTACTCGAGCCCGTACGAGCCGTACGATCCGAGCCCGCCGGCGGCGACCACCCGGTGGCACGGCACGAACAGGCCGAGCCGGTTGCGGGCGCAGAAGCTGCCCGCCGCCCGGGCGGCGCCGGGAGCGCCGGCGAGCGCGGCCAGCTCGCCGTAGGTCACGAGCTCGCCGCGCGGAATCTCACGCAGCGCATACGCACAGCGCTCGAGGAAGGGGGTCTCGTGCTCGAGGTCGACGGGCACGTCGTCGAACGAGCTCTCGTCGCCGGCGAAGTACGCTTGGAGCCGCTCCACGAGCTCGTTCGTCCCGAGCTTCCGTCCGACGCGCGAGGGAAACGGGAGCTCGTGCCACACCACGCGGCCGTCAGCGAGCCAGAGCTCGCCGACCCCCCAGCCGTCCACCTCGTATGCGAGCTGCATCACCGCCACGTCATGGATCCTAAGATCCCTGCATGAGCACCCATTCGATCTTCCGTGTACCAGATCCGATCAACGAGCCGGTCCGGAGCTACGCGCCGGGCAGCCCCGAGCGCGAGGAGTTGCGGCTGCGCCTGCAGCAGCTCGAATCGCAGCAGCCCGACATCCCGCTCGTCATCGGCGGTGAGGAGGTTCGCACGGGCGATACGTTCGAATCGGTGATGCCGCACCGGCGCTCACACGTCCTCGCGACGGTGCACAAGGCCGGCGCCAAGGAGGTCGAGCGCGCCATCGCCGCATCGCAGGAGGCCGCGGCCGACTGGTCGCGCACCTCGTGGGAGGAGCGCGCGGCGATTTTCCTGCGCGCCTCGGAGCTGCTCGCCGGCCCGTGGCGGCAGACGTTGAACGCGGCGACGATGCTCGGCCAGTCGAAGACCGCCCACCAGGCGGAGATCGACGCGGCGTGCGAGCTGATCGACTTCTGGCGCTTCAACGTCAAGTACATGACGCGCATCTATGAGGAGCAGCCCGTCTCCTCGCCCGGCGTCTGGAACCGGATGGAGTACCGCCCCCTGGAGGGCTTCGTCTTCGCGGTCACGCCGTTCAACTTCACCGCGATCGCGGGCAACCTGCCCACGTCGGCCGCGCTGATGGGGAACACCGTCGTCTGGAAGCCGGCGTCGACGGCGACGTACAGCGCGCACTTCCTGATGAAGCTGTACGAGGAGGCCGGCCTGCCGCCGGGTGTGATCAACCTCGTCTACGGCTCGGGCGCGGAGGTCGGTGACCCGGTGCTCGCGAGCCCTCAGCTTGCGGGCATCCACTTCACCGGCTCGACCGCCGTCTTCAACGGCATGTGGCGGACGGTCGCATCGAACCTCGACAGCTACCGCAACTACCCGCGCATCGTCGGCGAGACCGGCGGCAAGGACTTCATCGTCGCCCACCCGAGCGCGGACGTCGAGGCGGTCGCCACGGCGATCCTGCGCGGCTCGTTCGAGTACCAGGGCCAGAAGTGCTCGGCGGCGTCACGCGTGTATGCGCCCGCGAACCTCTGGCCGGAGCTGCGCGAGCGGCTCGTCGAGGAGGTCGGCACGATCAAGATGGGCGACGTCAGCGACTTCTCGAACTTCATGGGCGCCGTGATCGACGAGAAGTCGTTCGCGAGGCAGCGCGAGGCGATCGACCACGCGCGCGCCAACAACGCCGAGGTAATCGCGGGCGGCGGCACCGACGACAGCGAGGGCTACTTCGTCGAGCCGACCCTGATCGAGACGAAGGATCCGCGCGACCGGCTGATGAGCGAGGAGTTCTTCGGGCCGATCGTGACCGCGTACGTCTATCCGGAGAACGAGTGGGAGCAGACCCTCGAGCTCGTCGACGACACCGCCCAGTACGGGCTCACCGGAGCGATCTTCTCGCAGGACCGCGCGTCGATCGACGAGGCGCAGGAGGCGTTGCGTTACGCGGCGGGCAACTTCTACGTGAACGACAAGCCGACGGGCGCGGTCGTCGGCCAGCAGCCCTTCGGCGG
>DATCOE010000057.1:0-3318 GCA_036564885.1 Gaiellaceae bacterium | reverse complement strand
CCGGAGCGCGCGGCCGACATCCCCGAGGAGTACAAGAAGGAGGCGTGGGCCCGCCTCGGCGTCGACGTCGAGCACGACTTCGAGCCGCTCTACATCGTCGACCCGGACAAGCGGAAGAAGGTCAGCGAGCTGAAGAAGCTCCTCGCCTCCTCCGACGAGCTCTTGCTCGCGACCGACGAAGACCGCGAAGGCGAGGCGATCGCCTGGCACCTGCTGCAGGTGCTGAACCCGAAGGTTCCCGTTCGCCGGATGGTGTTCCACGAGATCACGCGCGACGCGATCGACCGTGCGCTCGGCGAGACCCGCGAGATCGACCAGCGGCTCGTCGACGCGCAGGAGACGCGCCGGATCCTCGACCGCCTCTACGGCTACGAGGTCTCGCCCGTGCTCTGGAAGAAGATCATGCCGCGGCTCTCCGCCGGCCGCGTGCAGTCGGTCGCCACGCGGCTCGTCGTCGAGCGCGAGCGCGAGCGGCGCCGCTTCGTGCCGGCGCAGTGGTGGGACATCGAGGCGACGTTCGATCCCGAGTCGTTCACCGCGCGCCTCGTCACGATCGACGGCAAGCGCGTCGCGCAGGGCCGCGACTTCGGCCCCGACGGCAAAGCGCGCAGCGACGAGCTCGTGCAGCTCGACGAGTCGGAGGCGCGCGGCCTCGCCGAGCGCCTGAAGGACTCGTCGTTCAGCGTCGGCCGCGTCGAGCGCAAGCCGTACGTCCGCCGTCCGAGCCCCCCGTTCATGACCTCGACGCTGCAGCAGGAGGCGAGCCGCAAGCTGCGCTTCACCGCGCAGACGACGATGCGCGTCGCCCAGCGTCTCTACGAGAACGGCTACATCACCTACATGCGCACCGACTCGACGACCCTGTCGGAGTCGGCGCTCAAGGCTGCGCGCGCGCAGGCGGCCGAGCTCTTCGGTGCCGAGTTCGTGCCTGCCAAGCCGCGGCAGTACGAGCGGAAGGTGAAGAACGCGCAGGAGGCCCACGAGGCGATCCGCCCGTCCGGCGACTCGTTCCGCACGCCGCAGCAGGTGCAGCGCGAGCTCTCGCGCGACGAGCACGCGCTGTACGAGCTGATCTGGATCCGCACGCTTGCGTCGCAGATGGAGGATGCGAAGGGGCAGACCGTGTCGCTGCGCATCGCTGGTGCCTCGTCGACAGCCGAGAACGTCGAGTTCGGCGCCTCGGGCACGGTGATCACCTTCCGCGGCTTCCTCGCCGCGTACGAGGAGGGCCGCGACGAGGTCGCGCCAAAGGACGACGACGAGCGGCGCCTGCCGAACGTCGCCGAGGGCGATGCGGTGCAGCTGAAGGAGCTCGAGCCGGAGGGCCACGAGACGAACCCGCCGTCGCGCTACACGGAGGCCACGCTCGTTCGGACGCTGGAGGAGCTCGGCATCGGCCGGCCTTCGACATACGCGTCGATCATCGGCACGATCCTCGACCGCGGCTACGTCTTCAAGAAGGGCACGGCGCTCGTACCGTCGTTCCTCGCCTTCTCGGTCGTGCAGCTGCTCGAGCAGCACTTCGGCCGTCTCGTCGACTACGACTTCACAGCGCGGATGGAGGACGACCTCGACCGCATCGCGTCGGGCGACGAGCACCGCAACGAATGGCTGAGCCGCTTCTACTACGGCGTGAACGACGCTGCCGGCGAGAACGACGGCACCGGCCTGAAGGAGCTCGTCTCGGACCTCGGCGGCATCGACGCACGCGAGATCAACTCGATCGAGATCGGCAACGGCATCGTGCTCCGCGTCGGCCGCTACGGCCCCTACCTCGAGCGCGACGGCGAGCGGGCGACCGTCCCCGACGACCTCGTTCCGGATGAGCTCACCGTCGCGAAGGCCGAGGAGCTGCTCTCGCAGCCGTCGCAGGACCGCACCCTCGGCGTCAACCCCGAGACGGGGCGCGAGGTGCTCGCGCGCAACGGCCGCTACGGCCCGTACGTCACCGAGACGTTGCCGGAAGGCTCGAAGGAGAAGCCGCCGACCGCCTCGCTCTTCAAGTCGATGGCGCTCGACACGATCACGTTCGAAGAGGCGCTCCAGCTGCTGCAGCTGCCGCGCGTGATCGGCGTCGGCGAGGAAGGCGAGGAGATCGTGGCGCGCAACGGCCGCTACGGGCCGTACGTGCAGCACGGCAAGGAGTCACGCTCGCTCGAGACGGAAGAGCAGCTGCTGACGATCGGGCTCGAGGAGGCGAAGGCGATCCTCGCGACGCCGAAGGAGCGCCGCGGCCGTCAGGCCGCCGCCCCGCTCAAGGAGGTCGGCACCGACCCGGTGAGCGGGAAGCCGATCGTCGTGAAGGCCGGCCGGTTCGGCCCCTACGTCACCGACGGCGAGACGAACGCGAGCCTCCGCACCGGCGACGACTCCGAGCAGATCACCCTCGACCGGGCGGTCGAGCTCCTGGCCGAGCGCCGGGCCAAGGGCCCGGCCACGAAGAAGGCCAAGGGCCCGGCGAAGAAGAAGACTGCCGCCCGGGGACGGTCCAAGGCGTCCTGAACGGCCAACTTTGCACGGCGGGAGAACGGCGTAGAATCCAGGCAGGCCGGGGTTTCCCGTGCGCGCGCAAACCGGGTGGGCCGCTTCCCGCGGAATATCAAGGCGCCCGTCACGTTCGAAGTCTCGAGAGGGCCGACGGTTACCCCTGGCAACCGGAGGATTTCGCTCCTAGAGTGAGAAGGCTCGCGGATGTACTCGATGCAGGACCGAAAGGACTGAGCAGACCCTGACGCAGAATCAGCTTTCCGAATTGCTCGAGACGGATCAGGCCAAGGCGCTCGTCGAGGGCGCCGAGGAGCGTGGCTATGTCGAGCCGACCGAGCTCGAGGCGTTCGCGCTCGAGCTCGACCTCAACGATCAGGACATCGAGGAGCTCACGCGCGAGCTCGAGCGGATCGGCCTCGATGTCGGCGCGCCCGTCGCGGGAGCGAAGGCCGCTGCGCCGGCCAAGAAAAAAGACGCAGACGACGACGATGACGCGCCCGCGCCGGCTCCCGTTGCGGCTGCTTCGGGTGCCGCCGACAGTCTCCAGCTCTTCCTCGCCGACGTCGGCCGTCACAAGCTGCTGACCGCGGCCGACGAGGTCATGCTCGCGAAGCGCATCGAGCGCGGCGACCCCATGGCCAAGCGCCGCATGATCGAGTCGAACCTGCGCCTCGTGGTCTCGATCGCCAAGGGCTACCGCGGCCTGGGCGTGCCGTTCCTCGATCTGATCCAGGAGGGGACGCTCGGCCTGAACCGCGCCGTCGAGAAGTTCGACTGGCGCCGGGGCTACAAGTTCTCGACGTACGCGACCTGGTGGATCCGCCAGTCGGT
>DATCOE010000056.1:0-10059 GCA_036564885.1 Gaiellaceae bacterium | reverse complement strand
CTTCCACTCGCTGATCGCCTCGGGCACGACGCCGAAGATGATCGAGAAGGAGTCGCAGGTGCGCTTCATCGGCTACGGCGCGATGCTCGTCGAGTCGTTCGTGGCCGTGATGGCGATCATCGCCGCCTCGATCATCGACCCTGGCCTCTACTACGCGATGAACGCCCCAGCCGGAGTGCTCGGGGCTACCGCTCAGTCGGCCTCACACGCGGTCGCGGGCTTCGGATTCTCGATCTCGCCCGGAGCCCTCGGCGCGGCCGCCGCGGAGGTGAAGGAGAAGACGCTCATCGCCCGCACCGGCGGCGCACCGACCCTTGCGGTCGGCATGTCGGTGATCTTCTCGGGCGCCTTCGGAGGCCTGAAGGCCTTCTGGTACCACTTCGCGATCATGTTCGAGGCCCTGTTCATCCTGACGACGGTGGATGCGGGCACGCGGGTCTGCCGCTTCATGCTCCAGGACACGCTCGGCAACATCTGGAAGCCGTTCGGCCGCACGTCGTGGCGGCCCGCCCTCTACGGCGCGAGTGCCGTCGTCGTGGGCGCCTGGGGATACTTCCTCTGGGCCGGCGTCAAGAACCCGCTCGGCGGGATCAACCAGCTCTTTCCGCTGTTCGGGATCGCGAACCAGCTCCTGGCGGCCATCGCCCTCGCCGTCGGCACGACGATCCTGATCAAGTCGGGCCGGCTCAAGTGGGCCTGGGTCACGGCGGTGCCGCTTGCCTGGGATGCCGCCGTGACGCTGAGCGCGAGCGCCTACAAGGTCTTCTCGGACAACCCGAAGATCGGCTTCTTCGCGCAGCGTTCTGCGACGCAGGACGCGATCCACGCCGGCAAGGTGCTGTCGCCCGCGAAGTCGATGGCCGACATGCACACGATCGTGACGAACACGACCGTCGACGGCGTCCTGGCGGCCTTCTTCGCGCTCATGGTGATCATCGTGCTCGTGGACGCCTCGCGCGTCTGGATCAAGGCCATCCGGAGCCGTGAGCCGCTTCCGACCACAGAGACACCGGCTGAGCCCTCCCGGCTCTGGGCGCCCTCCGGGCTCATTCCGACGGCCGAGGACCGGGCGAGAGCGCGTCGTGAGCAGGTCGGTGCCGGCGTGGGCGGAGGACGATGACCGTCAGACAGGCCATCGGTCACGTCCGCTGGTACCTCCGGGAGGTTTCGGGCGAGACGGCCTTCGATCGCTACAAGGCCCACCGGGAGAAGCGGCATCCCGACGAGCCGATGCTGACGCGGCGGCAGTTCGAGCGCCGGCGCATGGACGACCGCGACCGGAACCCGCGTGCCCGCTGCTGCTAGAGGCTTGATGTGGATTAGACGTGCGTGCGTGTCTGGCACACCAGCCGTGCGTGCGGCCAATTCACATCAGGCCTCTAGAGGCGTTTGAAGGAGAGGACGTGATCTACCAGCGCCTGGCCCACGTCAGGGCGGCGCCGGTGGCTCCGAGCAGCGCTGCGCCGACGAGCAGCGCGGCGCCGACGACCGCGACCGCGCGGCTGCCCGCGAGTGCGCCGATTGCGAGCACCTCGACCCCGGACGCGAAGGCTGCGGCCTCGGCAAGCCAGACGCGTCGCGGGTAGAGGGCGTTCTGCTTCGGGCGCGGCCCCGGCGGCCACCAGACCCAGAGCGACAGGGAGAGCAGCTTTCCGAGGTGGCCGAGCGTCACGCCGGCGGCCCAGCCGAGCAGCAAGAGGATCACGTACGCGGCGAGGCCGGTGCGCGTCGACACGAGCCCGACCAGCATCGCCGTGCCGAGCGCGGCCGCCTGGAGGAGAAAGAGGACACCCGCGAGGAGGTGCGCGAGCGGCGCTTCGAGCTCCATCCGTCGTGTGCGGGCGACGCCGGCAATCAGGCGGGCGAAGAGCGCCAGGGTGAGCAGGATCAGGCTGCCGCCCGCGAGCGCGGCGGCAGTCGAGCCGGTCGCGAGCCCGGCCAGGAGCGTCCAGAGGCCGACGCTGAGCGCGAGCTCGCTGCCCGGGAGGCGGCGTGGAGGCGCCGTCGGGGCGAGCGCGAGCATCGGTGCGAGCGTGCGGCCGACCGTGACGATCAAGAGCGTCGCCCAGCCGAACACGGCGAGATGGAGGTGGACGAGCACCCAGCGATCGTGGACGACGCCGGCGAACGGCTTGTCCCCGTGCGAGAAGACGAGCGCTCCGAGCGTCAGCGCGGCAGCGACGTGGAGACCGACGAGCGCAACCCCGGCGCGGCTGGCAACGAGGGTTCGTCCGCGGGGCGCCCCGCGGACGAGACCGAGCAGCTCGGCCAGCACGACCAGCACACCGGCTGAGACGAGCGCGGCACCGGGCCAGAGGATCGCCGGCCGGTCGAAGGCGACGCCGGGCGCGACCAGGAAGCCACCTGCCAGGAGCGGAAGGGCGAGCTGGAGCCGCCGCGGGTGACGGACGTCGTTGCGGAGCATCACCGGCAGCAGATGGAACGAAGCGCCGGTGACCGCGAACGGCAGCAGCCCGAGCGCCACCAGGTGCGTCGCGAGCACCGGCCGGGCCGCCGTCGGGTCCCCACCGGCGAGATCAGGAGCAGCGAGCAGCAGAGCGATCGCCGCCGACGCCCAGCCCGCCAACGCGAGCGCGACGTAGCAGGCGAGCACGCCGAGCGCGATCGGCCCGCCCACCGCGCGACCGTCGGCGAGCGGCAGCAGCTTCGTCCCCTGCCGGCCGCGCAACGGCGTGCTATCCGCTGAATCCACCACGCTCGTTTAGCACATGACGCCGACGCGCTCTTGCGCCCGCGGCATCGGTCACGCGAGCCCGGTGAGCCGGACGATGAGTGCCACGACGAGTGCTCAGGCCGGTGTTTTCGGTCGTCGTCTCGGGCATCAGGGGTCTCCCTGATGCGCTGATGTAAGGGTCGCCTTACGTTCAGAGCGGTGAGCTGTCATGCCGCATCCGCGCTCGGCGACCCGCCCCCGGGCCGGCTCGCCGAGATCGTCCTCGTCGGGCATCCGAACGTCGGCAAGTCGGTGCTGTTCGGCCGGCTGACCGGCCGGTACGTCACGGTCGCGAACTACCCCGGCACGACAGTGGATGTCTTTCGCGGCGCCGCGCGCGCTGTCGACGGTGCCGCCGTGATCGACACGCCGGGCATCGTTGGTTTCCCGGCGCGAAGCGAGGACGAGCAGGTCGTCTCACGCCTGCTGCTCGACGGCGAGGAGCGCACGCTCGTCCAGGTCGGTGACGCGAAGGGCGTTCGCCGGACGCTCCAGCTGACCGTGCAGCTCGCCGAGCTCGGCCTGCCGCTCGTCCTCGTCCTGAACATGTCCGACGAGGCAGCTGCTGCAGGCGTGCGCATCGACCGGCAGCGTTTGTCGGAGCTGCTCGGCGTCCCGGTGCTGCTGACGGTGGCGACCGAAGGCACGGGCGTCGGCGAGATCGCCGCCGCTGTGTCGGCCGCCCTGCCGGCTCGCGCTCGGGTCGTCTATCCGGCGCCGGTCGAGGAGGCGCTCGCGGAACTCGGCCGCTCGCTCGGAGAGACGCCCGTTGCGACGCGCGGCGAGACGCCCGTTGCGACGCGCGGCGCGGGGCTGCTCTGGCTCGGCGGCGACGAGGAGGCGCAGGCGTGCCTCGAGCGGCAACTCCCGGCCGACCTCCTCGTGCGCGTGCGCGAGCGGGCCGAGCAGGCGCTCGGCGAGCCCGCGGCGGCCGCGCTCCAGCGCGCCCGCTCTGCCTACGCCGACGAGGTCGTCGCGGAGGCTGTCCGGCAGGAGCCCCGGCCGGCCGGCGGCGTGCTGGAGCGGCTCGGGCGCCTGAGCACACACCGCGTCTGGGGCTGGCCCGTGCTCGCCGCCGTCTTCTATGCCGTCTACTGGTTCGTCGGCGTCCTCGGCGCCGGCCGGCTCGTCGGCCTGCTCGAGAACTCGCTCTTCGGCCGGCACGTCAACCCGTGGCTCACGCACGAGGTCACCCGGCTCGTCCCGAGCAGCTTCCTCGCCGACCTGCTCGTCGGGAAGTACGGGCTCTGGACGATGGGGATGACCTACGCGCTCGCGCTGATCCTGCCGATCGTGACGACGTTCTTCCTCGTCTTCAGCGTGCTCGAGGACAGCGGCTACCTCCCGCGCCTCGCCGTCGTCAGCAACCGCCTCTTCCACGCGCTCGGCCTGAACGGCAAGGCGGCCCTGCCGATGGTGCTGGGGCTCGGCTGCGTGACGATGGCGACGCTCACGACGCGGATCCTCGAGAGCCGCCGCGAGCGGCTGCTCGTAACCCTCCTGCTCGCGCTCGGCATCCCCTGCTCGGCGCAGCTCGGCGTCGTGCTCGGGATGCTCGGGTCGATCTCGCCGGCCGCGACGCTGATCTGGGGAGGCGTCGTGGCGGCCGTCGTCTTCGCGGTGGGCTGGCTCGCAGCACGGGTCGTCCCCGGAGAGCGCTCGCCGCTCCTGATCGAGCTCCCGCCGCTCCGCGTGCCGCGTCCCGCGAACGTGCTCACGAAGACGCTCATGCGCCTCGAGTGGTATCTCCGCGAGGTCATCCCGCTCTTTCTCGCGGGCACGGCGTTCCTGTTCGTGCTCGACAAGACCGGCGCGTTGCCGGCGATCATCGACGGGATGCGCCCGCTCGTGACGGGCTGGCTCGGCCTCCCGCCGGCAGCGAGCGCCGCCTTCCTCATCGGTTTCCTGCGCCGCGACTTCGGCGCCGCCGGGCTCTTCGTGCTGCACGCACAGGGCCGGCTCAGCCCCGAGCAGGCCGTCGTCGCGATGGTCACGATCACCCTCTTCATTCCGTGCGTCGCAAGCATCCTGATCATCGTCCGGGAGCGGGGTGCAGCGCAGGCGGCGGCGATGACCGCGACGGTCTTCCCGCTCGCCTTCCTCGTCGGCGGCCTGCTCCATCACGCGCTGGTCGCCGTGGGCTGGGGAGCCTGACGTGAACGAGGCCCTCGCAGTCGGTGCCGAGCTCGTCTCCTGCGCGCTGTGCGGGCATCGTTTCGACCCGCGAGCGACAAATATCTGCGCGTCGTGTCCGCTCGGCAAGGGCTGCGCGCTCGTGTGCTGCCCTGACTGTGGCTACAGCGCACCCGATCCCAGCCGGTCGGCAGTCGTCGCGCTCGCCGCCCGGGTCACTGCGGCGCTCGCCGGGCGGCGGCGCGCCGCCGCCGCCGTGCCCGGTACCACGCTCGCCCAGGCGGCGCCCGGCTCCCAGGCCACGATCGAGACGCTGGAGCGCGTGCCGCTCCGCCAGCGCGAGCAGTTGGTCGCGTACGGAATCGCGCCCGGACGCGTCGTCGACGTGCTCCAGATCCGTCCTGTGACGATCGTTCGTGTCGAGCACGCGGAGCTCGCGTTCGAGACGACCCTCAGCCGCGCGATCGGCATCGCCTCCCCGCCGGAAGGAGGCCCGCGATGACGGCACGCCCGATCCTGATCGCCTGCCGGGGTGGCTCGCCGCTCTCGCAGACGGCAGAGCGCGTCGTCGAGGAGCTCGATCGCCGCGGCCTCGCGCGGTATGGAGACGGCAGCGCGTTCGAGCCCGGCGACGAGATCGTGACGCTCGACGGCTGCCCGTCTGCGTGCCTCTCGCGCCGTCTCGCCGCCGAAGGGCATCCGCCGAGCGTGCGCCTGAACATTGCCGACTGCGGCGTCAGCGACGAGACGCTCGCCGCGATCGACCTGAAGCAGCTTGCCGACGACATCGCGCGGCGACTCGGCGGCTCGGCGGCGACGGTCACGCTCGCGCGACCGCGGAAGCCGAGGCAGCGGGCGGCGGCGTCGTCCCGGCACACGCACAGCATCGACGACTACCTCCTGGTGATCGACGCCCTCACCAACCCGGTCGCCGCCTGCGGCGCGCTGATCGCCGACGTGCCGACGCTCGCAGCGCACGTCTCCGGCCAGCTCGGCGTCAGCCGGCCTTCAGCCGGCGAGATGCTCGCCCGCATGGAGGAGTCCGGACTCGTCCGGCGCGGCGCCAGCAAGGAGCTTCTGCTGACGACGAGCGGACGGGCCGCGGCCGACCGCGCGACGCGCCGCCACCGGCTGCTCGAGGTCTTCGCCGTCTCGTTCCTCGGCTACGCGCTCGCGGAGTGCTACGAGCGCGCGCGGACGCTCGACGGCGCGTTCGACGACGATTCGCTCGAGCACCTCCACGCCGCGCTCGGCAACCCGGCGCGATGTCCGCACGGCTGGCCGGTCGACCCGGCCGCAGCGCGCGCGGAAGGCGACACGCTCGCCTCGCTCACGGCGCTCGGCCCGGGCGAGGCCGCGATCGTCGCCCGCCTCACCGAGAACGACGCCTGGCTCGAGCGGCTCGTCGAGCTGTGCGTCGTCCCGGGGGCCCGGGTCGCGGCGCAGGCCGGGAGAGGGCTGTTCGAGGTCGAGGGGCGAATGGTGCAACTCGACGACGAGCCGGCGGCGGCCGTCCTCGTTCGGCCCGCGCGGGACTAGCGCGACCGCGGCATCGGTCACGCGAGCCCGGTGAGCCAGAGGATGAGTGCCACGACGAGTGTGATCACCAGCCCGATGAGGAGAAGGGCGAGGTTGGCGCCGGCGAACGCGACGAACGGTGTTGCACTGCTTCGACCGGAGGCGAGTCCGCGCGCGGTGGCTCGCAGGCGGCTGCGGTGTCCGCTCGTGGGTGGCGATTCACCGACCCAGGTGATCCGCACGCCCAGGCCTTGAAGCGACGCCTGGAGGCTGCGGTCGGAGGCCTCGCCGCCGATGAGGAGGATCTCGTGCGCTGGGAATCTCCGCAGAGCGTCCTGCACGGCCAGCGTCGGATCGGCCTCGCCCGCTTCGCCGCCGACCGCGGCCCCGTCGCTGAGGATCCACTCCGCTTCGAGCGCGCGCACGCCCGCTTCTTCGCGGGCCGCCTGCTCGTCGGTCGCGAGCCAGTGCAGCGGCCCGACGTGAGCTGGAGCGACGGCATAGACGTTCGGCATCGCGCCCCCGCGTTCCTCGACCGCCGCACGAAGCTCAGAGAGAGAAGCATCCTTCAGCAGCACGACGAGCAGGTTCCGCGTCACGACCACACCTTAGAAGCTCTAACTGAATGACCCACGCGGGCGATGCCTTGTCCCCCGCGTGAGGGACGCCCCGCTACATCCGCTCGATCATCGCCCGGCCGAAGGCCGAGCACGAGACCTCGTTCGCGCCCTCCATCAGGCGTGCGAGGTCGTATGTGACCTGCTTGTCGGAGATCGCGGCGCCGAGCGAGCTGATGATCAGATCTGCGGCCTCGACCCATCCCATGTGCCGCAGCATCATCTCCGCGGAGAGGATCAGCGAGCCCGGGTTGACCTTGTCCTGTCCCGTGTACTTCGGCGCGGTGCCGTGCGTCGCCTCGAACATCGCCACGTCATCCGAGAGGTTGGCGCCCGGCGCGATCCCGATTCCGCCGACCTGCGCGGCGAGCGCATCCGAGATGTAGTCGCCGTTCAGGTTCAGTGTTGCGATCACGTCGTACTCGGCCGGGCGCAGCAGGATCTGCTGCAGGAAGGCGTCTGCGATCACATCCTTGATCGTGATCGTCCGCCCTTCGTGCTCGAGCGAGAGCCATGGGCCGCCGTCGATCGGCTGGGCGCCGAACTCGCGCGCCGCGAGCGCGTAGCCCCAGTCGCGGAAGCCGCCTTCGGTGAACTTCATGATGTTGCCCTTGTGCACGAGCGTGACCGAGTCGCGCCCGTTGTCCAGCGTGTAGCGAATCGCCTTGCGGACGAGGCGCTCGGTGCCCTCGCGCGACACCGGCTTGATGCCGATGCTGGACGTCTCGGGGAACCGGATCTTGCGCACGCCCATCTCGTCCTGGAGGAACGCGATCAGCTTGCGGGCGTCGTCGCTCTCCGCTTCCCACTCGATCCCCGCGTAGATGTCCTCGGTGTTCTCGCGGAAGATCACCATGTTCGTCTTCGAAGGATCACGAAGCGGGCTCGGCACTCCCGGGAAGTAGCGCACCGGGCGAAGGCAGACGAAGAGGTCGAGCTGCTGGCGCATCGCCACGTTGAGCGAGCGGATGCCGCCGCCGATCGGTGTGGTCAGCGGGCCCTTGATCGAGACCGAGTAGTCGCGCGCCGCGTCGATCGTCTCCTCAGGCAGCCAGACGTCGTTCCCGTAGAGCCGCGCGGCCTTCTCTCCCGCGTAGATCTCCATCCAGTGGATCTTGCGTGCCCCGCCGTAGGCCTTGTCGACGGCTGCGTCGACCACGGCCTTCATCACGGGAGTGATGTCGACGCCGACCCCGTCGCCTTCGATGAACGGGATGATCGGGTTGTCCGGTGTCGGCCGGCCGGGCACGATCTTCGCGCCGCCGGCGGGAACCTCGATGTGTGTTTTTCCGGTGCTCATTCGCCTACCGTGTGCTCGTGGGGAAAGGAAAGCCGTCGAGACGGCCAGGACAGGCTATCGCTGCGGCCACCCAGGTCCGCGCGGTTCCCCCTGCGCCCGGCGTCGATCCGGCTCGAGAGATCGCCGGAGTGCTGATCGAGGGCTTCGACAAGCACTACAGGCTTTTCCGTACGACCAGTGCCGGGACGAAGGAGCTTTTCGAGGCAGCCGCCTGGGCGGACGCGCAGCGGGCGGTGCAGGAAAGGATCCGCTTCTACGACGAGCGGGTGCTCGAGTGCGTCGCGCGCCTCCGGTCCGAGTTCGACGTCGAAGCCCTCGACGTCGCCGTCTGGCAGGACGCGAAGCTCTTCTACATCGGCCTGCTCGTCGACCATTCGCAGCCCGAGCTCGCGGAGACGTTCTTCAACTCCGTGATCACGCGGATCCTCCACCGCACCTACGCCGACAACGACCTGATCTTCGTGCGCGCCACGATCTCGACCGAGTACATCGAGTCCGACCCGCCGATCTACCGCAGCTATTACCCGAACGACGCGAGCCTGCGCGAATGCTTCGAACGCATCTTCCTCGACTTCGGCTGGAGACGCCCGTTCGCAGATCTCGAGCGCGATCTCGACTTTCTGTTGCGCGACCTCGACGAGCGCCCGGGCGGAGCGTGGACGCACCTCGAGCCGAACCACCAGATCCAGGTGCTCAGCTCGGCCTTCTACCGGAACAAGGCTGCATACGTGCTCGGCAAGATCGTCAACGGCCACGATGAGCTTCCCTTCGTCGTGCCGGTGCTGCACGACGACTCCGGCCGACTTGCGCTGGACGCGATCGTGCTCGACCCACAACAGATCACCATTCTCTTCTCGCTGTCGCGCGCGTACTTCATGGTCGACATGCAGGTGCCGTCCGGCTACGTCGAGTTCCTGCGCGGCGTGACACCGACCCGGCGGCGCTCCGAGCTGTACACGATGCTCGGGCTCGGCAAGCAGGGCAAGACGCTCTTCTATCGCGACCTGCTGCAGCACTTGCACCATTCTCAGGATGCGTTCGTCGAAGCTCCCGGTATCCGCGGCCAGGTGATGCACGTCTTCACGCTGCCGTCATACCCGTATGTCTTCAAGGTGATCAAGGACGTGTTCGGGCCCGGCAAGGACACGGACCGGGCGACGATCCGTTCGAAGTTCGCGATGGTCAAGCACGTCGACCGGGTGGGACGCATGGCGGACACGCACGAATTCACCGACCTTGCGCTGCCGCGCGACCGCTTCTCGGCCGAGTTGATCGAACAGTTGAATCTGCTCGCGCCCTCGATGATCGAAGACGACGGCGAGACGATCACGGTCGGCCACTGCTACGTCGAGCGGCGCATGGTGCCGCTCAACATCTATCTCGACCGTGCCACCCCCAGCGAGGTCGAGCCGGCAGTGATCGAGTACGGGAACGCGATTCGTGATCTCGCGATCGCGAACATCTTCCCCGGCGACATGCTTTGGCGGAACTTCGGCGTCACGCGCTACGGGCGCGTCGTCTTCTACGACTACGACGAGATCGAGTACCTCACCGACGTGAATTTCCGGCGCATCCCTCCCGCGCCGAACCCGGAAGCCGAGCTCGCCGACGAGCCGTGGTACGGCGTCATGCGCAACGACGTCTTCCCGGAGGAGTTCGCGACATTCCTGCTGGGAGACCCGCGGCTGCGCGAGCTCTTCCTGCGTCATCACGCCGACCTGCTCGAGCCGGACTTCTGGCAGGACTGCCAGCGCCGG
>DATCOE010000055.1:0-46118 GCA_036564885.1 Gaiellaceae bacterium | reverse complement strand
GGTCTACCTCGTCGGCTTCGGCTCCATCGTCGGCTACACCGCGTACGTCTGGCTGCTCGACAATGCGCCGATCGGCACCGTGTCGACCTACGCGTACGTGAACCCCGTTGTGGCGATCGCCCTCGGCGCGATCGTGCTGCACGAATCGATCACGTGGACGATCGTCGCGGGCGCCGCGCTCGTGCTCGCATGCGTCGCGCTCGTCGTGCGTCGAGAGTCGATTCCGCCGGAGGCCGAGGCGATCGGGGCGGGAGCGGCGGAAGCCTAGGCTACTGCGGGAGCGCCGCCGAGATACAGCTCGGCAACGCGCGGGTCGTCGAGCAGGCTCTTCCCGGGCCCGGTCAGCGCCACGCAGCCGTTGTCGAGCACGGCGCCGTAATCGGCAATCGCAAGGCCTGCTCGCGCGTTCTGCTCGACGAGGAGCAGCGTGCGCCCCTCTGCGTTCAGCTCGCCCACCATCTCGAACATCAGATGGCGCGCCTTCGGGTCGAGGCCCATCGTCGGCTCGTCCATCAGGATCAGGCGCGGCTCGAGCATGAGCGCCCGCGCGATCTCGATCAGCTTCTGCTGGCCTCCCGAGAGCGCGCCGGCCCGCTCGTTGCGCCGGTCGTGCACGAGCGAGAACCGCTCGGCGATCGCGTCGGCGCGGCGTCGCACGAGCGGGCGGTCGCGCAGGACGTGACCGCCCATCAGGAGGTTGTCCCACACCGTCATCAGCGGGAAGAGGCTTCGCTCCTGGGCGACGTGCACGATCCCGCGCGCGAGCAGCTCTGCGGGAGACAAGCGCGCGATCTCCTCGTTGTCGAAGACGATCGTCCCCGCTCGCGGCCGGAGCAGGCCGCTCAGCGTCTTCAGCACGGTCGACTTGCCGGCGCCGTTCGGACCGACGAGGCACGTGATCGTCCCCTCTTCGAGCTCGAGGTCGATCCCGCGCAGGATGTCGCCGCGCCCGTAGCCGGCGACGATGCCTTCGAGGCGGAGCAGCGCCGTCATCCGCCGAGATACGCGTCCAGCACGCGCGGGTCGTTGCGGACGTCGTCGGGCGTGCCCTCGGCGAGCTTCGTCCCGTGGTCGAGCACGACGACGGGGTCGCTCAGGCGCATGACGAGATTCATGTTGTGCTCGACGAGGAGGAACGTCAGGCCGCGCGCGTTGAGCTCCCGGATGCGCTGCTCGATCTGCTCGACGAGCAACGGGTTCACGCCGGCGGTCGGCTCGTCGAGGAGCACGAGGCGAGGGTCGGCCATCAGGACAGCCGCGAACTCGAGCAGCTTCTTCTGCCCGTAGGAGAGGTTGCCGGCACGCTCGTCGGCGAGCTGGGCGAGGCCGAACTCCTCGAGCAACTCGAGGGCGCGCGCGTGCTCGTACTTGCGCACTGCGCGTCGCAGCGCTGCGCGCCACGGTTGCTGGAGCGCCGCCACCATGTTCTGCACGAGCGTCAGGTCGGGGAAGACGCGCGCCTGCTGGAACGTGCGCGTGAGGCCGCGGCGCGCCAGAGAGACCGGGTTGGGTTTGCGGACGTTCGAGCCGGCGAAGCGGATCGCTCCCGCGTCGGCCCGCATGTAGCCCGTGATGAGGTTGAACGCGGTCGTCTTGCCGGAGCCGTTCGGGCCCACGAGCGCGGTCACGGAGCCTTCCGGCACGGCGAACGAGCAGTCGCCGACGGCGGTCACGCCGCCGAACCGCTTCGTCAGGCCCTCGATCTCGAGCAGGGCTGCGCTCACGCGTGGGCCCCCTCTCGTGCGACGGGCTTGCCGTGCGTGCGCCGCCGTTCGCGGAACGCGTCGGCCGCGCTGCGCAGCGACGGCAGGATCCCCCGGGGCAGCAGCAGCAGCACGACCATGAACACCGCCGAGTAGCCGACGAGATAGAGCTGGCTCGCGCCGAGCTTCGTGATCATGTACTGCTGCGTCGGCACGAGCACGATCGCGCCGATCGTCGGCCCCCACAGGGTTCCGCGGCCGCCGAGGAAGGTCATCAGCACCGCACCGATCATCACGAGCGGATCGACCGACGGCTCGGGGTAGATGAACGTCAGGTAGTACGCCCAGACGCCGCCGACCATGGCGGTGATCCACACCATCAGCGACCACGCGACCAGCTTGGCGCCGGTGACGCGGATGCCGAGGCCACGGGCCTTCTCCTCGTCCTCGCGGATCGCGAGCAGCATCAGCCCGAGCTTGCTCCGCAGCATGAGCCAGCAGAGCACGAGCGCGACGAGCAGCAGAGCGAGCATCGCGAGGTAGAACGGCCGGTCGTAGCTGTCGATCGGGAAGCTCGGCGTCGGGAGCATCAGGCCCGACGAGCCCTTCGTCAGGGAGTGGAGGTTGAACGCGAGTTGCTGAACGACGAACAGCAGCGTCAAGGTGACGATCGCGAACGTCATGTGCCGGGTGCGGAGCGCGATCCACGCGACCGGCACGGACACGAGCGCGACGCCGGCGCCGACGACCGGCAGGAGGTAGAACGGGTTGTAGCCCGAGCCGATGCCGACGTGCTCCAACGTGATCCCGAGCGTGTACGCGCCGAGCCCGAAGAACGCCGCCTGGCCGAGCGTGATGTAGCCCGTGTAACCGGAGAAGAGGTTCCACGCCGTCGCCAGCGCGGCGTACATCAACGTCAGGACGCCGATGTTGACGATCCACGCCGCGTGGAAGACGAACGGGAATGCGATGCCGATCGCTGCGAACGCGGAGCCGCGGGCGATCCCGGCGGCCGTCGCGCGGCTCACAGAATCCGCTCTCGGACGCCGAAGATCCCCTGCGGCCGAACGATCAGGAAGGCGATCAGGACGACGAAGAACGAGAACGACGCCCAGATCGGCGAGATCTCGACGGCGACGATCGCCTCGATCACGCCCATCCCGAGCGCCGCGAAGACCGCGCCGCCGAGACTGCCGAGGCCGCCGAGGACGACGATCGAGAGCAGCCGCGAGATGAGGTCGTAGTGGCTTCCGGGGTTGAACGGATAGATGACGCCGTACACCGCGCCCGCGGCCGCCGCCATCGAGACGCCGAGCCCGAAGCTGAGCGTCTGCACGCGGTTCGCGTCGACGCCGAGCAGCGTTGCCGCCGTCGGGTTCTGCACGGTCGCGCGGACGGCCCGGCCGAACCGCGTCCGCGTCAGTAGCAGCGACAGCAGGAGGAGCAGCACCGCGGACGCGACGAATGCGAGCAAGCGCACGACGCCGATCTGGTAGCCGAAGACGGTCCAGGCCCGATCCGCGTAGGACGGGCTCGTGACGCGGAACGTCGTCTTGAAGATGACGCTCAGCACGCCCTCGATGCCGAGCGCGAGCGCCCAGGTCACGAGCAACGAGAGCTCGGATGCGTCAGGCCCGCGCAGCGAACGAACGAAGAGGAGCTGCACCGCGACGCCGAGCACGAACATCGCCGGCGCGACGATGAGGATGGAGACGAAAGGGTCGATGTGCAGGTGCGAGAACAGCGCATAGCTCAGGTACGCAGCGAGGATCACGAGCGCGCCCTGCGCGACGTTGATCACTCTCATGATCCCGAACACGAGCGTCAGCCCGCTCGCCATGAGGGCGTAGATCCCTCCGACGAGGACGCCGAGGATGACCGCCTGAACGATCTGGTGCACGTCGACCCTTTCGCTCCGCTTCGCTTGCTACTTGCCCCAGCCGGGCTTCGGGAAGAACGGCTGCTTGATGGCCGCGCTCTTGGGAAGCACGGGATAGAGCTTCCCGCCGATCCACTCCATGAGCAGGTCGTTGCCCTGCGGCTCGCCGATCGCGTTCCAGCGTAGGACTCCCTCCACTGTCGGCCACGAGCCCTTGTGGAGAGCCGCGATGATCTTCTTGTTGTCGATCGAGTGGATCTTCTTCGCGACGGCCTCGACGACCTGGCCGACGGCGTATGCCTCGGCCGATCCCGGGTCGATCGCGTCCGCGGAGCCGCCGTACGCCTTGAGATAGGCCTTCACGAAGCCCGGGTTACCGGGCGTTTTCGCCTGCGGGAACCAGTCGCTGGCGCTGAAGATCCCGTTGACGTTCTTCGCGCCGACCTTGCTCGGGAACTCGCCGGGGCTGTTGGGGCCGTTCGACAGGAAGAGGAACTTCGGGCTGAACTTCGCCTGCACCATCGCCTTGACGAGCGAGTAGCCGTCGCCCGCCTGCGTGCCGCCGATGACCGCGTCTGGCTTGCTCGCCGCGATCTTCGCGACGATCGGCGTCATGTCTGCAGTCTCGGAGGGGTAGATCGACTTGTAGACGGTTTTCACGCCGGCCTTCTCGAGGATGCCGCGGACGCGGTCGGCGATCGGCGACGAGAACGGGTCGTCGAGCGCCGGGTATGCGGCGGTCTTCGGCCGCTGCGACTTCGGCAGCGAGAGGATCCAGTTCGCGAACACGTCGCCGCTCTGGACGATCGGAGCAGGCTGCGTGAAGAAGACGTTGTGGAGCTTCTCGTCGAACACGGCAGGACCGCCGCCGGCGGGCTCGATGAACGCGTAGCCGTAGCGGTTCGCGACCGCGGCGGACGGCGCCGTGAGCAACGTCGAGAACGGCCCGAAGACGAGGTCGACCTTGTTCTTCGTGATGAAGTTCTGGTAGTTCGTCGCCGCCTGGGTCGGGCTGCTCGCGTCGTCCTGGATGATCAGCTGGACCTTCCGGCCGAGGACCCCGCCCTTGGCGTTGACGGTCTTCTCCCACAGCTTGTAGCCCTGCTGCGCGAACTTGCCGGGGTCGGAGAAGTCGCCCGAGAGCGAGAGCGAGATGCCGATCTTGATCGGCCCCGCAGACATCTGGGTGGGAGCGGCGCTGCCGGCAGTCGCCGCAGCGGCCGCCAGGCCGGCGGCGCCCATGAGGACTGCGAGACGAGTGAGGGTCTTTCTGATCACGATCAGCCTCCTTCGCGTACCGGATGATGAGGTTGAGGGGCGATGTACGTCGGACGATCAGACAGCGGCGATTGAATCAGCTTGCGCTGCGCGACGCAATGAACTGTGCCTTATCGCCATTTAAATGCCTGCAAATTCCAGCTATATCGGCGAGCCACTTGCCAAGGTTTGCCTACCCAGCGTAGAGTGCCAGCGTCTGCTTGTCGGACAGAAGACGGCGAGAGGAAAGGTCATCGCGACGCCAGCGAGCTATCACCCGGTTGCACGCCGGAAGGTATACGAGCAGGTCGCCGAGCAGCTGCTCGGCCAGATCGGGGCGCGACGGCTGAAGCCGGGCGACGTCCTGCCTCCCGAGCGCGAGCTGACCGAGAGCTTCGGCGTCGGGCGCTCCTCGATTCGCGAGGCGCTCCGCATGCTCGAGTCGCAGGGCGTGATCAGCGCGGTCAACGGTGGGTCCTTCGTCGTGGCAGATGCCGCAAATCCGCTGAACAGCTCGCTCCGGCTGATGTTCACGCTCGACGACAGAACGGGGATCCACGACCTGTTCGAGCTCCGCCGGATCCTCGAGGTCGAAGCCGCCGCACTGGCCGCGACGCGGCACGGCCCGGACCATCTGGACGAGATGGAGGCCGCGATCGGGGAGATGGCGGCCTCGCTCACCGACAGCGGCGGCGACCGCTTCATCGAGGCCGACCTCCGCTTCCATCTCGCCGTCGCCGAGGCGACCGGCAACCGGCTCGTCCTCCACAGCATGCATGCGGTGCGCGACGTCGTCCGGCGCGCGCTCATGACGATCTACACGCTGCCGCAGAGCCCCGAGAGCGCGGTCGTCGAGCATCGGGCGATCAGGGCGGCGATCGCCTCGGGCGATCCGTCCCGCGCACGGCAGGAGATGTCCAATCACCTCGTCCGCGTCGAATCGGACGTCGAGAAGGGAGTATTCAATGGCTGACCTGGGCTACGTCGGCCTCGGGGTGATGGGGAGCGCGGTCACGCGACGGCTGCTCGCTGCGGGGCACACGGTCAGCGTCTGGAACCGGACCCGGGAGAAGGCTGAGCCGCTGCTCGAAGCGGGTGCCCGCTGGGCGGACAGCCCGCGCGCCGTGGCGGAGCGCAGCGAGGTGGTCTTCACGATGGTGACGAACACCGCGGCGGTCCAGGCCGTCACCAACGGCCCCGACGGCATCCTCGCCGGCCTCACCCCGGGCAAGGTCTACGTCGACATGAGCACGGCGAGCCCGGCGAACACACGGGCGCTCGCGGAGCAGGTCGCCGCCGTCGGCGCGCAGATGCTCGACGCGCCGGTGTCGGGCACGTCGATCACGGTCGAGCAGGGGAAGGCCTCCGTCATGGTCGGCGGCGACGACGACGCTTTCGAGCGTGTGAAGCCGATCTTCGAGGCAATCGGCCCGAAGGTGTTCCACCTCGGTCCGAGCGGAACGGCCGTGACGATGAAGATCGCCGTCAACCTGTCGCTCGCGGTGCAGATGCTCGCGTTCAGCGAGGGCGTTCTGCTCGCGGAGAAGTCGGGTATCTCACGCGAGCGCGCCGTCGAGGTGATGCTCGCCTCCGTGATCGCGTCCCCGATGGTCTCCTACCGCGGACCGCTCGTACTCGGCCACCCCGACGAGGTGTGGTTCGATTGCCACATGATGCAGAAGGACCTGAATCTCGCTCTCGAGCTCGGACGCGAGCTCGAGGTGCCGCTGCCGACGACGGCGGTCACGAACGAGCTCCTCACCGCCGCGAACGCGATGGGCATCGGCGAGCGGGACTTCGCGGTGCTGTTCGACGTGCTCGCGGCGATGTCCGGCGTGGAGACGGAGGTGCTCGCATGAGCGCCACCGCCTCGCGGAGCGAGATCGGCGCGGAGCTCGCGCTCGAGATGTACCGCCAGATGACCCGGATCCGCCTGTTCGAGGAGCAGGCAAACGAGCTGTACCGCAGCGCGAAGATGCCGGGCCTGACGCATCTGTATATCGGTGAGGAGGCCGTTGCCGTCGGAGTCTGCTCGGCGCTGCGCCGCGACGACTGGATCACGTCGACGCACCGTGGTCACGGGCATTGCCTCGCGAAAGGCGCCGAGATCGACCGCATGTTCGCCGAGCTGCTCGGCAAGGAGGCGGGCTACTGCCGTGGCAAGGGCGGCTCGATGCACATCGCCGACCACGAGAACGGGAATCTCGGCGCGAACGCCATCGTCGGCGGCTCGGCCGGCATCGCGACCGGTGCGGCGTTCTCGGCGAAGCGGCTCGGCACCGATCAGGTCGCCGTCTGCTTCTTCGGCGAGGGGGCGCTCGGCCAGGGTCTCGTCTACGAGGTCATGAACATGGCGTCGCTCTGGACGCTGCCGGTGATCTACGTCTGCGAGAACAACATGTACAACGAGTACACGCACTACCTCGAGGCGACGGCAGGGGACATCCTCGGCCGTCCGCGGGCGTTCGGGATCGAGGCGCGCGAGGTGGACGGACAGGACGTGCGCGCCGTTTTCGCGGAGATGAGCGAGCTCGTCGAGCGCGCACGCGACGGCAACGGCCCGGCGTTTCTCCTCTGCAACACGTACCGCTACCACGGCCACCACGTCGGCGACGTCGACCGCGCGTACTACCGGACGAAGGACGAGGAGGAGCTCTGGCGGAGCGACGCGCGCGACCCACTGCGGGTGCTCGGCACGTGGCTGCTCGCCCAGAAGCTCGCCGACGACGAGGTGCTGCAGAAGATCGAGGACGGAGCGCGCGCCGAGGTCGAGGCCGGCGTGCAGTTCGCGCTCGACGCCCCGTATCCCGACCCGAGTCAGGTGACCGAAGATGTCTTCGCCTAGCGCCGTCGAGGGAGCGGCCGGGACGCGCACGCTGACGTTTGCGCAGGCCGTCAACGAGGCGCTCGCCGAGGAGATGCGGCGCGACGACACCGTGTTCATCATCGGCGAGGACGTCGCCGAAGCGGGCACGCCGTTCAAGGTGCTCGCCGGCCTCGTCGAGGAATTCGGGCCCGAGCGCGTCCTCGACTCGCCGATCTCGGAGCCCGGAATCACCGGTCTCGGCGTCGGCGCCGCGATGACCGGGCTGCGACCCGTGGTGGACATCATGTTCGGCGACTTCCTCACCCTCGTGATGGACCAGCTCGCGAACCAGGCGGCGAAGGCGCACTACATGTCGGGCGGCAAGCTTCGGGTTCCGTTGACCTTGCGCACGACGCTCGGTGCGACGCGGCGCTCCGCTGCGCAGCACAGCCAGTCGCTGCAGGCATGGGTGGCTCATGTGCCCGGGTTGAAGGTCGTGCTTCCGTCGTCGCCCGCCGATGCGAAGGGCCTGCTCAAGACGGCGATCCGCGACAACAACCCGGTCGTCTTCATCGAGGACAAGATGGACTACACGGTCAAGGGCGAGGTGCCCGGCGGCGAGTTCCTGATCCCGTTCGGCGTCGCAGACGTCAAACGCGTGGGCGAGGACGTGACGATCGTCGCCACCAGCTCGATGGTGCGCGTCGCGCTCGCCGCAGCGGCGGAGCTGGAACGGGAGGGGATCTCGGCCGAAGTGATCGACCCGCGCACGATCTCGCCGCTCGACGAGGACACGATCGTGCGCTCGGCCGAGAAGACCGGCCGGGCGATCGTCGTCGACGAGGGCCATCAGCGGTATGGGGTGACGGCGGAGATCGCCGCCGTGATCGCCGACCGCGCGTTTTATGCCCTCGACGCGCCGGTCAAGCGCATGGGCGCGCTGGACGTTCCCGTACCGTTCTCCCCGACCCTCGAGGACGTGACGGTGCCGACGCCGAAGACGGTCGCTCAGGCCGCGCGGCAACTCTGTGGAAAGGACTGACGATGGGGATCCGGACGTACGGGACGATGGCGGTCGACTGGGAGCAGCGGACCGACTTCGATCGGTTGCGCCGCGAGCGCCTGGCACGCGCGACGGAGCAGCTCGAGCGCTCCGACCTCGGCGCGCTGCTGTGCTTCGACATGGCCAACATCCGCTACATCACTGCGACGCACATCGGCACGTGGGCGATGGACAAGCTGATCCGCTTCTGCCTGCTCACCCGGGACGGAGAGCCGATCCTCTGGGACTTCGGCTCGGCAGCGAGGCACCACAAGCTCTACAACCCGTGGCTGAAGGAAGAGAACTCGCGCGCGGGCATCTCCACCCTCCGCGGCGCCGTCAAGGGCCGCGCCGAGTCGGTGGCCGAGAAGATCAGGGTCGAGCTCGAGCTGCGCGGGCTGATGAACGACCCGGTCGGCGTCGACGTGATCGAGCTGCCGGTGCTCTTCGCGCTCCAGCAGGCGGGGATCACGGTGGCCGACGGCCAGGCGCTGATGCAGGACGTGCGCAAGATCAAGACGGAAGACGAGATCACGCTGCTGAACACCGCCTGCGCGATGGTCGACTCGGCCTACGACACGCTCTATCGCGCGATGAAGCCCGGGTTCCGCGAGAACGACTGCGTGGCGCTCGTCAACAAGGTGCTGTTCGAGCTCGGGTCGGAGCACGTCGAGGGCGTCAATGCGATCTCCGGCGAGCGCTGCTCGCCGCACCCGCACGTGTTCACCGATCGGATGCTTCGTCCGGGTGAGCCCGCGTACTTCGACATCCTCCATGCGTACAACGGCTACCGCACGTGCTACTACCGCACGTTCGCCGTCGGCTCCGCGTCGCGTGCGCTCGTCGACGCGTACGCGCGCTGCCGCGACATTCTCGACAACGCGATCTCGATGGTGCGGCCGGGCGTCACGACGGCGGACATCGTCGAGACCTTCCCGCGCGCCGAGGAGTTCGGGTTTCCCGACGAGGAGGCAGCCTTCGCGCTCCAGTACGGGCACGGCGTCGGGCTCTCGATCTGGGAGAAGCCGATCTTCTCGCGCCTCGTCTCGTTCGACTATCCGGAGACGATCGAGGAGGGGATGGTGTTCGCGCTCGAGACGTTCTGGCCGTCGACCGACGGCTGGTCGGCGGCGCGAATCGAGGAGCAGCTCGTCGTCACGAAGGACGGCTGCGAGGTGATCACGCGCTTCCCGGCCGAGGAGTTGCTCGTCACCGCCGGCGGGCAGTACACCGTCGCAGGAGGGCTGCCGGGCCAGCGTGAGACGACGTCGAACCTGAACAATCCGAGGCTCGTCGACGCCGTCGTCGGCTCGGCTGCGTACGAGGGGACGAATGCCGTCTGACGTGATCATGCCGATGCTCGGCATGGCCCAGGAAACCGGCAAGGTGCTGCGCTGGCTCAAGCAGGACGGCGACGCCGTCACGAAGGGCGAGCCGCTGCTCGAGGCCGAGACCGACAAGGTGACGGTCGAGATCGAGTCGCCCGCCAGCGGCACGCTCGCCGCCGTCAGCGTCCCGGATGGCACGGAGGTGTCCGTCGGTACGGTCATCGCGGTCGTGCTCGCCGCGGGGGAGACTGTCGAGGCCGGCGCGCCCGCGGCGGGTCCAGCGCCCGCGGCAGATCCAGAGCCAGGGCTCGTGCGAGAGGTCGAGGCCGTGGCGGCCGTTGCGGCGGTGCCGGCGTCACGCCCCCGGCGCCGGCTCGCGTCTCCGAAGGCGCGGCGGCTCGCGGAGGCGCGGGGCATCGATCTCGATGCGCTCGCCGGCACCGGGCCGAACGGCGCCGTGACGGCGAAGGACGTCGAGTCGATCGCAGAGCGCACGCTCCAGGAGCCGGCGACGAACGGCGACTCGTTCGAGGTGGGCACCGTCTGGCGTGTGATGGCCGATCGAACCACGCGCGCGTGGCAGGAGGTGCCGCACTTCTTCCTCTCGCGCGACGTCGACGCGTCGAGGCTCGAGAGCTGGCGCACGGCCGCGCGCAAGCGACCCGGTGCGGAGCGCGTGAGTCACACCGATCTGCTCGTGAAGCTCTGCGCGGAGGCGCTACGGCGGCATCCGCGCGTGAACGCGTCGTGGCGCGACGGGGCGATCGTCCCCGGCCCGGGCGTCAACGTCGGCATCGCGGTCGCGACCGGCGACGGGCTCGTCGTCCCCGTCGTGCATCGCGCCGACACGCTGGAGCTCAGCGCGCTTTCGGCTCGGCGTGTCGAGATCGCGGCGGCGGCGCGTGCAGGCCGCCTGCGCCCCGACGACGTCCAGGGCGGTACGTTCACCGTGTCGAACCTCGGCATGTACGGGGTCGACGCGTTCCAGGCGATCGTCAACGCGCCTCAGGCCGCGATTCTCGCCGTTGGGCGGATCGTCGACCGGCCGGTGGCGCTGAACGGAGAGGTGGTGGTTCGTCCCATGCTCACGCTGTCCGTCTCGTTCGATCATCGCGTCGTCGACGGCGCGCGCGGAGCGGAATTCCTCGACACGCTCGCCGAGCTGATCGAGGAGCCTGCAGGGTTGGTGCACTGAGATGGCCGTCACCGAGACGAAGCTCGGGGAGCTCGGCGTCGTGCTGGGGGGCGAGCAGGTCGAGACCGGCGAGACCTACGAGGTGCGCAGCCCGTACGACGGCGCCGCCGTCGCGCTCGTGCACCGGGCGGGGCCGGATGAGGTCGAGCGGGCGATCGCGGGCGCCGTCGCGGCGTTCGAGACGACGCGGCATCTACCCTCGTGGCAGCGCGAGGACGTGCTCAAGAAGATCGCGCAGGGCATCCTCGCGCGTCGTGACGAGCTCGCAGAGGTGATCGCCCTCGAGGCGGGAAAGCCGATCAAGATCGCGCGCCTCGAGGTCGACCGCGCCGCGTTCACGTTCACGATCGCCGCGGAGGAATCGAAGCGGATCTACGGCGAGATCGTTCCGCTCGACTGGCTGCCAGGGAACGAGAACCGCGTCGCGCACATCCGGCGGGTCCCGCTCGGCCCGATCGCGGGCATCAGTCCGTTCAACTTCCCGCTCAATCTCGTCGCGCACAAGGTCGCGCCGGCGCTGGCCGCGGGGAACCCGATCATCCTCCGTCCCGCGTCGCAGACGCCGGTGAGCTCGCTGATGCTCGGGCGCATCGTGCTCGAAGCCGGCTGGCCCGAGGACGCGATCGCCGTATTGCCGTCGTCGACCGACACGGCGCGGCCGCTCGTGGAGGACGACCGGATCAAGCTCCTGACGTTCACCGGCAGCCCCGTGGTCGGCTGGGGCCTGAAGGCCCGTGCAGGGCGGAAGCGCGTCACGCTCGAGCTCGGGGGCAACGCCGCGGTGATCGTCAACGAGGATGCCGACGTCGCGTACGCCGCGGAGCGCGTCGCGTGGGGGGGCTTCGTGTATTCCGGGCAGACGTGCATCTCGGTGCAGCGCGTGCTCGTGCACCAGGCGGTCTACGACGAGTTCACGGCCGACCTCGTCCGTCGTGTCGAGGCTCTGAAGGTCGGTGACCCGCTGGACGAGGGCACCGACATCGGCCCCGTGATCGACGCCGGGTCGGCCGACCGAATCCACGAATGGCTCGAGGAGGCGAAGGCCGCCGGCGCGTCCGTCCTCACCGGCGGGGAGCACGACGGCAATCTCTGGCAGCCGACGGTCCTCACCAACATCCGCGACGACCTGCGCGTCTCATGTGACGAGGTCTTTGCACCGTTGGTGGGTCTGACGCCGTTCGAGGACATCGGGGCTGCAATCGACGCTGCGGGGCGCAGTGAGTTCGGCCTGCAAGGAGGTCTGTTCACGAACGACATGCGCGTCGTCGACGCTGCGTTCGACCGGATCGACGTCGGCGGGCTGATGGTCAACGACGTGTCGACGTTCCGGATCGACCACATGCCCTACGGCGGCGTGAAGTCGTCGGGATTCGGCCGCGAAGGACTGCGCTACGCGATCGAGGAGATGACCGAGCAGAAGCTCCTGACGTTCAACAACAGGGGCGGAGTGTGACCGACGCCGTGGCGAAGCGTCCGCCACGGATGAGCCTCGGCGCCGACCGCCTGCGCGGCCTGTCCGTGTCGCTCTTCGGGCTCGTGCTCGGCGCGGGCATCTGGGAGTACGTCGGACGTCACACCCAGCAGTCGTCGTTCGCGCCGTTCTCGTCGACGGTGTCGGCGTTGTGGCACATGACGACGAGCGGCGAGCTGCCGAGCGCCCTTCGCTCGTCGCTGGAGCTGTTCGCCGCCGGCTTCGGGATCGGGATCGTGATCGGTTTCGTCCTCGGCCTCGTGATGGCCCGCGTCGAGCTCGTCCGCACCGGACTCGAGCCATACGTGTCGATGCTCTACGCCACGCCGATGGTCGCGCTGATCCCGGCCATCCTCGCCGTGTTCGGCTTCGAGTTCCGCGCGAAGCTGATCGTCGTCGTGATGTTCGGCATCTGGCCGGTCCTGATCAACACGCTCGAGGGCGCGCGCAGCGTCAACCCGGAGCTGATCGAAGTCGCGCAGTCGTATCGCTCGAACGAGTTGCAGCTTTGGGGGCATGTGATCATCCCGTACACGCTGCCGTACACGATGACGGGCGTTCGTCAGGCGATCGCCCGCTGCCTGATCGGGATGATCGCGAGCGAGTTCCTGCTGGCGGCGAACGGCCTCGGCAACCTGATCCTCATCTACACGCAGCGCTTCGACACCGCGCACGTGCTCGCCGCCGTCCTGTCGATCACGCTTCTCGCCACCGCGTTGATGGGCATCGGCCGGGGTCTCGAGAACTACTTCGCGCGCTGGAAGGTGGGCGTATGAGCGCCGTTCCGCAGAGCGCGTCGCTCGGCCGGCCGTTCGTGATCAACCCGGGCGTGCGGAGGCTCGCGATTCGCATCGGCACCGGCATCGTGCTGCTCGCCCTGTGGGAGGGTTTCGTGACGTGGCTCGCGCCGTCGTACGTCGCGCGCCCCAGCGGCGTGGTGCGCGTGCTTCCCAGTGTGCTTTCGAGCGCGGAGTTCCGGAGCGACACGAAGGTCACCGTGATCTCGATCTTCGAAGGGCTCGGCATCGGGGTCGTCCTGGGCGTGGCCGTCGGACTGATGATGGGACGTCTCCGCGACGTCGACGCGCTGCTCCGTTTCTACGTCAGCGCCTTCTTCGCGATGCCGCTGATCGCGCTCGTACCGGTGATGACCTTGTGGTTCGGCTACACCGGCACGGTTCGCCTCGTCATCGTCGCCTTCGGCGCGTTCCTCCCGGTGTGCCTCAACGTGTACGACGGAACGCGGAAGTTGCCGGCGCAGTACGTCGAGGTCGCCGAGTCGTACCACGCGCGCTGGTGGAACGTCTGGTTCGGGATCGCGCTGCCGACGTCGCTGCCGTACCTGCTCGCAGGCTTCCGGCTCGCTGCGGGCCGGGCGCTCGTCGCCGCAGTCATCGCGGAGTACATCGTTGGGCTCAAGGGCCTCGGCTACTTCATCCTCTACGATTCCAGGACCTTCCACCAGAACGAGGCGGCGGTCGCGGTGCTCGCGCTGTCCCTCCTCGGCGTGGCGATCAACTCGGCGGCCGGCCTGGCGACACGGCGGCTGCTCCCCTGGTACCGGCCCTCATGACGGAGGTCGCAGGCATGACCATGACGAGAGACGACGATGCGGCTACGCTGCCCGCAACCGCCTCCGCAGGCCGGATCGAGATCGACGGCCTCGCGAAGAGGTTCGGGCCGCTCAGCGTGTTCGAGGACATCAACCTGACGATCGGCGAACGCGAGATCGTGTCGATCGTCGGCCCGAGCGGGTGCGGGAAGACGACCATGCTGCGCTGCATCGACGGGCTCGTGCGGCCCGACGGGGGCGAGGTCCGGATCGACGGGCAGCGGGTTACGACGCCGCCTCGCGGGGTCGCCGTCGTGTTCCAGCACTTCGGGCTCTTTCCGTGGAAGACGGTCTTCGAGAACGTCGCGTACGGCCTGCGCCTCGCGGGAGTGCCGAAGAAGCAGATCGAGGAGTCGGTGCCGCGGTACATCGAGCTCGTCGGGCTCTCCGGCTTCGAGAAGGCGTACCCGTACCAGCTCTCGGGCGGCATGCAGCAGCGCACCGGGCTGGCGCGTGCGCTCGCGACGGAGCCGCGGGTGCTTCTGATGGACGAGCCGTTCGCGTCGATCGACGCGCAGACACGGGAGATCCTCCAGTTCGAGCTGCTGCGGATCTGGGAGAGTCGTCCGACGTCGATGGTTTTCGTCACCCACTCGATCGAGGAGGCGGTGCTGATGGGGGACCGTGTGGTGGTCCTGCGCGGCAGGCCGTCCTCCGTACACGAGGTGATCGAGACGGGGCTCCCGCGCCCGCGTACGCGCGAGGTTCTCAGCAGCCCTCGGTTCAACGAAGTGCGGGAGCACGTGTGGTCGAAGCTCATGCAGGAGGCCGAACGGGCCGAGCGCGAGCTGCAGGAGTCGAGGTAGGAGGTGCTGTCATCGAGCTCGTCGCCTCTCACGGTTTCGCCAGTGCGTAAACAGGATCACCATCAAGGAGGGTCACAGGTATGAAGGGGCTCGTTTTGGGTCGGCCGGCGCGTATCGCCGCGGTTCTCGCAGCAGCGGCAGCGCTGCTCGCATCCGCCGCGACTGCGTCCGCCACGCCGACCGTGCACGCGTCGAAGAAGGCCGACTCGCTCGTCATCGGCCTCCCGGGCATTCCGCCCGTGTTCCTCGGCGTGCGGCCGTACGTCGCGCTGCAGCTCGGCTACTACAAGAAGTGGGGCGTCGACGTGACGCTCAAGGGGTTCACGACGGGCACCGACGCAGTGCGCGCGGTGCAGGCCGGGCAGATCGACGCGGCGTGGTCGCCGACGCCGTTCGCGCTCACCCTCATCTCGAAGGGCGTGCCGCTCGTCGGGATCGAGGGAATGGACAAGGTCGACTGGCTCGTCGGGGTGAACAGCTCGAGCATCAAGACGTGCAGCGACCTGAAGGGCCAGAACATCGGCGTCGACTCGATCGGCGGCGCGCGCTACGCGGCTCTGCAGGCCATGCTGTCGAAGTGCAACCTCACCATCCAGGACGTGAAGCCGATCGTGCTGCCGGGCAACACCGCCGTCGCGGCAATGCTCGCCGGGCAGATCCACGCCTCGGTACTGCATCTCGACGACCTCGCCGAGGCGTCGAAGCAGGGTGAGCCCGTGCGGAAGCTCCTGACGCTGACGCAGGTCGACCCGTTCCAGAGCTACGACATGCTCGTTGCGACGAAGGACACGGTCGCGGCCAAGCGCGCCGCGCTCGTGAAGATGATCGCGGCCGACATAGCGGCGACGAAGTACATGAACAATCCAAAGGCGCTCGACAAGATCGCGCAGGTCGCGACGATCAGCGGTCACGACCCGGCCGTGAGCAAGGTTGCGCTCAAGCAGTACCTGGCACTGAAGTGGTGGCCGGCAGATCGCAGCGGGCTCGGCATCGCGTCGATCACGCGCACGATCTTCGAGAACGTGAAGCTCGGCAACATCTCCAACGGGAACCCGCCGAAGTGGAAGGACGTGGTCGACACGTCCCTCTGGAAGCAAGCCTTCGCGATGGTCAGTAAGAAGAAGTAGGAACCGACCTGCGGCGGGCGTCGCGTTCTGCGCGGCGCCCGCCGCTTCACTCAGAGCGAGGGGAGCGGGCCGAGTGGTCGTGGACGTGCACGCGCACGTGGTCGTGGCGGGGCTGGGCGCGGAGGTCGCGTGGGACGAGCGTGGACAGGTCGTGCGCTACGGCGGACGCGAGGTCCGCGCGGCGCTGCGTGAGTTCAGCGACGTCGCTCGGATCCTCGAGGAGCAGGATCGAGCGGGCGTCGACGTCGTTGTGCTCGCTCCCTGGGTGAACCTCTGCGGCGTCGAGGTCGAGCGGCAGAACGAGGCGCTCGCGGGCCTGGTCGGAGACCGCGTCGCCGCGCTCGGCACCGTCGACGTCGAGCGGGCCGAGCACCTCGTCGACCTGATGCGCGACGGGCGACTCTCGGGCGTGGAGATTCCGGCTGCGCCGGGCGGCGACTACCTCGGGCACGAGCGCTTCCGCGACTTCTGGGGTGCGGCGGAGGAGACGGGCGCGCTCGTCTTCATCCATCCCAGCACCCGGGGGTTCGGGCTGCCGGTGCTCGAGGAGCACTACATGTGGAACACCGTCGGCAATCCGGTGGAGACGACGGTGACTGCCGCGCACATGGTCGGTGCCGGAGTCATGGACGACTTTCCGAACCTGCGCGTGCTGCTCGCGCACGGCGGCGGCGTGCTGCCGTGGCTGCGGGGCCGGCTCGCCCACGAGCAGACGATCCACCCGCCGGGACGCGACGTGCTCGGCGCAATCCGGCGCTTCCACGTCGACACCGTCGTGCACGACGCGGAGGTTCTTCGAGGCCTCGTCGACTTCTTCGGCGCGGAGCGCGTACTGCTGGGCTCCGACTACCCCTTCGACATGGGCGTCGAGCGCCCGACCGAGATCGTGCGCGCGCTTGCGCTTCCTGCGCAGCAGGAGTTCGCGATCCTCGGCGGCAACGCTCTGCGGCTGCTCGGCCGCGAGGTGGCCGCGTGAGCGGTGCGCTAGTCGCGCGGCGGCAGGCCGAGCGTGCCGCGGAAGTGCTGCTGGCCGAGCTCAAAGCCGATCGCGCAACCGAGCTCGACGAGCTCCGGCTCGGTGAACTCCGCGTGCAGGCCCTCCCAGAGCGCGTCGCCGGCGAGGTCGGCGTCCCACGCGATCGCCTGGGCCCAGCGCAGGCCGAGCTGCTCCCGCTCCGAGAAGCGCGTGAAGTCCATCGTGTCCGGGTCCTCGGCGAGGAAGCGAAAGCAGAGCTCCTTGAGCTCCGGCTCGACGACGCCCCCGCGCAGGACGTTGTCGCGCATGTACTCCCAGGCCTCGAGCACCGCGGGGACGCGCGAGCGGATCTCATCCGCACTGCCGGGAAGGTGCGCCATCTACGCGCCCGCCAGTCCGCCGGTCGTGTCGGCGAGGAGCTCGCCGTGGCCGACGCCCCACGTCTTGATCACGCGCTGCTGTCCGAACGTGAGGCAGACGAACGACCCCAGCTCGACGATCTCCTCCTCGCTGAAGTGCTTACGCAGGCGCGTCCAGAGCGCGTCGTCGACGCCGGCCGGGTTCCAGACGAGCATGCTCGTGTAGAGGAGCGCAGCCTTCTGGCGCGCGTCGTACCGGTCGGAGCGCTCGAACTCGAGCAGCTCGCTGTAGTCGTCCTCCGTCAGCCCTTGCTCTCCGCCCCGGAGAGACCGTTGCGACCCTCAGTAGTCGCAGTCGATCGTCTTCGAGACGTAGACGCGACAGAGCTCCTTCAGCGGGTGATCGACGATCCCCTCGCGGAAGATGCTCTTCCACGGCCGCATGAACGCCTTGGCGACGGCCGGGACGTGAAATCGGACCGCCTGCGTCTCGGGCCGCGGCGTCCCGTGCAGCCGGGAGTGCTCCATGTCCGCAACGAGCTCGGAGTCCGTGATCGACGCCGGGTCGACGTAGCTGATCCGCGCCACGGGACGAGGGTATCGGAATGAGTCGGACGGTCGACATCGTCGTCGCCGGAGCCGGTCACAACAGCCTGATCACCGCGGCGTACCTCGCGAAGGCGGGCTACGAAGTGCTCGTTCTCGATGCGCGGCCGGTCGCAGGCGGCGGCGCCGTGACCGAGGAGTTGAGCCTCCCGGGATTCAAGTTCGATTCCTGCTCGACGGGCCATACGTTGATCCAGCCGAATCCGGTGCTGCGCGACGACGAGCTCGGGCTCAAGCGCGACTACGGGCTCGAGTACGTTCAGCCGGACCCGATCGCACACGTCGTCTTCCCGGACGGCGAGTCGTTCACGCACTGGCTCGACCTCGACCGCGCGTGCGACGAGATCGCTCGCTTCTCGTCGCGCGACGCGGACGCATACCGGCGGAACCTCGAGGAGTTCGCGGAGATCCGCGCGCCGCTCGGGCGCTACCGCTTCAACCCGATCGGCTACGCGCCGCCGCTCGACGAGCTGCTGCGCGACAAGCCGCGCTGGCTGCGCCGCATCGCGATGAGCGCCTGGGATGTCGTACGCTACGAGTACGAGGACCCCCACGTCCAGTCGTACATCCTCTGGCAGGCGTTCCAGACCGCCCAGGCCGTGGACTCCCCCGGCTCCGGGCTGCTCGCGTACTCGATCCTCGCGGGAAGGCAGGCGCAGAGCTGGACGCTGCCGCTCGGCGGTTCGGGTGAGCTGGCGAACGCACTCGTGCGCTACCTGGAGGACAGCGGCGCGACGGTCGTCTGCGGGAAGCGCGTCGTCGAGCTCGTCGTCGACGGCGGGCGCTGCTCGGGCGTCGTCACCGAGGACGGCGAGCGCTACCTCGCGCGTCGCGCCGTCGTGTCGACGATCCACGTGAAGCAGCTCGTGGAGATGGCGCCGCGTGACGCGTGGGGCGAGGACTTCCTTTACGGCATCGACACGTTCGACGCCGGCATCTCGAGCTTCGCGCAGTACTACGCGACGACCGAGGCGCCGCAGTTCGTCGCGCCGGGGGGCACGCAGACCGCCGTCTCGGCAGGCGTGGTCGGCTGGCCCGAGGACGTGCTCCAGGCCGGGCGCGACGTGCGCGAGGGCAGGCTGCTGCACGCGCGCTGGATGCTCGCGGCGACGCCGACCCTCGTCGACCCGGCCCGTGCACCGGAGGGACACCACACGGTGAAGCTGCTGACGATGTGCCCCTGGGATCCCGGCGAGGGTCCCGGGCAGTGGGAGGCGCTCAAGCACGAGGTCGCCGAGGAGAACTACCAGGCGTTGCTGCGCGTGGCGCCCAACATGACGCGCGAGACGATTCTCGGCGAGGTCGTCAAGAGCCCGGTCGACATCGAGCACCACAACGAGCACATGTGGCACGGGACGATTCACGGCGGCGACCGCAGCTATGCGAACGACGGGCTGCGCCGCCCCGCTCCGGGCTGGGCGCAACACCGGATGCCGATCCCCGGCTTGTATCAGACGGGCGCCACGACGCATCCTGGCGGGTCGATCACGGGCGCGCCGGGACGCAACTGCGCGTTCGTGCTCCTCGAAGACCTCGGTCACGATCCACAGGAGGTGATGGCAGGTGCAGGTGCAAGCAGAGCGTGACGAGCGCGTGGCGTCGGCGATCGCGCACTGGGCGCCGCGCTTCGTCACGAACGGCGTCGATTACGGCGACTTCCAGCGCGTCACGTCCGGTGTGACGACGTGGGCCGAGTGGCTGCCGGCGTGGGTCGAGAACGGCCATCGGCACGCGGAGCTCGCGCGCGAGGCGGAGGTGCGGAGCCGGACGCTGACCGCCGGGGAAGCCTGGAACCAGGCGGCGCTCTCGTACCACTTCGCGAAGTTCGTCTGGATGCTCGACATGGGGCGCTACGCAGAGGCGACGAAGCTGTCCGTCGACGCCCTGCGCAACGCGCACCGCCATCTCGATCCGACTGCGGAGCGGATCGAGATCCCGTTCGAGCACGGCACGCAGCTCGTCGGCAACCTGCGTCGGCCCGCGGGCGATCCCGCGCCGCTCGTGCTGCTCCTACCCGGTCTCGACTCGACGAAGGAAGAGTTCTTCGGCTGGGAGAACGTGTTCCTGGCGCGCGGTCTCGCCACGTTCTCGCTGGACGGCCCGGGCCAGGGGGAGAGCGGTCTCACGACGCGCATCTATCCGAACTACGAGGTCGCAGCGACGGCGGCTCTCGACACGCTCGCGGCCCGCGACGACGTCGATCTCGATCGCGTCGGCGTCGCGGGCGTGAGCCTCGGCGGCTACTACGCGCCTCGCGCGGCCGCGTACGAGAAGCGGATCAAGGCTGCGGTCGGGATCAGCGGCGCGTTCGACTTCGGCGAATGCTGGCCGGTGATGCCGCAGCAAACGAGAGAGACCGTGGCGCACCATACGGGCGCGGCGAACGACGAGGAGGCCCGCGCCAAGGCGTCGGAGCTCAACCTGCGCGAAGCGGCGCCGCTGATCGACCAGCCCTTCCTCGCGATCACCGGACGGCTCGACCGGCTGATCCCGTGGGAGCAGACGAAGCGGCAGGCGGAGGAGGCCCAGAACGGAGAGTTCGTGCTGTTCGACGACGGCAACCACGTCTGTAACAACATCGGCTACAAGTACCGGCCTCTCACGGCGGACTGGTTGAAGGAGAAGCTCGGCTAGTGCTGTCGCGGACATTCCCGCCTGCGGAGACGGCATGAGCACCGTTCTTGCTCCGACGGCTCCGTGGATCGGCCGCGCGCTCGCGCGGGCGGAAGATGAGCGCTTCGTCAAGGGCGAGGCGCTGTACGTCGACGACATGAAGCTGCCTGGGATGCTGCACGCCGCGTTCGTGCGCAGCATCTACGCGCACGGGCGCATCGGCGGCATCGACACGGAGGCGGCGCGCGCGATGCGCGGCGTGCACGCGGTGTTGACGGCGGCGGACGTCGACGGCCTCGTCGATCCGTTCCCGATCGTGGCGCGGAACGGCGCGGAGGTCGTGCCGATGATGCATCCGGTACTCGCGTCCCACCGCGTGCGCTATGTCGGGCAGCCGGTCGCCCTCGTGATCGCCGAGACACCTGAGCTCGCGGCCGATGCGGCCGAGTACGTCATGCTCGAGATCGAAGAGCTGCCGCCGCTCGTCGAGCCGCGCGACGCGGAGACGGCGCCGGCGCTTCACGAGGAGGCCCCCGACAACGTGCTGCTGCGTTGGCGTCGCTCCGAGGGCGACGTGGAGGGCGCTTTCGCAGCCGCGCATGCGGTCGTGCGCGCCAGGGTGCTCGCGCCGCGGCTGATCGCGGCGCCGATCGAGCCGCGTGCCGTGCTCGCGTCGCACGATGTGGCGAGCGATGTGCTCACGCTCTGGCTCTCGGCGCAGGATCAGCATCGGCAGCTTGCCGGCCTGTCGCAGGTTCTGCGCCGCCCGCCCGAACGGCTGCGCATCGTCGTTCCCGACGTCGGCGGCGCGTTCGGCAGCAAGGGCGTGCCGCAGGCGGAAACGGCGGCGCTCGCGCTCGCGGCGGTCTTCCTGGGCCGCCCCGTCAAGTGGGCGGAGTCGCGGACAGAGAGCTCGCTCGCGGTCTATCAGGGCCGGGGCGCCGACGTGGACGCCGAGCTGGCGCTCGACGCCGAGGGCCGGATGCTCGGGTTGCGTGCGCGCTACCTCGGCGATCTGGGCGCGTACCTCTACTCCACGACGCTCATCGCGCCGCAGACGGGGGGAATGCTGCTCACGGGGTGTTACGCGATCCCGGCTGCGGACGTCGAGGTCGTCGGCGTCTGCACGACGAAGGTGCCGACCGGTCCGTACCGCGGCGCCGGCCGGCCGGAAGCCGCGCTCGTGATCGAGCGTCTCGTCGACCTCGCAGCCGGAGAGCTCGGGATCGACCCGATCGAGTTGCGGCGGCGTAACGTCGTCCCGCCCGACGCGTTTCCCTACACGACGCCGCTCGGCTTCACCTATGACTCCGGCGACTACGAGGGTGCGCTCGACGCCGCGCTCGAGCTCGCGGACTACGGCTCCCTTCGCGCGGAGCAGCAGCGCGCGCGTGCGGAGGGCCGGTTGGCCGGCGTCGGCGTCGCCCTGTACGTCGAGCGGGTGGGCCCGGGGTGGGAGACCGCGGCGGTGCGCGCCGAGCCCGACGGGCGCGTGGTCGTGCGCACGGGCTCTTCCCCGCATGGGCAGGGTCACGAGACGACGTTCGCGCAGATCGCCGCGGACGCGCTCGGGGTCGATCCGGCGGTCGTGGAAGTGCGCTGGGGCGACTCGTTCGAGATCCCCGAGGGAATGGGGACGTTCGCCAGCCGTTCGGTGACGGTCGGCGGCTCGGCATTGCTGCTCGCGTGCCGCGAGCTCCATTCACGTCTTGACGCCGGCGGGCAGCCGCCGCTCGAGGCGAGCGCGCGCTTCGAATTGCCCGGGCCGGTCTTCTCGTTCGGCTGTTACGTCGCGTCGGTCGAGATCGACGGCGAGACGGGCGAGGTCGAGATCCGCCGCATCGTCGCGGTCGACGACTGCGGCCGCGTGATCAACCCGCTGCTCGCCGAGGGTCAGGTGGTCGGCGCCGCGGTGCAGGCGGTCGGCGAGTGCCTGCACGAGCAGGTCGGATACGACGAGCACGGGCAGCCGCTCGCGATCAACCTCTACGAGTACCACCTGCCGACCGCGCAGTCGGTGCCGCCGATCGTCGCCGCCCTGCGCGAGACGCCGTCTCCGTTGAACCCGCTGGGGGCGAAGGGCGTGGGCGAGGGCGGCTCGATCGGCACCCTGGCGGCGGTGGCGAACGCGGTGGCCGATGCTCTCGGGCCGCTGGGGATCCGGCATGTCGACCTGCCGTTCACCGCGTCGCGCATCTGGACAGCCATGCGCGACGCCGCCCGTACCGGCGAGATCGTCCGTTGACCCCCCGCGTCGAGAGTGCGCACGGTCTCCGGCTCGTCGGCTTCTCCGACCTCGGCGGCCGCGGCGACGGGATGCAGGTCCAGCGCCACGGCGACGCCCTCTACGTGGGCCACTTCGGGATCTCCGGAACGGGAACCACCATCCTCGACGTCGCCGACCCCACACGTCCCCGCCTCGTCGATCAGTGGCCCGCGCCGCCCGGGTCGCACACGCACAAGGTGCAGGTGGCCGAGGACCTGCTGCTCGTGAACCAGGAGCAGTTCCGCGGCGGCGATCCGTTCACCGCCGGAATGCTCGTGTTCGACGTTCGCGATCCCCTCGCGCCCCGCCGGATCGGGCACTTCGACTCCGGCGGCACGGGCGTGCACCGGATCGTCTGGACAGGAGGCCGGTACGCGCACGCGTCCGTCACGCCGGACGGCTTCGCAGACCGCATCTGGATGGTGATCGACATGAGCGACCCGGAGCGACCGGTCGAGGCGGCCCGCTTCGTCCTGGACGAGCCGGAGCCGGCCGGAGCGCGCTATGCGGCGCACCACGCGCTCGTCGACGGCGAGGTCGCATACCTCGGCTACTGCGACGCCGGGATGGTCGTCCTCGACGTCGCGGACTTCTCGCAGCCGCGACAGATCGCGCGGCTCACCTGGGAGCCGGGCGGCGAGACGCACACCTGTCTGCCTCTTCCCGGGCGCAAGCTCGTCGTGGCGACGGACGAGCAGTTGAAGGACGGGCCGGGCTCGCCGACGCGGCTCGTCCACGTGATCGACGTCGGGGACCCGTCTCGCCCTCGCGTGCTCGGGGCGTGTCCGGAGCCCGAGGGCAATTTTCGCGACCGACCGCTCCGGTTCGGGCCGCACAACCTCCACGAAAACTGCGCCGGCAGCTATTGCAGCGAGCGCGTCGTCTTCGTGACGTACTTCAACGCGGGCGTACGGGTCTACGACCTCGAAGATCCCGAGCAGCCCGTCGAGGTCGCGCACTGGCTGCCCGAGACTCCCGCAGGCCAGGCCGCGCCGCAGCTGAACGACATCTATGTCGAGGAGTCCGGCGTCGTCTGGGCGACCGACCGGATCGGCGGAGGCCTCTACGCGCTCGAGCCGGATGGGGAGCTCGCTTCGCTGATGCGGGCTGCCCTCTAGATGATCCAGGTATCGCGAAGCACGCGCAGCCAGTTTCCGTGCGCGAGCTTTGCGAGCTCGTCGTCGCTCCAGCCGAGCGCGTCGAGCAGCGCCTGCATCTTCGACGCGTCGTCGAGCGCCGCCGGCGGGAAGCAGCCGTCGAAGTCGGAGCCGAGCGCGACGTGGTCGAGGCCGATCCGCTCGGCGATGTACTCGATGTGGCCGGCGATCACGTCGAGCGGGGTATCGAAGACGAGGTCGCCGTCGGAACGCGTCATCACCGTGTCGAAGACGACGCCGACGAGACCGCCGGAGTCGCCGATCGCGTCGAGCTCTGCATCCGTGAGGCTGCGCGGCATCGGGGCGAGCGCGTGCGCGGCCGTATGCGAGACGACGAGGGGCGCATCCGAGAGCGCCGCGACGTCGAAGAAGCCGCGCTCGTTCAGATGCGCGAGGTCGAGCATCACGCCGCGCTCGTTGCAGGCGCGCACGAGGCCCCGCCCCGCGTCCGTCAGCCCGGGCCCGACGTCCGGCGTGCCGGGATAGTGGAAGGGGACGCCGCAGCCGAAGGCATTCGGCCGGCTCCACACGATCCCGAGCGACCGCAGCCCGCGCTCGATCCAGCCGTCGAGGTTGCCCAGGCCGGGCTCGATCGGCTCGGCGCCCTCGAAATGGAGGATCGCGCCGGGCTCGTCTCCTGCGAGGCAGCGCTCGAGATCCGCGATCGTCCGGATGAGCGTCAGGTCGCGCTCGGCGATCGCCGCCAGCTCGTGCGCGACCGCCGATGCGCGCTCGAACGTCAGCGGCCCGTCGAACGGAACCTCCCAGCCGTCGTCGGTCGCGACGACGGCTTCGCGCGGGTCGCCGGTGTAGTCGTCTTCCGGGACGAAGATCGCGAAGAACCCGGCGGCGATGCCGCCCTCGCGCATGCGCGGCAGATCGAGGTGGCCGTCGTCGCCGCGCTCGCGCAGCGACTCTCCGCTTCGCCAGACGCGCAGCAGCGCGTCGTTGTGGCCGTCGACGACCGGGATCACGCGAGGTTGCCCGGCAGTAGCGAACGGTCTGTCAGCGATTCAGCGGCCATCCCGCATACGATACGAGCAAGTTGGGGTCCCGATTGGCGCTGCCACGCGTCCTCCGGTCGGGCCCAAGGCGGAAGGAGCAGTGCCGATGACAGCGATGGACATTCGCGGCAACGTCGATCTCACCGCGCACGGGATCAGCCCGACAGGGCATGTGCACTGGAACCCGTCGACGCCGCTGCTCTACGAGAATGCGATTGCACGGGGCGAGGCCCGCATCGCCAAGGGCGGCCCGATGGCGGTCGACACCGGCGTGCACACGGGCCGCACGCCGCAGGACAAGTTCATCGTGCGCGAGCCGAGCTCCGAGGGCCGGATCTGGTGGGAGGGGAACAAGGAGTTCTCCGAGGACGGCTACGACCGCCTGCGCGAGAAGGTCACCGACTTCCTCGCGCGCGAGACATCGCTGTACGTCGTCGACGCGTTCGCCGGTGCGGACCCCGCGCATCGGATCTCGGTTCGCGTGGTCACGACACATCCGTACCACGCGCTCTTCGCGAAGACGATGTTCATCGACCCGAGCGACAAGGAGCTCCGTGGGTTCACGCCGCAGGCGCTCGTGCTCCACGCTCCAGGGTTCGAGGCCGTTCCGGAGGAAGATGGAACGAGAACAGGCACCTTCATCGTCCTGCATCCCGGCCGCACCGAGATCGTGATCGGCGGCACGTACTACGCGGGCGAGATCAAGAAGTCGATCTTCACGGTGATGAACGATCGTCTGCCGCTCGAGGCGGTTCTGCCGATGCACTGCTCCGCCAACGTCGGCGATGACGGCCGCTCCGCGATCTTCTTCGGGCTCTCGGGAACCGGCAAGACCACGCTCTCGGCCGATCCAGAGCGCGGGCTGATCGGCGACGACGAGCACGGCTGGGGCGACACCGGCGTCTTCAACATCGAGGGGGGCTGCTACGCGAAGGTGATCCGCCTCTCCGTCGAAGCCGAGCCCGAGATCTACAAGACGACGCGGGCGTTCGGAACGATCCTCGAGAACGTCGCCATCGACGAGCGCGGGCGGCTCGATCTCGACGACGACTCGAAGACCGAGAACACGCGGGCCGCGTACAAGCTCGAGCAGATCGCGCACGCGCATCCGGAGAAGCGCGCCGGGCATCCGAGCGCGGTGATCATGCTGACTGCCGACGCCTTCGGGATTCTGCCGCCGATCGCACGGCTCAGCCGCGACCAGGCGCTCTACTACTTCCTCTCCGGCTTCACCGCGAAGCTCGCGGGCACCGAGATCGGCGTCACCGAGCCGCAGCCGACGTTTTCGACCTGCTTCGGCGCCCCATTCCTGCCGCAGCCGCCGGCGGTCTATGCCGAGATGCTCGGCAGCAAGCTCGACGAGCACGGTTCCGCCGTGTGGCTCGTGAACACCGGCTGGACCGGCGGTCCGTTCGGCGAGGGCTCACGCATGCCGATCCTCGCCACGCGCACCCTGCTCCACGCGGCGCTCTCCGGTGCGCTCGACGGCGTCGAGTACCGCAGCGACCCGGTATTCGGCTTCGAGGTGCCGGTCGAGGTGCCGCACGTAGACCCGAGGCTCCTCGACCCGCGCTCGACGTGGACCGACCCCGAGGCGTACGACCGGAAAGCGGCCGAGCTCGCCGCGATGTTCCGTGAGAACTTCGGGAAGTTCACGGCCGCCGGCTCGACGCTCGCCTCGGCCGGCCCGCTCCTCTGACGCAGCCCGAGGGCGCTTGAGGTAGCGTCCGTCAACGGTGATCGCGGAGCACGATGTTCTGGTAGTGGGTGCCGGCTGTGCCGGCATGCGCGCCGCTATCGCGGCGCACGACGCCGGTGCCGACGTCGTGATGATCTCGAAGCTCCACCCGACCCGGTCGCATTCCGGCGCGGCGGAGGGCGGAATCAACGCGGCCCTCGGCAACGCGGCCGAGGACAGCCCCGAGAGCCACGCGTTCGACACCGTCAAGGGCTCCGACTACCTCGGCGACCAGGACTCGATCGAGATCTTCACCCGGGAGGCGCCGGGCGACATCTACGAGCTCGAGAACTGGGGCGCGTTCTTCTCGCGGGCGGAGGACGGCAGGCTCGCGCAGCGCCCGTTCGGCGCCGCCGGCTCACCGCGCACGATCTTCGCGGCCGACATCACGGGCCATGTGCTCATTCAGGTGCTGTACGAGCAGGTCTGCAAGCGCGACATCAAGGTGTACGAGGAGTTCTTCGCGTGGCAGCTCGTCGTCAACGACGGCCGCTGCCAGGGCGTCGTCTGCTGGGACCTGCTGAACGGCGGCCTGAAGACCGTCGGCGGCAAGGCCGTCGTTCTCGCCACCGGCGGCGCGGGCCGGCAGTACCGCGCGACGACGAACGCTTACGCGTGCACCGGCGACGGCACCGCCATGGCGCTGCGCGCCGGGCTGCCGCTGAAGGACATGGAGTTCATGCAGTTCCACCCGACGACGCTCTTCCCGTCCGGCGTCCTCATCACCGAGGGCTGCCGCGGCGAGGGTGGGTTCCTGCTCAACAAGGACGGCGAGCGCTTCATGAAGCGGTACGCGCCGAACGCGCTCGAGCTGGCGTCGCGCGACGTCGTCTCCCGTTCCGAGCAGACCGAGATCGACGAGGGGCGCGGGGTCAACGGCTCCGTGATGCTCGACCTGCGGCACCTGGGCGCCGACAGGATCATCGAGCGGCTGCCGGGGTCGCGCGAGAACGCGATGACGTTCGCCGGTGTCGACCCGATCTACGAGCCGATACCGATTCGTCCCGGCGCGCATTACCACATGGGCGGCATCGAGACCGACAGCGACGGGGCGACCGAGCTCACCGGCCTCTACGCGGCAGGCGAGTGCGCGTGCGTGTCCGTGCACGGCGCGAACCGGCTCGGCGGCAACTCGCTCATGGAGACGATTACGTTCGGCCGGCGCTCGGGCACGGCGGCCGCCGGGTACGCCGGCTCGGCGGCGGCGGTCGACGTTCCCGAGTCGGTCGAGCGCGACGCCGAGCGGCAGATCAAGGAGCTGCTCGACCGCTCGAGCGGCGAGCGCCCGTGGACGATCCGCGACGAGCTCGGCGAGACGATGCTCGACAACTTCGGCGTCTTCCGCCGTGAGGAGAAGATGGTGCGCGAGGAGCAGGTGATCCAGGAGCTGCGCGAGCGCTACAAGAACGTCTACGTCGAGGACAAGGGCGATGTCTTCAACAGCGACCTCACGCAGGCGATGGAGCTCGGCAACATGCTCGACACCGCCTGGTGCATGGTCCAGGCGGGGATCGCGCGCAAGGAGAGCCGCGGCGCGCACGCGCGGCCGCACGACTATCCGACGCGCGACGACGAGAACTTCCTGAAGCACTCGATCAGCCGCTGGGTCGACGGCAAGCCCGAGCTCTCCTACAAGGACGTCCGCATGGGCAAGTGGGAGCCGGAGGAGCGAAAGTACTGATGCCCGTGGCGAAGAGGTTCGACGGAAGCAACTCCACGATTCCTGGACTGGGAGGCTGAGCGCGTGCAGGTTGCCCTCAAGATCTGGCGTTACGACTCGTCCACCGGCAATCGCGCGCTGAAGGAGTACGAGATCGACGCGCCGGAGGAGGCGACGCTGCTCGACTGCCTCGACATCGTCAAGGACAAGGTCGACGGCTCGCTCGCCTACCGGAAGAGCTGCCGGATGATGATCTGCGGCTCCTGCGGCATGCGCATGAACGGCGCGGCCGTGCTCGCGTGCAAGATCCGGATGTACGAGATCGCGCAGGCGGGCGAGATCCCGACCATCTCGGCGATGGGCAACCTGCCGATCGTCAGGGACCTCGTCGTCGACATGGATCCCTTCTGGCAGAAGTTCAAGGCGATGAAGCCCTACCTGCAGCCCGGCTACGACCGGCCCGAGGACGGCAAGGAGTACCGCGTCCCGCAGGAGCGCATGAACGCCGTCCACAAGGAGGCGCTCTGCGTCAATTGCGGCTGCTGCGTCTCCGAGTGCAACGCGATGGAGTCGGACCCGGAATTCCTGGGCCCGCAGGCGCTCGCGAAGGGAATGCGCTTCGTCGGGGATCCACGCGACGGCGCGACGGTGGAGCGGCTCGAGGAGTACAGCGGGCAGCACGGCATCTGGGAGTGCACCCGCTGCTACTTCTGCACGGAGCGCTGCCCCAAGGGTGTCGACCCGCGCGAGGCGATCGCCAAGCTGGGCGCCGAGGCGATCAAGCAAGGCGTCGACCGCGACATGGGCGCGAAGCACGCGAAATGGTTCATCCGCTCCACGGAGACGACGGGCTGGCTGCGCGAGACCGAGCTCGTTCCGAAGACGCAGGGCATCGTCTCGAGCGTGAAGCAGATGAAGTTCGCCATGAAGCTGATCACGCACAACAAGGCCGGGCTCAAGTTCCCGCCGCATGTGGCGGCCAACGTCGGCGAGGCGCGCGGGTTGCACAAGCTCACACGCGAGCAGGACCGGCAGGGATTCCTCGGCCACGTGCAGGGCGAGCACGCCCTCGCGAAGCTCGCGCACGGGGTCCAGCCGGGGCGCGATCCGTACGGGCCTGGATCGTTCCCCAGGCCGTATCTGCCAGGTGAAGAAGAACCGCCGGCGCCCGTCGGCGGCACCACGAAGCCGGAGGGTGGAGCGTGAGCACGGTCGAGGGATTGAAGCGCGTTGCGTACTACAAGGGGTGTCTCGCGTCGATGTCGGCGAAAGAGCTCGACACGTCGACGCAGGCGCTCGCACCGCGTGTCGGGCTCGAGCTGGTCGAGCTCGATTCGGTCACGTGCTGCGGCGCGGGCGACATCCACGAGGCCGAGCCCGACTACTACCTTCACCTGAACGCGCGCATCCTCGCGTACGCCGAGGCGGCCGAGTGCGACACGCTGCTGACGGTGTGCAACGTGTGCACGCTCAACCTGCGCCAGGCGAACTTCATGCTGAAGGGCGACGACACTCTGCGCGCGCGCATCAACAAGAACCTCGAGTCGGTCGGCGTGCCGCCGTACAGCGGCGAGGTCGACGTCCGTCATCTTCTCTGGGAGATCGCCGAGGGCGAGGGGTACGAGAAGCTGAAGGTCGCCGCCCACAAGGGGCTCAAGGGCCTCAAAGTGGCGCCGTTCTACGGCTGTCAGATCCTCCGGCCGTCGAAGATCATGGGCTTCGAGAATCCGGACCGCCCGTCGTCGCTCGAGCGGATCATCGAGGCGTGCGGCGGCGAGGCGATCGACTACCCCGCGAAGATCAAGTGCTGCGGCTTCCCGATCATCCAGGCTCGCGAGGAGACCGCATTGGCCGAGCTGATCCAGCCGGTCGAGCAGGCGATGGAGGCGGGCGCCGACGTGATGGTGACGCCGTGCCCGCTGTGCCACCTCTCGCTCGACGCGTGGCAGCAGAAGCTCGAGGCCTCCACCGGCCGGAAGTTCGGCATGCCGATCCTCCATCTCTCCCAGCTCGTCGGCGTCGCCGCCGGGCTCGAGGACTCGGAGCTGAAGTTCAAGCGGCACATCGTCGATCCGCGGCCGGCGCTCGAGAAGCTCGAAGTCTGAGCACGGCGCAGGTTTGCCGCCGTTGCGGCATCTGATGACTGGTGGGGTGGATTCCGGCGCGGCAGCCTTCTGGCGCCGCGCCGGATCTGTTCTGGGGTCCGTCGCGGGCGCCGCCGTCGGCTGGGGGTGGTTCGAGGCCGGCTGGGTCCGGTTGCGCGAGCTCGAGCTGGAGCTGCCGGGGCTGCCGTCCGAGCTCGACGGGCTGCGCATCGCCCATCTCTCGGACTTCCACCTCGGCGTGCCGTCGCGCGGCGCGCACGCGGTGGAGCGCGCGGTCGAGTGGGTAGCCGAGCGGAAGCCGGACCTCGTCGTGATCACGGGCGACCTGCTGACGCACCCGCGCGGCGAGCAGCGCCTGCGCGAGCTCGTCGGGCGTCTGCCCCTGCCCGCGTTCGCGGTGCTCGGCAACCATGACCTGGCGATCTCGCGGGATCCGCAGGCGCGGGCATCGAACCTACGCGACCTCGCGCCGGTGACCCTCCTGAACGACGAGGGCGTGCTGCTCGAGCTGCGCGGCCGGAGCGTCTGGATCGCGGGCGCGCACCCGCGGCTGGTCGTTCGCCGTCTGGCGAAGGTCGATCCCAACCTGCTCTCGCGTCACGCCGATCTCCGCGTGCTGCTCTGCCATTTCCCACGCGTGTTCGACCGGATCGAGTCGGGGCGCTTCGATCTCGTACTCACGGGTCACATGCACGACGGGCAGATCGCCGTTCCGTACCCGGGCGGGAAGCTCCGGCTCGCGCACCTGGGTGCGCGCTACCAGCGTGGGGTCTATCGCAGCGCGGCGGGCGTGATGCACGTCTCGCCGGGGCTCGGCACGACCTTCGTTCCGTTCCGCTTCGCGGCGAGGCCCGAGGCGACGGAACTGGTGCTACGTTCGGGTTGATGGAAGGGCAGGCCTCGATCTCGGCGGACATCCTCGCGCGGTACGCCGCCGACGCGGCCCGCGAGGTCGCCGGCGTGCGCGGCGTGTCGGAGAGCTCGCTGCCCGGCAGGCGCGGTGTGCGTGTCGTGACCGACGACGGTTTGGTGCGCGTCGAGCTACACCTCGCTGTCGACTGGGGCGCGTCGATCCCCGAGCTCGGCCGCGACGTTCAGACGCGAGTACGCGAGTACCTGCTGCGCATGGCTGACGTCGATCCCGCGACGGTGGACGTCGCCGTCGGCGAGATCGGGCCGCGGCCGTGACGCGCATCGCGGGGCTCACGGGCGCGACGCTCCCCACCGCGCCAACGGTGTGCCATGAATGCATCTGGTGGCAGTCCCGCACGGGCCGGCGTGTCGAAAAGCGGAAATGGATCCAGGGGACCGAGGAAGAGTGGGGCGCCTGGGGCACCGTGTACTACGATGACGACCGCCGCTTGCTCGGCTCGATGCAGTACGGCCCGGCGGGCTTCTTCCCGCGCGCGGCCGAGCTGCCTGCGGGGCCTCCGAGCGACGACGCGGTGCTCGTCACGTGCGCGTACCTCACGGATCCGACGAAGCCGTGGGTGATGCAGTCGCTGTTCCTTACGGCGATCGGCGAGGCGCGCGACCGCGGCGCGCGTGCGCTCGAGGCGTTCGCGTACTGCTACGCGGAGGGCGAGTCGGCCTTCGACCGCTTCCACGTGCACAAGACGATCTTCCCGCGCGACTTCCTCTCGGACTTCGGGTTCCAGACGGTGCGCATGCAGGGCCGGCTGGAGCTCGTGCGCCTCGAGCTGGGCGGCCTGCAGCCGGTGATGGAGGGCACGCGCGAGAAGGTCCTACGCGTCGTGCGCGACGCGTTCGTCCCCGCGCCTGCACCCCAAAGACCCTGACGCTTACCGGGGCGTGCAGCCTGCGAACGTCGCGGAGCGGAGCTTGCTCCGCGCAGCATTGACACGCTTGCCGTCAGCGACGAAGAAGGGGGTCCGCGGGGGAAACATGGTTTCCCCCGCGAAGCGAGCGAAGCGAAGCGTCGAGGATCAGCTCGGCGATCTGGATCGCGTTGAGCGCTGCGCCCTTGTTCAGGTTGTCGCACGCGAGGAAGAGCGCGAGCCCGTGCTCCGACGCGCGGTCTGGGCGGATGCGCCCGACGAGCACCTGATCCGTCTGCGCTGCGTCCTTCGGCGTCGGCACGCCCACGACGCTGACCGAGGGTGCGTCGCGCAGGAGCGCGGTTGCCTCGTCGGCGCTGAGCGGCCGCTCGAGCTCGATCCACACCGCCTCCGCGTGGCCGACGAGCACCGGCACGCGCACGGTCGTCGCGCTCAGCGGCAGGTCGGGCAGCTCCATGATCTTGCGCGTCTCCGCGCGGAGCTTCGACTCCTCGTCGGTCTCGTCGCCCTCCCACGTCCAGTCCATCGCGAGGTTGTGCTCCGCGGGATCCTCGGCGCGCAGCGCGTCCATACGGCGTGCGCCTGCGCCGGAGACCGACTGGTACGTCGCGACGCGCACGCGAGCGAGGCCGGCCGCATCGTGCAGCGGCTTCAGCACGCAGGTGAGCGGGATCGTGCAGCAGTTCGGATTGGCGACGATGCCGTCGTTCTCGAGCGCGCGCGCCCCGTTCACCTCGGGCACTACGAGCGGGATGCCAGGCTCGAGCCGGTACGCCGAGGACTTGTCGACGGCGATCGCGCCACCGCGCACCGCGTGCGGAACGAGCTCGCGGGAGGCCGACGTGCCGACGGAGAAGAGGACGAGGTCGAGCTCGCCGGCGGCGAGTGCTTCCGGCGTCGCCTCCTCGACACGAAGCTCGCGCTCGCCGAACGCGACCGAGGCGCCCGCGGAGCGAGACGACGCGAACGCGCGCACGTTTGTATAGCCGCGCTGCGAAAGCAAGCCGAGCGTGACCGTGCCGACCGCGCCCGTCGCGCCGACCACGCCGATGCGGGGCACGCCGCTCACGCGGTCTCCAGCTCGAACGCGTCGTGCAGCGCCGCCACCGCACGCGGCACGTCAGCGGTCGCCACGTGGCATGCGATCTTGATCGGCGAGGTCGAGATCATCTTCGACTCGACGCCGATGCTCTTGAGCGTCGCAAAGGTCTTCGCGGCGATGCCAGGGTGGCTCTTCATGCCGGCGCCGATGAGGCTCACCTTGCCGAGGTCGTCGCGCATCGACCACTCGATGCCGAGCGAGCCGAGCAGTTCCTCGCAGGCGTCGCGATCCTCGAGCGGCGCGCTGAAGACGATCTCGTCGGACGCGACCTGGAGAATGGTGTCGACGTTGACGTTCGCGTCAGCAAGCCGCGCGAACAGCTTCGCGGCTTCGATCTCCCGCACGCGGAACAACGGCTCGCAGTCGGTGTGCGCCACTCCGGAGATGATTGCCTTTTCGAGCACCGGATCCTCCTCGTCGACGATCCACGTTCCTTCCGCCTGGGAGAAGGTGGAGCGAACGTGCAGCCGCACGTTGTGGTTGCGCGCGAACTCGACCGAGCGTAGCTGCAGCACCTTCGCGCCGCTCGCCGCGAGCTCCAGCATCTCCTCGTAGGTCAGCGCCTTCAGCTTCCGGGCGTTTGGGACGATGCGAGGGTCGGCCGTGAAGACGCCCTCGACGTCGGTGTAGATCTCGCAGACCGTCGCGCCGAGCGCTGCCGCGAGCGCCGCCGCCGTAATGTCGGAGCCGCCGCGCCCGAGCGTCGTCACCTCGTGCGCCGACGACACTCCCTGGAAGCCGGCGACGAGCACGATGTTCTCGTCGTCGAGCGCGTCGTTGATGCGCTTCCCGCGCACCTCGGCGATCTTCGCCTTGCCGTGCACGGTGTCGGTGACGATCCCCGCCTGCGAGCCGGTGAGCGAGACCGCCCCGTGGCCGAGGTCCTGGATCGCCATCGCGCACAACGCGTTCGAGATCCGCTCTCCGGTCGAGACGAGCATGTCGTACTCGCGCGGGTTTGGTCGAGGGGAGATCTCCTGCGCGAGCCGGATCAGCTCGTCCGTCGTGTGGCCCATTGCCGAGAGCACACCGACGACGCGGTAGCCGGCCTCGCGCGCGGCTGCCAGGCGGCGGGCGACGTCCTTGATCTTCTGGGTGTCGCCGACCGAGGTGCCACCGAACTTCATCACCACGAGGTCGCGCCCGCGCGTCTTCGAGTCGGATGCGACCTCCGGGACCGACTCGTAGTGTGTGGTTGTCACGTCCTGAGTGTAGTCAGGGCATCTCGCGGCGCCCGGACAGGGCGCGCCCGAGCGTCACCTCGTCGGCGTACTCGAGATCGCCGCCGACGGGCAGTCCGCTCGCGAGCCGCGTCACGCGTACGCGCCCGCGCAAGCGGTCGGCGAGATAGGCCGCGGTCGCCTCGCCGGTCATGTTCGGATTCGTGGCGAGCACGACCTCGCGGACGCCGTTCCGGTCGACGCGCCGCAGCAGCTCGTCGATGCGCAAGTGCTCCGGCTCGATGCCGTCGAGCGGTGAGAGCGAGCCACCGAGCACGTGGTAGAGGCCGCGGTACTCGGCGGTGCGCTCGACGGAGATCAGGTCGACGGGTTGCTCGACGACGCAGATGATCGTGTGGTCGCGCCGTGTGTCGAGGCAGATCGAGCAGACCTCCTCCTCGGTGAGGTTGCCGCACTCGCGGCAGAAGCGCACGCGCTCCTTCACGTCCTGGATCGCGTCGGCGAGCGCCTGCGCCTCCTCCTTCGGCACCTGGAGGATGTGGAACGCGAGCCGCTGGGCGGTCCGGCTGCCGATCCCCGGCAGCCGCGTCAGCTGGGCCACGAGGTTGTCGACGGCGGGGCTCAGCATTGCTCGCTTCGCTTCGCTCGCTTCACGGGGGAAACCAGGTTTCCCCCGTGGGCCCCCTTCTTCTCCGCTGTCGGTGAGCGTCTCACTGCTGCGCGGAACACGTTCCGCTCCGCGACGACCCTCACTAACTGCCCAGGCCCGGAATGCCGAGGTCTCCGAGACCCATCTGGCCCATGAGGGCCTGCGCTTTTGCTTCGACGGCGGCGGAGGCGGAGCGCAGCGCCTCGTTCACCCCGGCGAGCACGAGGTCGGCGAGCCCTTCGGGATCCTCGGGGTCGATCGCCTCGGGCGAGATCGTGATCGACAGCACCTCGCCGGCGCCGTTGGCGGTCACCTTGACCATGCCCCCGCCGACCGACGCCTCGGCGGTCTCGCTCGCGGCCTCCTGCTGCATCTTCTGCATCTGCTCCTGCATCTGCGCGGCCTGCTGCATCAGCTTGTTCATGTCGAAGCTCATGGTTTTTCCTCTCGTTCGACCGCGCCGAGATCGTTCTTCAGCAGCTCGAGAATCCGGTCCTCGCCTGCCGGGCCTTCGAGCTCGCCCGTCCCTTCTGCTTCTGCATCGCCGACGGCAAACGCGAGTACGAGCCGCCGGCCCGTCACCTCGTACAGCGCGTCGGCGAGGATCGTCGCGTTCTTCGGCTCCTCGGCGAGCTGGCGGTGGAAGGACGCGCTCGCGGGGAACTCGACGGTGAGCGTGTCGCCTGCGAGCTCGGTCGGGCGGGCCTCGCCGAGCACCGTGGAGATGGGGATCGACTTCTCGGCGACTGCCGGGACGATCGTGCGCTGCCAGGCCTCCTGAAGCTGCTCGAGCTCGACCGTGGGCGGGGCCGCGGTGGCGACCGCACCGCCCGTGTCGGCGGCCGCGGGCACGGGCGGCGCCGCGGCGGCGGGAGCGGGGGTCGGGGCAGGCCCCGGTTTGCCGGGTGCGGGAAGCACGGCCGGCGGCGCGGCGGTCGGGCCGCGCTGCTCCAGCTGCTCGAGGCGGTAGTTCACCGACTCGCGCGCGAGATCCGACGCGGGGCGCGTGACCTTCACGAGCGCGAGCTCGAGCGGCAGCCGCGGGTCGCCGCCCTGGCGCATGTCGTCGACAGCGACGGCGAGCAGGTCGAGCAGGCGCACGACCGTCGGCTCGCCGACCTGATTCGCCTGCGCGCGCAGGCGCTCGCGCGTCTCCTCCGTCACGGGCAGCGACTCGGGCACCTCGCGCATGTGCTGCACGAGCATCAGGTGGCGCAGGTGCTCGATCAGCTCGGTCACGAGCCGCCCAAGATCGTGACCCTGCTCGGACAGCTCCTCGACGAAGGTGAGCGCGCCCGCGGTGTCGCGGTCGACGATCAGGTCGCAGAGCCGGAAGAGCGCCTCCTCCTCGACCGTGCCGAGCAGCTGGAGCACCGACTGCACGGTGATCGTCCCCTCCGTCGCGGCGGCGAGCTGATCGAGCGTCGAGGTCGCGTCGCGGAACGATCCGCGCGCGGAGCGTGCGACGAGCGACAGCGCCTGCTGCGGTGCGTCGATCTTCTCGCCCTCCGCGACGCGCGTCAGCACGGTGAGGATGTCCTGCAGGCGCGGACGCTGGAAGACGAACGTCTGGCAGCGCGACCGCACGGTGGGCAGGACCTTCGAGAGATCGGTGGTGCAGAAGACGAAGACGAGATGCGGCGGCGGCTCCTCGATCAGCTTCAAGAGAGCGTTCCACGCGGCATCCGTCAGTTGGTGGGCCTCGTCGAGGATGTAGATCTTGTGCTTCCCCTCCACGGGCTGGAGCACGACGCGGTCGCGGATCTCGCGGATGTCGTCGATCCCGCGCTGCGAGGCTGCGTCCATCTCGATCACGTCGAGCGACGTTCCGGCGGCGATCGCCACGCAGGCATGGCACGTTCCATCCGGAGTCGCCGTCGGGCCGTGCGTGCAGTTCAGGCTCTTCGCGAGGATGCGCGCCATCGACGTCTTGCCCGTGCCGCGTGGGCCCGCGAAGAGATAGGCCTGGCGCACCGATCCGGCGATGATCGCGTTCCGCAGCGTCCGGACCACCGCTTCCTGGCCGACGACCTCGTCGAAGGTCTGGGGGCGGTACTTCCGGTAGAGCGCGGCCACGGTTCGATTCAAGCAGGAATGCCCCGCCGCCGCAGCCGGCCGGCGAGTGGCCCCTGGAGCGCGAGCGCGCCCAGCACGAGCACGGCCAGAAGAAGAGCCCACTTGGTGTGCTCGTCGAAGCGTCGGGCCCCGAAGGCCAGCAGCAGGAGCCCGGGTGCGGCGGCGGCCGGGCGGCCCCCGAAGAGCCGGACGAGGGCCCACGCGAGGGCGCCGACGAGCCCGATCGCGGCGAGGAGGCCGTAGGCCTCGTGCACGAGGCGGTCGACCTGCAGCAAAGCCGGGGCGCCGTGCTCGACGACGATCCACCCGACGAGCGCGGCAGCCGCAACGGTGAGGTCCCGCCGGCCCACCGGGAGTTGCGTCGCCGCGACCGCCGCGGCTGCGGCGACGAGGACGAGCGCGTAGAAGGGAAGGATGGCGAGCCAGCCGTGGCCGACGCCGGTGAGGGAGACCACCGTTGCCGTGAAGTTTCCGTCGGCGATGCGAGCGATCCAGTGATGGGTGTCGTCATTCGAGAGCAGCGGCTCGGCGCTCGTCGCGACGACCATCGATCCGGCGGACACCAGCGCGAGCGCGCCGACCGTGGCGGGCGCACGGCGGAGCGCCGGTGCGAGGGCAAAGCAGAGGAACGGCAGGAGCGGAATGAGGAAGCGCGGCCCGGGCACCCAGCCGCCGAGCGCCATGTCCTTGCCGTTGTGCCCGGAGATCCAGGTCAGCTCGGCGACGCAGAGCGCCGCGATGAGCACCGCCTCGGCGCGCATGCCTCGCCGCCAGAGCAGAACGGTTCCCGCGACGCCTGCGGCGACGACCGGGGTGAGGACGAGCAGCCCGCGCTGGCTGAGCAGCAGCTCGACCGCCACGCGGAAGTCGGGAAGCTGCACCTGGAAGAAACCGTGGCTGCCCGGCGACTGCTCGATCCCGCCCGCTCCGGGGTTCAATGCAACGCCCGAGTAGGCGAGATGGAGCGGCGAGCCGAACGCCCACCAGTCGAATGCGAGTAGCGGCAGGAGCCCGACCAGGCCGCCGGCGCCGAACGAGACGAGCCGGCGGAGCCGCGGTGTCCGGGACGCCGCGTAGAGCCCGAGCAGCGCGGCGGGGACGGCCAGCGGCAGGTCGGTCGCGACCGCGAGGCCCGCGGCAGCCCCGGCCGCGGCGACCCGCAACGAGCCTGCCTCGTGCCGGAAGAGCAGTGAGAACGACAGGAACGCGAGCGTGGCCGCCGCGACGTGGGCGAAGAGCAGCGTCGAGAACGGCAGCACGAGCGTCGCGAGCCCGAGAATCGCGGCGGTTGCGGTGCCGAGGCCGGGCTCGAGCCGGTCGGCCGTCCGCCGCACGAGCAGCAGCAGGCCGAGCGCCGGTAGGACGACCGCCCAGAGGCCGATCTGCCAGATCGCCCGAAGGGGTACTCCGAGCATCGCAGCGGGATACGACAGCCCCGCATTCGGATTCTTCGGCACCGCGCCCACCGAACGCAGCAGCAGGTACCAGGGCGCCGACCAGAAGTCCAGCGCCGGGCCCTTCGCCGCGTAGAAGTGACGGCCCACCCGCACGAGGTCGCACGTCTCCTGTGCGTAGCGGTCGATGTCCGGATGCCCCTCCGCAAAGGAGCGCGTCGCCGCGTAGTGCGACGTCTGCGCGCAGCCGACGGACTCCATCGGGAGCGCGTACGCGAGAGCGATCGCGCCGAGCGTCACGGCCCCGAGGATGCGACCCGACCTCACCCGCGCACCTTACCGCCCTCGTCTCCCGGGCTTATGCTGGCGCGGATGCTGAGCGTCGTCGCCGCCGCCTACGACGAGGCGGACGTCCTGCCCGCGTTCGTCGCCCGGCTGACGGCGGTTCTCGAGACGATCGGCGAGGAGTGGGAGGTCGTGCTCGTCGACGACGGCTCGCGCGACGGGACGTGGGGAGCGATCGCAGCCGCCTCAGACGCCGACCCGCGCATTCGAGGCATCCGCCTGTCGCGGAACTTCGGTCATCAGCTAGCGCTGACGGCCGGGCTGTCGGTCGCGCGGGGAGACGGCGTCATCACCATGGACTCCGACCTCCAGCACCCGCCCGAGGCGATACCCGCCCTGCTCGCGGCTGCCCGCGGCGGTAACGACGTCGTGTACGCCGTGCGCAGCGCGGACGACGCCGCCGGGTTCTGGAAGCGCTTCTCGGCGCGGGTGTTCTACAAGCTGCTGAATCGGCTCTCGACGCTCGAGCTGCCCGAGGGCGCCGCCGATTTCCGCTGGATGTCGCGGCGCGTGGTCGACGTCATCGCCGCCATGCCGGAGCGGCACCGCTTCCTGCGCGGCCTCGTGCGCTGGGCGGGCTACCGGCAGACGTTCGTCGAGTACCAGCGCGGCGCGCGGGAGGCTGGTGAGTCGAAGTACAGCCTGCGACGGATGATCCTGTTCGCGTGGGACGCGACGGTGAGCTTCTCCTCGTTTCCCCTGCGCGTCGCGAGCGTGCTCGGCGTCTGCGTCTCGCTCCTCGGCTGGCTCTATCTCGTGTACGTGCTCGCGATCAAGGCGTTCACCGACCGGGCGATTCCCGGTTGGACGTCGGTGACTGCGGCGGTGCTACTGCTCGGCGGCGCCCAGCTCGTCTTCCTCGGCATCCTCGGCCAGTACGTCGGGCGCATGTACGACGACGTGAAGCAGCGGCCGCTCTTCCTGATTGCCGAGGACACGCATGAACGAGAGAAAGGGGCCGGGCGACCCGCACACCTGGAAGGGAATGCTTAGCGCTGCTTCCTTCCGGATCTGACGCGGTTCACACGCTCCCACTGTGCGGAGCCCGACCCGCGGGCAAGTGTAGCGTTGCCGCATGACCGGTTTCGGCGTCTTCTCGGTCGCGGGGGCCGAGCCACGGGTGGGTTGGTGCGCGGGCGACGAGGTCGTCGACCTCTCGGCGCTCGGCGAGCTCTTTCGCGCCGGCTCCCTCAATCCGCTCATGGCGCAGGGCCCGGGGGCGTGGGCGGACGCGCTCGGCCGTGCGCGCGAGCACGACGGGCCGCGCGTGGGCATCGACGAGGCGACCCTGCACCTGCCTTTTGAGGTCGCCGACTACGTCGACTTCTACTCGTCCCTCGAGCATGCGACGAACATGGGGCGCCTGTTCCGTCCCGACTCGGAGCCTCTGCTGCCGAACTGGCGCCGGCTTCCGGTTGGATACCACGGGCGGGCGGGCAGCGTCGTCGTGAGCGGCACCGACGTCGTCCGGCCGCGCGGCCAGCTGGTCGAGCGGGGCGGATCGCCGGTGTACGCGCCGTCACGGCGCCTCGACATCGAGCTCGAGCTCGGCTTCGTCGTCGGCGTGCCGAGCCGGCGGGGCGAGCCCGTGTCGGCCGACAGCTTCGTCGAGCACGTGTTCGGCGTCGTGCTCGTCAACGACTGGAGCGCACGCGACATCCAGGCCTGGGAGTACGTGCCGCTCGGCCCGTTCCTCGGCAAGTCGTTTCTCACGTCGGTCTCCGCCTGGATCACGCCGCTCGCGCTCCTCGAGGAACATCGCGTCGAGGCGCCTGTTCAGGATCCGCCGCCGCTGCCGCATCTTGCCGTCGGTCGCGATGGGGCCGGCGGTCGCGACTGGGCCCTCGACGTCGACCTCGAGGTCGCGCTGAACGGCGCGGTCGTCTCGCGCGGCAACGCGCGAACGCTCTACTGGACGATGCCGCAGCAGCTCGCGCACGCGACCTCGAACGGCGCGTCGATCCGTACCGGCGATCTGATGGCGTCGGGCACGATCTCCGGCCCGGAGCGCGGGTCGGAGGGATCGCTGATCGAGCTGACGCGCAACGGCGCCGAGCCGCTCCGGTTGCCGGGCGGGGCCGAGCGCACGTTCCTCGAGGACGGCGACGAGGTCGTGCTGCGCGCGCACGCCGGCCGCCTCGAGCTCGGCGAGGTCCGCGGCCGCGTGGCCGCTTCGACCTGAGGCTTGATGTGGATTGGCCGCACGCACGGCTGGTGTGCCAGACGCGGCGCGTCTCGCCCGGATCCGGCCTGGGCGGTCTCGGTTCACCCATTGGGGTGACGGGTGATCCTCGATTCGACGTATGGCAAGAACGGCCCGTGGCGGCGAAGATGGGCTCATGCGCATCCACCGGGCACGGGCACCCGTGGCGTATCCGGGTGATAGGACTTTCTCGAGCGGGCGGTGACCGCCCGGATGGTTTCCCCCCACGGCGGAGTTCTGCTGGAGCAGCTCCCGCTCGTGACGTATGTCGCGCCGCTCGAGGCCCCGTGGTCGGTCGAGTACGTGAGCCCTCAGATCGAGGCGCTCCTCGGCTTTGCCGCCGAGGACTGGGTCTCGGAACCTGAGTTCTGGCTCGGCCGCGTCGCGGCGGAGGACAGGGAGCTCTTCCTCGCCACGTGGACGGCGGTGCGCGGCACGCGCGAGCAGGTGAGCGTCGAGTACCGCCTCCTCGCGCACGACGGACGCGAGGTCTGGGTGCGAGACGTCGCCACGGTCGCCACTGCAGAGGACGGGAGCGCCACCGTGCAGGGTTTCCTCACGGACATCACGCGCGAGAAGGAGCTCGAGCTCGCGCTCGCCCGGGAGCGGGCGCAGACGGATGCGTTCTTCCGCGACTCGTCGGCAGGCATGGCGATCACGGATGCGGAGGGAAGGTACGTGCGGGTCAACGAAGCGCTCGCGCGCATTGTCGGCGTCTCCGTCGAGGAGCACCTCGGCCGGCGGCTGCGCGATCTCGCTCCCATGCTCGCGGACCGCTTGGAGCCGCTGTTCGACGAGGTCTGGCGCACCGGCGAGCCGCTGCAGGGGCGCGAGATCGACATCGAGGTCAGGCCCGGCGACACGCGTAGCGCGCTCGTGTCCTACTTCCCGGTCGACGCGGTCGGGGCGAAACAATTCGGCGGGATCGTGATCGACATCACCGAGCTCCATCGTTCACTGAACGAGCGCGCCAAGGCAGAGCGTGAGTACCGGCGGCTGATCGAGCAGCTACCGCTCGTGACGTACGTGAACGCGATCGAGCCGGAGTGGCGCGCGACCTACGTCAGTCCGCAGGTGGAGCAGCTCTTCGGGCACCCGCCACACGAATGGCTTGCGGACAGCACGCTCTTTGACCGCGTGGTGCATCCGGACGACCTCGCTCATGTGATCGAGCAGGAGGCGACGGCGCGCGCGGGCGGCGGGCAGGTCGAGTTCGAGTACCGGATCGTGCGGCCCGACGGCAGCGTTCGTTGGGTGCTCGACATGATGAACACGGTGCGCGACGAGGCCGGCACCCCTCTGTTCGAGCAGGGTTTCGTGATCGACGTCACCGATCGCAAGCGCGCTGAGCAGGCAGAGCGCGAGGCGGTCGACGCTCTCCGCGAGAGCGAGGAGCAGTTCCGCGCGGTCTTCGACAGCGCACTCGATGCGATGGTGCTGATCGACGACGAGGGGCGCTTCCTCGACGTCAATCCGGCAGCGTGCGAGCTCTACGGCCGGATACGTGACGAGTTCCTGTCGCTGTCTGTCCCGGATCTGTCGCCGGTCACCGACGTTCCAAGTGTCGCCTGGCGGGACTTTCTCGATTCGGGTAAGGCGGCGGGCGCGTACACGATCGTGCGCCGCGACGGCACGCACCGCGAGGCGGAGTTCGCGGCGACGGCCAACGTGCTGCCTGGGCGCCACGTCTCGATCGTGCGCGACGTGACCGAGCGCAAGCAGCTCGAGCGCGGCCTGTGGCAGGCGCAGAGGCTCGAGAGCGTGGGCGCCCTTGCCGGCGGCGTCGCGCACGACTTCAACAACATGTTGACGGCCATCGGGGGGTATTCGCAGCTCTTGCTCGCCCGGCTCGCACCCGGGACGGTCGAACGCCGTCACGCGGAGGAGATCGAGCGCGCGGCGGCCCGCGCGGCGAAGCTGACAGCTCAGCTGCTGGCGTTCGGGCGCAGGCAGGTGCTGCAGCCGCGCGCTGTCGACCTGAACGCGCTCGTGACCGAGCTCTCGACGATGCTCTCGCGAATTGTCGGCTCGGAGGTGGAGCTCGCGGTCGAGCCCGACAGCGAGCTGCGCGTGGTGCGCGCCGACCCCGCGCAGATGGAGCAGGTGATCCTGAACCTCGTGGTCAACGCCGCCGACGCGATGCCCGCCGGGGGGCGCGTCGCGATCCGCACGCGCAACGTCGACATCGAGCACGACGCGGAGGCGTCTGACGGCACCGCTGCACGCGAGCTCGCCGGCGGTCAGTACGTCGAGCTCTCGATCAGCGACTCGGGCTACGGGATAGACGCGGACACGCTCGAGCACGTGTTCGAGCCGTTCTTCACGACGAAGGAGGTCGGGCGCGGAGAAGGCCTCGGCCTGTCGACCGCGTACGGCATCGTCAAGCAGAGCGGCGGCACGATCGTCGCGGAGAGCCGTGCAGGCTCGGGCGCAACCTTCCGTATCTACCTTCCGGCCGCGGGCTGAGGTTCTGAAGCTCACGACCTGAACGGGGGACAGCGGGGGCCCCGCTGACCGCGAAGCTACGCGGTGATGTCCAGCAACGTCCCTGCAGCACGTCTGCCCCTGGCTCGGCCGGCCTGCCTCGTCGTCGATCCGCACCCTGCGCTGGTCGAGCTCGTGGCCGCGCGGCTGGAGGAGGCGGGCTTCGACGTCGTGGCCCGCGTGACGACCGCCGACGCCGCCATCGAAGCGGCCCGGAGGTTCCGACCGGTGGTGGTGGTCGGGGATCCCGACCTCTCGGCGTCCGACGGCCGTCCCGTCCTCGGGGCGCTGCGCGCGACGGTTCCCACGATGCGCATCGTCGCGTTCGCGGACGCTGCCGAGCTCGGTCCTGCCGAGACGGCGATTCTGGCCGGAGTCGACGCCATCGTCGCCAAGCAGTCGCCGCTGGACGAGCTCGTCCGCGTCGCGAAGGAAGCCGTCGCGGGGGAGCATCACGTCGGCCAGGCGTTCTGCGCGAACCACGCGGAACGGAGGCTCACGACGCGTGAGCGCGTGACGCTACGCCTGCTCGCCGACGGGCTCGGCTACAGCGAGATCGCGGCGCAGCTCGGCGTTGCACCGGAGACCGTGCGTGTGCACGCGGCGAAAGCGCGAAAGCGGCTCGGCGCCGCGACCCGCACAGGAGCCGTCGCCACGGCCCTGCGCTCGAAGCTCATCGAGTAGATGGTTGATGCCATGACAGTGCACGCCTGGATGGTGGCTCATGCACTGCGCCGTGCGGCCGGCCCAGCCTTGGCAAGGCAACCAGTCTTGCCTTCTGCCGGCCCGTCCACACGGCTTGGCCTGAGCCATCCCCAGACGCACCCCGCCATGGCACCAAGCCAGCTAGCGGCCGAGGAGACCGAGCCTGTGGGCTTCAGCCACCGCTTCCGCGCGGCGCGAGACACCGAGCTTGCCGTAAGCCCGCTCGAGATACGTCTTCACGCTCTCCTCTCCAAGCTCGAGCTGCTCGGCGGCCTCCCTGTTCGTGAGACCACGCGCCACGAGCGTCAGCACCTCCCGCTCACGGGGAGTGAGCGGCGAGGCATCGTCCGAGCGGCTCGGGTGGGCTGGATCGAACCACGTCTTCCCCGCTGCGACCGCGCGCAGCGCCCCGAGCAGCGTTTCGCGCTTCGAGCTCTTCAGGAGCGTGGCCTGGGCCCCCGCCTCGCGCGCCTCTTCGCTCAAGCCCCGCTGGGGCGACGCCGTCATGATCACAGCGGGCGTCATCCGTCCTTCGGCTCGGAGCCCGCGTACGAGCTCGAGACCGTTCTCGCCCTGCAGCTGGAAGTCCACGAGCAGCAGGTCGATACGCCGCCGTTCGAGCAGCTTCAGCGCAGCCGCGCGGCTCGACGCCTCGCCCGCGACGCGGAACTCCGTGCCCGCGAGCGACGCTCGCAGCCAAGCGCACACGATCTCGTCGTCGTCGAGGATCAAGACTTCGAGCTGAGCCGTGGGCATTTCGTTGACGATAGTGCGCAGCGACGTCCGGCGCATTCCTCTAAAAGGGTACTCGGCTCCCCTGCATGGTGTGTCTGCGGCGCCGCGCCGCGGCCGGCTGGATGGAGCGCATGACGCCGCACCGCCCCGGTTCCCCACACGAGACCGACGACGCGGCGCGCCTGGAGGCTGCCGTTCGCCTCGTGGACGAGGTAGCTCACGACCTCAACAACGCCCTGCTCGTGATCAGGGGGTACAGCACGGTCCTGCGCGCAACACTCGAGGCGCCCGAGCAGCTCGCGGACGTGGATGAGATCACGAAGGCTGCCGACCACGCGACGAGCCTGACGGGTCGACTGCACGAGCTCGGGCATCCGCGGGCTTCCGGCGCAGTCGCGAGCCGGAGCTTCGGCGATCTCGACCGGGGCACCGAGACGATCTTGCTCGTCGAGGATGAGCAGCTGGTGCGGGAGCTCGTCTGCCGTGTGCTCGAGAACGCGGGCTACCGCGTGCTTCCCGCGACGCGCCCGAGCGAGGCCGAGCTGCTGCTCGAGCAGGAGCCCAGCGTCGATCTCTTGCTCACCGATGTCGTGATGCCCGAGATGAGCGGCTACGAGCTCGCCGCACGTGTGAGCGACAGCCGCCCAGAGATCCGGGTGCTCTTCATCTCCGGCAATGCGCACGCCGCGGCATGGCCGACGCGCATCGACGGCGAGGTGCTGCAGAAGCCGTTTG